>DATJIR010000020.1:0-13955 GCA_035493135.1 Verrucomicrobiia bacterium
CCCGGATGACGACGCGGCTCGCGTCGTCGAGCACCAGCGCCGGGCGCGCGTCCGGCCGATCGACGCGCAGGTCGATCCCGTCCAGCTCCAGGCCGTCCACGTGCCGGCAGAAGAGGCCGTAGGCGGGGAGATCGTTGAACATGTAGGCGTCGGGGTACCTCTTCTCGAGCTCCGGCACCGGCTGATCGACGGCGTCGGCCTCCCCGCCGCCCCGGGCGGTGATCCGGATGTTCTTCAGGGAGATCCGGGAGACGAGATGCCCGGGGATGCCGGTGATGGAGGATGCGGTCATCGCGCCCACCGCCACGACGTTCGAGATCGAGATGTCCTGCAGCCGTCCCGCGGCGGGCACGTCCTGGCCGCGGCCCCGCTGGGCCAGCCGGACGAAGACCGGGGCCCGGACATTGCTCATCCGGATGCCCGACACCGAGACGTGCGCGAGGCGGCCGCCGTCCACCGTCTCGATCGCGACGCCCGAGCTCAGGTCGCCCTTCCAGGCGTGCCGGCGCCCGACGACGGTGCAGTCGCGGAAGACGATGTGCTCGAAGTCGCCGGTGGACTCGGTGCCCAGCTTGAGCGCGTTGTGGATGGTGGTGAGGTGACAGCCGGTCACCGTCACGTTCCGGGTCGGCCGACGGACGCCCAGGGCGAAGCTCGTCTTCAGCGCGATCGCGTCGTCGCGGGAATCGATGCGGCAGCCGGCGATCCGGACGTTCTGGCAGCAGTCGGGATCGATGCCGTCGGAGTAGCCGTTCTGGATGGTGACCGCGACGACGTCCACCCCGTCGCAGCCCAGCAGGCTGATGTTGTAGTTGCCCGCGTTGGCGATCGTGACGTCGCGGATCTCGATCCGGCGACACTCCCTGAGCGCGATCGGCTTGGGCCCGTCGCGGCTCGTGCGGTTGCCGTCGATCCGTCCGGCCCCGACGATGCGGACGTGCTCCAGGCCGTGTCCCTGGAGGAGGGCGAACCGGAAGGACGAGGTCTCGTCGTCCGCGAAGGACTCGTGGCCGAGCTCCTCCACCGGATCGAAGTCGGCGTCGTCCCGGCTCGCGACCAGGATCGCGCCGGCGTCGAGGTGGAGTGTGACGTGGCTCCGCAGCCGCAGCGTGCCCGAGCGGTAGCGGCCGGGCGGGAAGTACACGGTGCCGCGGGAGCGGCCGGCCGCGTCGATGGCGAGCTGGATCGCGCGCGTGTCGCTGGCCTCGCCGTCGCCCCTCGCGCCGTGGGCGCGGACGCTCAGCCGGCTCGGGCTCGGGGGGCGCGCGGGCGGCTCGGCGGCGGCCAGGCCGCGAGACAGGATGAGGGGCGCGGCGAGGGCTAGGAGCGAGTGACGCAGGAACGCGCGCCGGGGTCCGCTCATCGCCCCGCCGCCGGTCGCCGCCTAGCCGGCCGTCGGCTCTTGGGCACTGAGGTTGTTGACGACCTTCTTCACGCCCTCCACCGACTGGGCCACCTTCTCGGCCAGCAGCTTCTCGGCGCGGGACGGAACCGATCCGCTCAGCACGACGGTGCCGTCCTGAGATCGGATCTGCACCGTCTTGAGCGATACCGCCTTCGTGGAGTAGAGCTCGAACTCGACGCGCCGGGCGAGCCGGTCGTCGACGCTCTCCGGGCCGGCCTGGCCGTCCGCCACGGTGAGCTGGCTGACGAGGTTCTGCACCCCGGGGGCCTGGATCGCGATGTCCTCGGCCGCCCGCTTCTGCGCGGGCGAGTCGACCGTTCCCTCGAGCGTCACGACTTGCTTCGCGACCTGTACCGTCAGGCGCTTGTCCTTGAGCTCGGGAGCGCGGGCGAGCCGGTCGATGACGATGGTCTTGACCTCGAGGTCGGCGATGCGGTCGCCCAGGTTCGCCATCGCCGGATTGCGGCCCGCGCCGGGATTGACCACCAGGTCGTTCTGGACCTGGGTCACCCCGGAGGTGTCCTGCGCGATCGCGCCGGCGAGCCGCCGGGTCTCCTCGCTGGGCACCTCTCCCGTCAGGCTCACGACGCCGCGGGTAGTCGTGGTCTTGATGTCGAACGCCGACACGTGCTTGGAGAGCAGCAGGGCGGTCTTGACCTTGGAGGTGGTCGCCGCGTCCTGCGAGGTGTCCTTCACCGAGCGCAGCATCTCTCTCACCGGAGTCGCGGCGGGCAGCCGATAGATCACCACCCCCGCGACGATGACGAGAAGCACGAGGAAGAGGAGCAGTCCGCGTCTCATGAAGCCCTGGGATGGCATCATCCGTGCCATCCCGCATACTCAGCAACGACGTGGACTTCGCGGCTCGGCCGTCCTGCGGGCACCCCCGACGCGCCGGTCAACTCTTCCGGCGGTCGGTAGGGTTTTCCGGCCGAGTCAGGACCGGATCAGCCCGGTGAGCTTGTCCAGGATGCTCGCCCGAGCCGACTCCCTGGCGCGCTCCATCTCGGCGCCGAGGCGTAGCAGATCCTCGCGGTCCATCAGCTTCCGCGCGCGCGGGAGCATCTCGGATTCCTCCTCGCCCGCGTGGTGCTCCACCAGATCCTTCAGGACCTTGGCCTTGGCCGCGAACCGGTCGGTGCCGGGGCCGGTGTCCTTCAGCTCGGGCAGCACGAGATCGACGACGTGGTGCTCCTCGATCGCCTCGTAGTAGAGCTCCTTGTCGTCGCTCTTGCGGCACGCGTCGAAGAAGGCGGGATAGAAGACGTCCTCCTCGATCTTGGTGTGGAGCGTCAGCTCCTGCTCGATGGCGGCCAGGAGCTTCTCGCGCCTGGTCGTGGCCTTGCCGGTGGTCTTCTCGAGCTGGCCCAGCAGGCGCCAAATTTGTGCGTGATCCTCCTCGAGCAGGGCGATCGCGTCCTTCTCGGCTCGCCGGCCCCGCGGGCTCGGCTCGGTCGTCTTCGATGCGGGCATCTCGTGGCCTCCTTGAGCCGCGCGGTGGCGGCGGTCGTGGTCCACTCCTTCACGCATATCGCGTGCCCGTCCTCGGTACTGGCACGGCGCGTGCTGTTCGTGACCGTGACCGACGCGGACGGGTGGCGAGATCCGGAGTGCGCCGACGATTCCGTCGTGCCGCCCAACGTGCGGCGGGTCGCCCGCCTTGAGGAGCAGCAGCTCCGAGCCCGGTCGACCAGCGAGCGGATCGCGGGGGCGCTGACCCAGGCGGCCGGCACCGCGACCTTCGCGATCACGCACCTGGTCTGGTTCATCGTGTGGATCGGGGTGAACGCGGGATGGGTGCGCGGCATTGGGCCGTTCGACCCCTTTCCGTTCAACCTGCTGACCATGGTGGTCTCGCTCGAGTCGATCTTCCTCTCCATCTGGATCCTGATCAGTCAGAACCAGATGACCCGTCAGGCCGAGAGACGGGCGCACCTGGACCTGCAGATCAATCTGCTCGCCGAGCAGGAATCGACCGCGACGCTTCGCATCGTGCGCCGCATCGCAGAGCGTCTCGACATCGAGCGAGATCGATCGCCGGGAGATGCCTCGCTGGCCGAGGAGACGGATATCGAGGGGCTGGTCTCGAAGATGGACGAGGCGCTGCCGGACGCCCCCGACGCCCGGGCAGAGCCCCCGGGACGGTAAGCGATACCGGGAAGAGGCGACTCGGTGCGACCTCGCGTCAGCGCGCCAGGCCGGGGCTGCCGGCCGGCACCGCGTAGAAGTTCATGGTGAGCGAGACCGCGGTGTAGTAGCCCATCAGGACGATGACGTCGGTGACGCCCTCGTGCCCCAGCGCGGCGACCGCCCGGTCGTAGAGGCCCTGAGGAACGAGGCGCCCCCCGCGAGGGCCAGCGCCATCTCGTAGACGACCTGCTCGCGGGCGTCGGGGAAGGAGGTCGGCCGCCCACCGACGATCGCCTCCACCGTGGCGGCGGGCAGGCCGACCTCCCGGCCGCGCTTCTCGTGCGCGGCGGCGGGATAGGCCGAGTGCCACGCGCTGGTGATGACGAGGACCGCGATCTCACGCTCGCGCTCGGACACCGACGACGGGCCCGGGGTGAAGTGCTGGCCGAGCGGGGCCGCCGCGTGCACCAGCCGCGGGTTGTGCACCCACACCTTGTACGGCCCGGGGAGCCGGCCGCGTGGGCCCTCGACGAGGAATCGGTATCCTTCTCGCTGCTCCAGTGTCATCCGGTCCACCGGGATCTCGGTGTAGCGTCCGAACGTCGGCACGTCGCTCATGGGGTCGCCTCCCTGACGGCGGATCATACTCCCGCCCGCGCGCCACGTGGCGTCGGAAGCCCTCGATCCCGCGGGTTGCCGCCCGGCACGTCCTCGCCTATGGTGGACCTGCCGCGGCGACCGGGCCGTCGCGGGCGCGAGTCCCGAGCCCGCCGAGCCAAGGAGGCCTCCGTGAGCGTGAAGAAGAACTTCTACAGCGACAACGTGTCCGGCGCCGCCCCCGAGATCCTGGCGGCGATCGGGGCCGCCAACGCGGGGGATACTGCGCCCTACGGGGCGGATCCGGCCACCGAGGGCCTCGCGGCCCGCTTCGGGGCGCTGTTCGAGACCGCCGTCGACGTGTATCCGGTGGGAACCGGCACCGCGGCCAACGGGCTCTGCGCCGCGATCGTCGCCGCGCCCTACGGGGCCATCTACCTGTCCGACCAGGCCCACCTGCACGGGAGCGAGTGCGGCGGGCCGGAGTTCTGGTCGGGGGGAAACGCGCGCACGATCCCGGTGCCGAGCGTGGACGGCAAGATCGTCGTCGCGGAGCTGGCGCGCATGGTCGACGAGGCGGGGGCGCGTCCGGCCACCGAGGTGCCGCCGCGCGCGGTCAGCATCACCCAGGGCACCGAGGCGAGCACGGTGTACACCCTCGGCGAGGTACGGGCCATCGCCGAGGCGGCGCGCGCGCGGCACATGTGGGTGCACATGGACGGCGCCCGCCTGGCCAACGCGGTCGCCCGCCTCGGCTGCACGCCGGCCGAGGCCACCTGGAAGGCGGGCGTCGACGTGCTCTCCTTCGGCGCCACCAAGAACGGGGCGCTCGCGGCGGAGGCAGTGGTGTTCTTCAACCGCGAGCTGGCCCAGAGCATGCGATACCGCCGCCGACGTGGCGGGCACCTGTACTCGAAGATGCGTTTCCTCTCCGTCCAGCTCGAGGCCTTCATCGAGGGCGGTCTCTGGCTCCGGAACGCCCGTCACGCCAACGCGATGGCCCAGCGGGTCCGGGAGGGACTGGCCAAGATCCCCGGGGTGCGCTTCGCGAGCGCCCCCGAGATCAACCTCGTCCTCGTCGCCTTGCCGCAGCCGGTGTGGGATGGGCTGGTCGCCGAGGGCTACAGCTTCTCCCGGCGCGGCGCCCCGCGCGAGGGCGTCGTCCGGATCGCGTGCGCCTTCGACACGACCGAGGAGGCGGTGGACGCGCTGGTGGACTGCGCCCAGCGGTATGCCGGCCTTCGACCGCCCGCCGCCCCCCCGGCCGGCGTCACCAGATAGAGGGCCGGATCTGGGCGGGGCCGGTCACGATAGCCCCTGAGCAGCGCCGCGGGGTCGGCTCTCCCGGCCCCGCGCTGCTTCCACTACTCGGCTTTGATCGGGATGGTCGTGCCCCTGGACGTCGGGGTCTTGGGCAGGGTGATGGTCAGCAGGCCGTTCTTGAAGCTCGCCGCCACCTTGCTCGCGTCCACCGTTACCGGCAGCCTCACGCTCCGGGCGAACATCCCGTAGGTGCGCTCGACCCGGTGGAAGTGCTCTTCCTTCTCTTCCTGCTCTTGCGTCTTCTCGCCCTTGATCGTCAGCAGATTCTCCTGCAGGGAGATCTGGATGTCCTTGGGATCCATCCCGGGGACCTCGAGCTTCGCAATCAGGCTGTCCTTGGTCTCCGAGACATCCATGCTCGGCGCCCACTCGGCACCCGCCGAGGACTGCTCCTCGAGCTTACCCTCGAGAAAACGATTCAACAGGCGGTCCATCTCGCTCGCCCCCGGCATCCCGGTCCATGGCATCAATGTGCGCATATGCAGGTCTCCTCTTCTCGCGGTCTATTTAATATATATCTTATATCATGAATGACCACTCGAGTCAACGTGACGCCTGTGGCGCCGCGGAACGCCGGGAAAAGACGCACGGCCGTCGCGCGCCCTTCCTGCTATCATCGCCGGACCGATCCGACCCCTAGATGAGGAGGCGTCGATGAAGACGCTCAACCTGGCGGTTCTCACGGCGCTCGCGGCGGCCCTCGTGGCCGGCGGCGCCCCGGTGGTTCCGGCTCCGGCGCAGGCCCAGGCCAAGCCCATCGTCTGGAACCTGCCGACGGTGGCGGCGCCCACCTACTACCACACCGTGAACTACAATGCCTTCGCCGCCAAGGTGAAGGAGAAGTCGCAGGGCCGCATGGAGATCCGCGTCCACCCCGCCTCCTCGCTCTACCCGGGGCCGGAGCTGATCCCGGCTGTGCTCGACGGGCGCAGCGAGATCGGCACCATCCTCGCGTCGTACCTGACCGACGTGCTCCTCGAGATGGGGCCGCTCGAGCTGCCCTTCATGACCGGCAGCGTGGCCGAGCACAAGAAGGCGGCGATGCAGCTCCGGCCCTTCTACACCGAGATGCTGGCCAAGAAGGGCCTCAAGCTCCTCGTCATCAGCACGTGGCCTTCGCAGCAGATCTTCTCCACCGTGCCCATCCGGACGGTGGCCGACTGGCGGGGCAAGAAGATCCGGGTGTACGGCGCCGACTCCTCCAACGTCACGCGCCTGCTCGGCGGCTCGCCGGTCAGCATCGCCTTCGGGGAGGTCTACTCCGCGCTGGAGAAGAAGACGGTCGACGGGGCCATGACCTCGGCCACGAACGCGGAGCCGATGAAGTTCTTCGAGGTGGCCAAGTACCTGGACTACTGGTACCTCGCCGGCGCGGCTCAGGAGTGGGTGGTGGCGAACCAGAAGGCGTGGGATGCCCTGCCCAAGGACCTGCAGCAGGTGGTGCTCGACTCCATCAAGGAGACGGACCTCGAGGAGAAGGAGTGGGCCGACGCGGCCGCGGCGGACGAGCGCGCGCGCAAGCGCCTGCCCGAGCTGGGCATGACGGTCGTCGATCCGCCCAAGGAAGAGCTCGCGAAGGCGCGCCAGGCGGCCCGGGCCGCGTGGGACACCTGGCTCCAGCGCACCGGCGCGGACGGCAAGCGCGGCATGGATCTGGCGCTGAAGGCGCTTGGCCGGTAAGCGCCCCGGCGTGATCGGGCGGCTGTCGAAGGCCGCCGCGCTGCTCTCCGGGCTCGCCACGCTGGCCCTGGCGGCGCTGATCTCCTTCGACGTCCTCATGCGCTACTTCCTCAATCGTCCCCAGCTGATCGTGGACGAGGTGGGGCCCTTTCTCCTGCTCCTCGTGATCTTCGGCGCGGCCGCCCAGACCTTCCGGCTGGGCGGCCACGTCCGCGTGGACCTCGTCACCTCGCACCTGCGCCCCGGCGCGCGGGCGTGGCTGCGGGCGGTCAACCTCGCGATCGGGGTCGCGTTCCTGGCCGTTGTGATCTGGGTCACCACCCAGTCGGCCCTGACCGCGCTCCGCTACGGCCGCGTCTCCGCGGTGATGCTCTACCCGCTCTGGGTGCCCATGCTCCTGATCCCCGCCGGGCTCCTGCTGATGGCGCTCTGCATGATCGGCGCCCTCGGCCGGCAACTCAAGGCGGCCCTCGGCCCGCGCGCCGGCCGCGACGAAGTGCCTCCCTCGGCGGAGGCGGGGTGAGCGAAGCCGGCCTCGGGGCTTTCCTGGTCGCGCTGATGTTCCTCCTCTTCGCGATGGGGATCGAGATCTCGATCGCCATGGGCGTGGTCGGGGTGCTGGGCCTCCTCTACCTCAAGGGCTGGACGGTGGGGCTCGGCGTGGTCGGCTCCATCGCCTGGTCCAACGCGACGAGCTTCTCGTTCATCGCGGTCCCGCTCTTCGTGTTCATGAGCGGCATTCTGCTGCACTCTGGCATCGGCAAGGGCCTCTTCACCGCGGTGGCGCGGTGGGTCGGCTTCCTGCCCGGCGGGCTCGCGGTCGCCAGCATCTTCTCCTGCGCGATCTTCGCCGCGGTGTCGGGCTCGAGCGTGGCCACCGCGGCCACCATCGGCATGATCGCCATCCCCGAGATGGAGCGCCGCGGCTACGCGCGCCCGCTCATCATCGGCTCGCTCGCCGCGGGCGGCACCCTCGGCATCCTGATCCCGCCGTCGGTGCCCATGATCATCTACGGGGTGATGACCGAGACCTCGGTCGGCCACCTCTACATGGCGGGCATCGTGCCCGGAGTGGTGCTGGCCCTGATGTTCGCGGTCTACGTGATCGGGTACGCGACGATCTGGCCCGCCTCGGCGCCCCGCGCGACCGAGGACCGCGGCTCCTTCCGGAGCAAGCTGCGCTCCTTCGGCGAGGTGGCGCCGGTCGCGATCCTGATCTTCGTGGTGCTGGGCTCGATGTACCTCGGCATCGTGACGCCCACCGAGGCGGCCGCGCTCGGCTCGGTGGTGAGCCTGGTCCTCGCGCGCTGGTACGGCAATCTCGGCTGGCGGACGCTCAACCAGGCCTTCCAGGAGACGGTGCGCACGACCTCGATGGTCATGCTGATCATCGTGTTCGCCGCGATCTTCAGCCACGTGATCGCGCTGATCGGCGCGCCCAGGGCGCTCCTCGGCACCGTGATCGCGCTGGGGCTGCCCAAGTGGGCGCTCTTCACCGTGATCTTCAGCTTTCTCCTCGTGATTGCCTATGCGCTCGAGGAGCTGTCGGTCATGATCATCCTCCTGCCGATTCTCTTCCCGCTCATCACCGGCCTGGGCTTCGACCCGGTCTGGTTCGGCGTCATCATGGTGGTCTGGCTCGAGATCGGCTTCATCACGCCGCCCGTCGGGCTCAACCTCTTCGTGATCCAGGGGCTCATGCCCGGCACCGGCGCCCGGGAGGTCACCATCGGCACCACCCCCTACGTCATCCTGATGATCGTGCTGGTCGCCATCCTCTTCGCGTTTCCGGATCTCGCGCTGTGGCTCCCGGGCCAGATGATGTCGGGCCGCCGGTAAGGTCGGCTCGGGCGATGCCCCATTCGCATCAGGGCCATGCTCCATCTGGCGGATTGCCCGCCCGCCGGGATCCTGGCTAGGCTACCGGGGTGGACTTCAACCTGTCCGCCGCGGAGGTCGCCTTCCGGGACGCGCTGCGCGCCTGGCTCGAGCGGCATTGCCCGAGGGACTGGGAGAGGACCCGGCAGGCCCTCGGCCGCGAGGCGCGAGCCAAGGCCCTGATCGACTGGCAGCGACGGCTTCACGCGGCAGGCTACGTGGGGCTGCACTGGCCGGTCGTCTACGGCGGCCGCGGGGGCAGCGTCATGGAGCAGGTCATCTTCTACGAGGAGATGGCGCGGGCGCGGGCGCCCGAGCTCGCCAACGCGATCGGTCTCGACATGGCCGGACCGGCGCTCATGGTGCACGGCACGGAGGAGCAGAAGCGTCTCCACCTGCCCCGCATCCTCTCCGCCGACCACATCTTCTGTCAGGGCTTCTCCGAGCCCGGGGCGGGGAGCGATCTGGCCGCGCTCGGAACGCGGGCCGAGCGGCGGGCGAGCGCCTACGTGATCACCGGGCAGAAGGTGTGGACCTCCTTCGCGCACTACGCGAGCTGGTGCACAGTGCTGGCGCGCACCGACCCGGCCGCGCCCCGGCACCGCGGCCTGACCTACTTCCTGGTGGACATGGCGAGCCCCGGGTTCACGGTGCGCCCGCTCCGCCAGATGAGCGGCGACAGCGAGTTCAGCGAGATCTTCCTGGACGGCGTGGAGGTGCCGGAGGGCAACGTGCTGGGCCGCGAACACGGCGGCTGGGAGGTGGCGATCACGACGCTCATGTTCGAGCGCGGGCCGCGGACGCTCACCCGCCAGCTCATCCTGCGCCAGGGACTGACGGAGCTGCTCGAGCTCGCCCGGCGGCCCACTCGCGCGGGCCCGCCGCCGGCGCGCGATCCCCTCGTCCGGCAGCGACTGGCCCAGCTCTACATCGACGCCGAGACGCTCCGGTGCGCGAACCTGAGAGTGCTCACCCAGCTCGTGAAGGGCGAGCCGGCGGGACCGGCGGGCTCCGCCTCGAAGCTCTTCTTCAGCGAGACGTGGCAGAAGGTCGCCGAGCTCGGGCTCGAGCTGCAGGGTGCCTACGCCGCGCTCGGGGAGGGCAGCGAGTGGGCGGTGGACGACGGGCGCTGGCAGTACCGTGCCCTCCGCTCCCGGGGCAACACGATCCAGGGCGGAACGTCGGAGGTCATGCGCAACATCCTCGCCGAGCGGGTCCTCGGACTGCCGAAGGACTAGGCTCGGGCCGCCCGCCTACGGCAGGGAGGTCGCCGGCCGGGTCCCGACGCGCAGCGAATCCGGCCACTGGCTGCGGAATCGGCCGTCGACGCAGACCCGGTCACAGGCGACGGCGGCGGGAGCTTCGAACGCCGTGCAGCTCTTCACGCCGACGATCCGCGTTCCCAGCAACCGGCGCGGCACGGTCTGGAACTCGACCTCGACCTCGCGCTCCTTGATCGAGCACCAGAAGTGACGTCGGCAGGCTCCATCGCCGGCCTCATCGGGATACCCGCTCAGTGGGCCCTCGGAGGGTCGAATCAGCGAAGGCACCATCGTCAGCTCGAGCTCGGCCATCAGGTCACGTGTCTTGGTCATCGCCGCCTCCTCGCTCCATGGTGACCGAGGACGATGCGGCAGGCATCCTCCGTCCGGATCATTCTTCTAGGCCGTCCGGCCTAGCCCGGGGCCGTCCGCTAGCGCAGGGGCTGGCCGGTGTCCGTGCAGTCGCCGAGCGCCGGGCGCTCGGCGACCGTCTCGCCCGCGGGGGGGGACGGCACGGTGGCGTACCGCGGGCTCGCCGCCTGGCCCGCCACCGCGGCGAAGAGGTCGGGAACGGCCTCGGTGTTCGCCATGCCCACCACCCACTTGGGCAGCGAGCCGGCCGGATCGGTGAAGACGCAGTACCGCACGTCGGTCGAGGCGTCCGTGTCCTTCACCGGGCGCAGGTCCCAGTAGCCGTTGTTGACCGAGACCCGGACGGCGACGTCGGGGCTGACGCCGGACGGCAGGCCGGGCTCGAGGCGCCAGACGAACGCGAAGGCGCGCCGGCCGTCGGGATCGCGGGATCGCCGCTCGGCGATGCGAATGACGTAGTGACGGTCCTGGACGAACGGGATCCCGAACGAGAGGCGCTGATAGTTCAGGACGTCCCCCATCGCCTCCCGGCTCAGCACGCGGCTGTCCTTCACGTACGGCATGAAGGCCGGGTAGCGCTCGAGGTCGGCGATCACCGCCCGCACCACGTGCGGCGGCGCGGTGATGATCGCCTGCGCGGTGACCTGCTTGACGTCGCGGTCGGGTATCGCCCGCGTCTCCACCTTCACCGCGGGCGGTGCGGGGGATGGCGACTGCCCCCACGCCGCATCGCGATCGAGGAGGAGCGCGATCACGAGGGCGACCAGCACCCGGCCGAGCGCCGCGGTGTCCATCGCGAGGCGCCGGGCTCCGGCCTACTTGGCGCCGTCGCCGTCGGGGTGCACCTCGTCGAGGTAGCGCTTGACCAGCTCCGCCAGCTTGGCCTTGTCGGGCACGCGATAGAACACCCGGTAGGCCGCGTCCGCCGCGACGCGCTCCGCGACCTTGCCCAGGACCGTCTTGATGACGACCTGCACGGTCTGGTTGTCGCCCACCGAGATCTTCCCGAACGCGCCGAGCGAGGCGCCGAACCCGCCGAAGCTTCCCCCGGTGATCCCGCCGACCATCGCCGCCTTGAGGCCTGCGGTCTGGCCCAGGTACTCGATCGCCTGGGCCTTGGGCTCGTCGATGCCACAGCCGCTCGCGACGAGCGGCAGGGGCTTGATCAGCGGAGTCCCCTCGTCGTCGCCCTGGCCCTTGCTCTTGATCCGCACGTCGACCACCGTCGGCTTCAGCGGCGTCGCCTTGGGATCCTTGGTCAGATCGGGGGCGGCCGCGTTGAAGGCGGCGGGATAGTAGATCTTCCCCGTCGGGTCGGTCCAGATCGGGCCCCGGACCACGTAGTCCGCCACCGCGTCGATGATCACGGCCAGGACCCCCGCGATCTCGGTGTTCCCGACGGTGCGCGAGATCGCGGGAGTGGGGAGGGTGTTGCCGAAGCGATCGACGTACTTGCCGTCCACGTAGGCCGACACGTACGCGACCAGCACCTGGTTGAACTCCTCGACGCGGGCCCGGGTGGCGGCGAGGTCCGCCTTCACGCCCTCGCGATCCAGGTCGTGCTTGAAGAACCGCTCGTGGATCCGTTCCCCGAAATTCTTCAGGGTGTTGGCGTTGAGGTCGTGGAGCTTGCGGATCTGCTCGGCCCGGCTCTGCCGCGGCGCCATGCCGATGCGGATGGCGTCGACGACGAAGTCGACCACCGCGTGCTGGTGCAGGCGGGCCTTGACCGCGTCGATGCGATCCTCGACCACGTCGCTGGGAGGCGCCGGACACGCGGTCAGGAGGCTCTCCCGGATCGGCACCACGTCGGCGATGAGCTGTCGGGTCGGGATGGTGCCGCAGCCCGCACCGGCCAGCATCAGGACCACCGTCCACGAGACCAAGATCGGAGATCGGCTCATTCGGGTCCCCCTTGTCGAGGCGATTACGGGCGATGCAGTACGCGGGAAGGAGCGAGCGCGCGTGCGATGGACCATCAATCGGATGGTAGGAGTGGAGCCGGGGCGCAGTCAAGGAACTCGCTGCGCCTACTGGGGACGGATTGGAGTTGACTCGTCCGGGGGCACGACGCCACACTCGATGTCGATCGAGCGAGGAGGTGGACCGGACATGGCCTGGAAAGACGAGATCCAGCACGTCGTGGTGTTGATGCTCGAGAACCAGTCGTTCGATCGGATGCTGGGGTTCCTGCGCCTCGACGACGCGTCCCAGCGCATCGACGGGCTGACCGGGGCCGAGACCCTGCCCGCGGCCCTCGGCGAGCCGGGGCGCCTGGTCCGCCTCGAGCGCGGGACGGCCCCCGCGCTGTACGTCACGGATCCGACGCCCGGGCACCAGTTCGAGGACATCACCGTGCAGGTCTTCGGGCAGGAGCGCGTGCCCGCCCCGGCCACGCCCACCATGAGCGGGTTCGTCGACAACTACGCCCGGCAGGAGGGCTCGGACGGCAAGCCGATCGGGAGCGAGCGGGCCGCCGCGGGCCTGGCGTGCCTCGATCCCTCGCTGGTGCCGGTCATCTCCACCCTGGCCCGGAGCTTCGTGGTCTGCGACCGGTGGTTCTCGTCGGCGCCCGGGCCCACGTGGCCCAACCGGTTCTTCGTGCACGCCGCGACGTCCAACGGGTACATCGACAGCCCGACGGACCTGGAGGCGCTCTCGGGCTTTCTCGCGACGCGGTTCCGGATGCGGACGATCTACGAGAACCTCGCGGCGGCGGGGCGCACCTGGGCGGTGTACTTCGGGGATCACGCGCAGGCCTTCGGCCTCAGCACGCTGCACCGGTACGCGAGCGACAACTTCCGGCGCCTCGAGGCGTTCGCGGCCGAGGTCGGGGCCGGCACGCTCCCGCACTACTCGTTCCTCGAGCCCACCTACATGGACGCCCCGGGGACCCCGGCGAGCGACCAGCACCCGCCGCACCATCTGCTGGACGGCGAGCGGCTGATCGCCTGGGTCTACGACACCCTCCGCGGCAACGAGGCGGTGTGGCGCAAGTCGCTCCTGGTCGTGCTCTACGACGAGCACGGCGGCTTCTTCGATCACGTGCCGCCGCCCGCCGCGGTGCCCCCGGACGACGCCTCCGCGGCGGGCCCGAGGTTCAAGTTCGATCGGCTGGGGGTGCGGGTGCCGGCGCTGCTCGTGTCGCCGTGGGTCGGCAAGGGGCGGGTGGACCATCAGGTCTACGACCACACCTCCCTCCTCGCCACCGTCAAGACGCTCTTCGGCCTGCCCGCCTTCCTCACCCGGAGGGACGCCCGGGCGAATACCCTCGCCGACGGGAACTTCGTGAGCACGCCGCGCCCGCT
>DATJIR010000021.1:0-6199 GCA_035493135.1 Verrucomicrobiia bacterium
AGCCCGTGGCTCTCCAACAGCGCGGTCACCATGGACCTCCTGCAGGAGGCGGGCTACCGCTACGTGATGGACTGGACCATGGACGACCAGCCGGTGTGGCTTCGCACCCGCAAGGGCCGCATCCTCTCGATCCCGTACCCGATCGAGGTGAACGACACGCGCGGGGTGATCTGGTACCACCACACCGCGCAGGAGTTCGCGGACATGATCACCGACCAGTTCGACGAGATGCTGGCCCAGTCGGCCCGCCAGCCGCTGGTCTGCCCGATCTCGCTCCACCCCTTCGTCTTCGGCCGCCCGTACCGCATCCGCCGGCTGCGTCGCGCGCTCCAGCACATCCTGGGAAACCGCGACCGCGTGTGGATCACCCGCCCCCGCGACATCTGCGCCCACGTCGAGTCGCTCCCGGCCGGCGTCGTCCCGGGCAGCCGCTGAGCGCGCGCATTCCACCGAGGAGGACCACATGAAGATCGGCGTCGTGTTGCCGCAGACCGAGATCGGGAACGACCCGGGGGCCATCAAGGCCTACGCGGAGGCGGTCGAGGACATGGGCTTCACCCACATCCTGGTCTTCGATCACGTGCTGGGCGCCAACCCGGAGCGGCCCGGCGGGTGGAAGGGGCCCTACACGTATCGCCACGCCTTTCACGAGCCGTTCGTGCTCTTCGGCTTCCTGGCCGCGGCCACTCGACGGGTCGGGCTCGTGACCGGCATCGTCATCCTCCCGCAGCGGCAGACCGCGCTGGTGGCCAAGCAGGCCGCCGCGGTGGACGTGCTCTCGGGCGGGCGCCTGCGGCTGGGCGTCGGGGTCGGCTGGAACCCGGTGGAGTTCGAGGCGCTCGGCGAGGATTTCCACACGCGCGGGCGGCGCGTCGAGGAGCAGGTCGAGGTGATGCGGGCGCTCTGGACGAAGGAGCTGGTCACGTTCGCGGGCCAGCACCACCGCATCTCGGACGCGGGCCTCAACCCGCTGCCGGTGCAGCGGCCGATCCCGGTGTGGATGGGCGGCGAGAGCCCAGTCGTCCAGCGGCGCATGGCGCGCGTCGCCGACGGGTGGATGCCGCACTTCCGCCCGGGCGCGGCCTCGCAAGAGATCGTCGATCGGATGCACGGGATGATCCGCGAGGCCGGCCGCGACCCCAAGGCGTTCGGCATCGAGGGCCGCATGACCCTGCCGCAGATCCCGCCCGCGGACTGGGGCCAGGAGCTGCAGGCGTGGCAGGCGATGCGCGGGATCAGCCATCTCTGCGTGAACACTGGCGGCATGGGCCTCAAGACCCCGGCCGATCACGTCCAGACGCTGCGTCGGTTCCGGGAGGCGGTGGGCCTCAAGTAGCGCGGTTCCATTGGAGGGCTCGGCCGCGTAGAGTTGAAGGATCCCCATGGTCACCCGGATCGCGCGAGCCGTCCCTCGACGGAGCCGCGCCGGCCGCACCCGGCGCGCGATCCGGTGGCTCCGCTCGCCCCGGGCCCGGCGCCTCTGGCGGCGGGTGCTGCGCGCGCCGGTGGCGGCGCGCCTCGCGGTCGGGCTGATCCTCCTGGTGGCGCTCTGGTCCGCGGTGAACTGGACCTACCACGTGATCCGCAAGCCGACCGAGCTGTTCTTCCCGGTGAGCGGCACGCTCGCCAAGGCGCCTCCCGAGACGTGGCGGCAGTACGCGCCGCTCTTCCGGCGCCACTCGACCGCCGCGATCTCCCCCGAGCTGCTCGCCGCGTTGGCCCAGGTCGAGGGCTCGGGCGATCCGGTGGCGCGCACCTACTGGCGGTGGCGGGTGGCGTGGAACCCGTTCGACGTGTACCGGCCCGCGTCGAGCGCGGTCGGCATGTACCAGATCACCGATCCCACCTTCCGGGAGGCCCGCCGCTACTGCGTGCGGGACCACGTGGTGATCGAGGACGGCTGCTGGTTCCGGAGCCTCTACACGCGTGTGTTGCCGAGCCACGCGGTCGAGATGACCTCGGCGCTGCTCGACCGCGACGTCGCGCGCACGCTCGAGCGGCGGCGGATCGTCACCGCCACGCCGCGCCAGAAGCAGGACCTGGCCGCGGTCATCCATCTGTGCGGGACGGGGCCGGGCGATGACTTCGCCCGGCGCGGCTTCCGGCTCGTCCCGGACCAGCGCTGTGGCGACCACGACGTGGCGGCCTACCTGGCGCGCGTCAACGGCATGAAGCGGCAGTTCGCGCGCCTGGCTGCCGCGGAGCCGCCGGACGAGCCGGTCTGGGCGCGCCGGTAGCCCGCCGCCGTCGTCTCCCCGGTTGAATTCCCGGCCGCGCCCGGCATAGGCTACCGGCCATGGCGTCGACCTCTCGAACCCCGGTCCCATCACCCCGCGTCTCGACGGAGCAATCCATGCGGAGATCCCGCCTCGTCTCGAGCGTCCTGCTGAGCCTCGCCCTGCTCCTCGCGGGCCCCACGGGGCTCACGCCCGCGACCGCCCAGTCGGGCAAGCCGATCAAGATCGGTTTCCTGGCCCCGCTCACCGGGGGGGCGGCGCAGGTCGGCCGCGACATGGAGAACGGCTTCACGATGTATCTCGACGAGGTCGGGCACCAGATGGCGGGCCGCAAGGTCGAGGTGATCGTGGAGGACACCGCGGGCAACCCGGGCACCGCGATCGCCAAGTTCCGCAAGTTCGTGGAGAGCGACCACGTGGACATGGTGATGGGGGAGGCGTTCGCCCACATCGGGTACGCGCTCGCTCCCAAGGCCGAGGAGTACAAGATGCCGACGATCTTCCCGGTGATCGCGGCCGACGACCTCACCCAGCGCAAGCCCTCGAAGTGGGTGGTCCGGCTCGGGTGGACCGGGAGCCAGCCCTCCCATCCGTTCGGGGAGTACGCGGCGAAGACGCTCGGCTACAAGAAGGCGGCGGTGTTCGGCACCGACTACGCGTTCGGCTACGAGGTGGTCGGCGGCTTCCAGCGCGCCTTCGAGGAGGCCGGCGGGCAGGTGATCCAGAAGCTGTGGGCGCCGCTCGGCACCACCGACCTGGCGCCCTACGTGAGCCAGATCAAGCGGGAGGCGGACGCCGCGTTCATCATCGTCGTCGCGGCCTCGGCCCTCCGCTTTCCCGCCCAGTACCGCGACGCGGGCCTCGCCGGGCGGCTGCCCGTGATCGGCGGCGCGGTGATCGTGGACGAGTCCATCCTGCCCAACTTCGGCGACGAGGCGCTCGGCATGGTCACCCCGCTCATGTACAGCGCCGCGCTCGACACTCCGGCCAACCGCCGCTTCGTGGCCGAGTACCGCAAGAAGTACGGCAAGGTGCCGTCGTACTTCTCCGAGACGTGCTACACGAGCGGACGGTGGATCGCGGAGGCGGCGAAGGCGGTGGGCGGCCGCGTCGAGGACCGCGAGAAGTTCATGGCCGCGTTTCGGACCGTCGAGATCCCCGACGCCCCGCGTGGGCCGGTGAAGCTGGACGCCTGGGGCAACCCGATCCAGAACATCTACGTGCGGAAGGTGGAGCGGAAGAACGGCGAGCTGCAGAACACGGTCATCCACACCTTCCCCGCCGTCTCCCAGTTCTGGACGTACAAGCCGGAGGAGTACCTGAAGCTGCCGGTGTACAGCCGGGACTACCCGCCCTGCCGGTTCTGCTAGCGCGGGCGGGCCGACGATGCTGACCCGCGTCGATCACGTCATGATCTGCGTGCCCGATCTGGCCCGGGGGATCGACGCCTACCAGCGGCTCGGGTTCAACATCTACCCGGGCGGTGCCCACACCGGGAGGCCTACCCACAACGCGATCGCCTTCACCGGCGAGGAGTACATCGAGGTCCTCAGCATCCACGACCGCGCCGCGGTGGTCCCCGGCAGCCCCGACGAGGGCCTGGCCCGCTATCTCGACGGGGGCGGGGGCTTCCGGGTGGTCGCGCTGCAGAGCGACGATCTGGACGCAGACGTCGCGGCGATGCGGCGCCGCGGTGTCGACGTGGGCGAGATCCGCGAGGGCGGCCGCCGCACCCCGGCGGGTCAGGAGCTGCGGTGGCGCGCCGCCTTCCCCGGGCCGCGCGCGCCGCTGCCCGTCTTCTTCATCCAGCACCGGACGCCCCTGGACGAGCGCCGGCGCCAGGTGCCGAAGGCCGGCGATCATCCGAACGGCGCCCTGCGCGTGGACCGGGTGTACGTCACGGTGCGCGACGTGGCCGCCGCCTCCGGCCTCTACGCCCGCGTGCTCGGCCTCCCCGAGCCGAAGATCCAGCGCGGCGCGGTGATCAAGGCCGACATGGCGGTGTTCGACCTGGGCCCCACCGGCCTCACGGTGGCCCAGCCCGCCGAGCCGGGTCCGGCCGCGGAGGCGCTCGCCCGGTCCGGACCGGGGCCGTTCCAGGTGCTCTATCGCACCAGCAGCATGGAGGGGGCGGTCCGGTGGATGACGGGGCACGGCCTGCCGGAGCCGATCCAGGGTGTGCGCAATACCGGCGAGCGCGCCATCTTGGTGGGGCCTGAGTACACCGGTGGCGCGTACGTGGGCTTCGTGGGGCCGGCCTAGGCCTTCCGGTCCCGCTCGCGGTAGTCGCCGAAGGCGGCGTCGCGCTGGGACAGGAGGTCCCGCACGCTGCTGCCGTCGCGCTTGAACTGCGCGCGGTAGGCCTGGCTGGCCGCGGTCGAGAACGCGAGGGCCTGCAGCTCGGTGCCGGCCCGGATGGCCGCGCGCAGCCCCATGACCTCCATCGCGCGGTGCACCGCCCGCTTGTTGATCTGGGCGAGCTCGGTGGGCACCAGCGCGATGCGCTCGGCCACCGTCAGCACCGTCCTCTCGAGGTCGGCGGCGGGGACCGCGCGATTGGCGAAGCCCCGGGCGGCGGCCTCGGTGCCGCTGATCGCGTCGCCGGTCAGGTACATCTCCATCGCGGCGCGCATGCCCATCAGGAAGGGGTGGAACTGGTTGTCGGGTGGGCTCATCAGCCGCGTCGGCGGATAGCCGATGCGCGCGTCCTCCGCCACGTAGACCAGATCGCAGCACGCGGCCAGCTCGCTGCCGCCGGCCAGGCAGTAGCCGTGCACCTGCGCGATCACCGGCTTGCCCAGGTCCCAGATCGTGAACCAGCCGTCCACCACGTGCCGCGCCCACTGCCCGGGCCCGCCCGGGGAGTAGAAGGGCTGGTCCTTGGTGTTGTCGGCCGAGAGGTCGTAGCCGGAGGAGAAGCACGGGCCGGCCCCCCGCAGGACCGAGACCTTGACCGCCGGATCGGCGTCCGCCTCCTTCAGGGCGGCCAGGATGGCGCCGCGCAGCTCGTTGCTGAGCGCGTTGCGCTTCTCGGGGCGGTTCAGCGTGAGGCGGCGGACGCCGGGGAGGGGATCGTCGAGCACGAGCACGGGGGTGATCATGGAGGAGAGCATGCCCGCGCGCCGCGGCGGGGGCAACGGCGATGCCGGTTGACAGGGGCGCCGCGGCGGGATAAATTAAATGAACGTTTAGTTAACACCATGACGACCCAGACCCGTACCCCAGGCCGGGCAGCGACGCGACGGGCCGGACGGCCCCGCCGGCCGCCCGGCACCCGGGCCGCCCTGCTCGCGGCCGCCACCGAGCTCTTCGCGGCCCACGGCTTCGACGGGGTGTCGGTGTCGGACATCGCGGAGAAGGCGGGCGTGAACCGGGCCATGATCAGCTATCACTTCGGGGGCAAGCGCGATCTCTACGCGACGATCCTCGCCGCCACCTTCCAGGAGATCGTCGCGGACGTGGAGCGCATCGCCGGGTCGGCGGGGCCCGCGCCCCAGGTGCTGCGCGCGATCGTGGCCGCCATCGGCGACGCCGCCACCCACCGCCACCCGCACTTCTGCACGATGATGCTGCGCGAGGTGCTCACCGGCGGGCAGCACATGCAGACCGCGGTGCTGGCCCAGCCCGCGCGGGTGCTGGCCGCGGTGCAGCGGGTCGTGGAGCGCGGCGTCCGGGAGGGCGCGTTCCGCCCGGTGGATCCGCTGCTCACCCACCTGAGCCTGGTCGGCAGCCTCGTCTTCTTCTTCGCCACCACCGGCTTCCGGCAGCGCGTGATCCCGGACCGCCGGTCCCCGGACGGCGCCACCTACGTCAAGCACCTCCAGGACCTCATCATCGAGGGCCTGGCGACCCGCGACGCCGGGCCGAAGGGCGCGGCGCGGCCATGAGCGCCGAGGTCGCGGCCGTGTCGCCGAAGCGCCGGCGCGTCGTGCTCGTCGCGGCGCTCGTGGTCCTGGCGATCG
>DATJIR010000022.1:0-7669 GCA_035493135.1 Verrucomicrobiia bacterium
CGCCAGGGCGCGCAGGTGCAGGATGTCGTAGTCGATGGCGGGGCGGGCGACGAAGGTGCCGAGGCCGTGGCGCCGCGCGATGAGGCCGTCGCGCTCCAGGAGGTCCAGGGCCTGGCGCAGGGTCATCAGGGTGACCCCGAACTCGCGGGCCAGGTGGCGCTGGGTGTCGAGTCGCTTGCCGGCCCCCTGGCCGCCCGCGACGATGCGCTCGCGCAGCGTCTGGGCGATCTGGTGATAGCGCGGCACGCGACTGGCCAAGCGACGCTCCCCCTCGCTGACTGTTCTAGAACTCCGGTTGGCCGCTCAACGCCCTCGTCGAGCTTCTCGTCGGGATTCACGCAGGCACGACAGGCAGTTACTGCGACCGGCGCCCATTGTAACCGCGCCGGGCGCGCGGGGTCAATGGCCGCCGGTCAGGGGGCCGGCTCCGCGGCCAGGCGATGGGAGAGCGCGATCAGAGCCTCGAGCCGCCGGGCGGCCGCGCCGCTGTCCACCGAGTGCGCGGCGAGGCCGACGCCGTCCTTCAGGTCACGGGCCTTGGCCCCGGCCACCAGGGCGGCGGCCGCATTCATCAGCACGATATCGCGGCGCGGCCCGGGCTCGCCGGCGAGCAGGCGGCGGATGATCTCCGCGTTCTCCTGCCGGTCGCCCCCCTGCAGGTCCGCGATGGCCGCGCGTGGCATGCCGAAGTCCTCGGGCCGGACCCGCGTGGTGCGGACCACCCCCTCGTGCACCTCCGCGATGTGGCTCTCGCCGGTATTGGAGATCTCGTCGAGGCCGTCGGCCCCGTGGACGACGAAGGCGCGGATCGTGCCGAGCTCGGCCAGCACCCGGGCCAGCGGCTCGGTCAGGGCCGGTGAGTACACCCCGATCACCTGGACGTTGGCGCCGGCGGGATTGGTCAGCGGTCCGAGCATGTTGAAGACGGTCCGCACGCCCATCTCGCGCCGCGCGGCCATCACGTGCTTCATGGCGGTGTGCAGCAGGGGCGCGTACAAGAAGCCGATGCCCGCCTCGTCGATGCAGCGGGCGACCTTGGCGGGAGCGAGCTCGATGCTGATCCCGAGCGCCTCCACCACGTCGGCCGAGCCGCAGAGCGAGGACACCGAGCGGTTGCCGTGCTTGGCCACCTTGAGCCCCGCGCCCGCCACCACGAACGCGGTGGCGGTGGAGACGTTGAAGGTGCCGGAGGCGTCGCCCCCGGTGCCGCAGGTGTCGATGAGCATCTCGCGGTCGGTGCCGGTCTGCCCCACCAGGTCCGCGCCGTGCGCCCGCACCTTGACCGCCTTCTGCCGCATGACCTGGGCGAATCCGATCAGCTCCTCGACGGTCTCGCCCTTCATGCGGAGCGCGGTGAGGAACGCGGCGATCTGGGCGTTGGTGGCCGCCCCCGACATGATCGCCTCCATCGCCGCCGCGGCCTCGAGCCGGCTCAGGTCCCGGCGGTCGACGAGGGCGCGGACCGCCTCGGTGATGATCGGGCTCGTCACGGCGCGCCCGCTCCCGCGAGGCCCCGCCCACCCGCTCGCTGGATGGCGGCGACCGCGCGCAGCACGTCCTGGATCTGCAGCGGCTTGGACAGGACGAGGTCGACCCCGTTGGTGCGCAGCTCCTCCGGCGCGACCTCCACTCCGAACCCACTCATCATCACCACCGGCACCTCCGGGGTCTTGGCCTTCACCGCGCGCGCGAGCTGCCAGCCGGTCATGCCGGGCATCGCCAGGTCGGTGAAGACCAGGTCGAATTGCTCGGCGGCGAGCCGATCGACCGCGGCCTGCCCGCTCCCCTCGACCACCGCCACGTGGCCGGCAGTGGTCAGGATGTCCGCCACCACCTCGGCCACCTCTTCCTCGTCGTCCACCACCAGGCAGCGCAGGGCCACCGAGGAGTCGGTCGGCGGCGCGGGCGTGGGCGCTTCCTCTGCGACGTGATCGCTCGAAGGGAAGACCAGCCGGAACGTCGTGCCGCGCCCCTCCTCGCTCTCGACCGTGATCCGCCCGCTGTGGCGCGCCAGGATACCATACGCCATCGAGAGGCCGAGACCGGTCCCCTTCGGCCCCTTGGTGGTGAAGAACGGATCGAAGATCTTCTGCCGGATGGGCTCGGGAATGCCGGTGCCGGTGTCGATCACCTCGACCGCGACCTGCCCGTCCAGCGTGCTCGTGCGCAGGGCGAGCCGCCCGCCCCTGGGCATGGCGTCGACCGCGTTGAGCACCAGGTTGGTGAAGGCCTCGCGCAGCTCGGCCGGGTCGCCCGCGATCTGGGACAGGTGCTCGGCCAGGTCCGTGACCACCTCGATCTCGACGCCGCGGCGCCGGGCGTCCTGCCGCCAGGTCGACTCGGTGGCCTCGAGCACCTGCTGCACGATCTGGTTGAGGTCCACCGCCACCGCGGGCTGGTCCCGCCGGATGCCGGTGAAGTCCTGGAGCCGGCGCACGGTGCGCGCCCCGTCCATCGCGGCGCGCTCGATGACCTTGAGCCACTGGCGGAGCTTCACGTCCTGGACGCGCTCGAGCAGGAGCTGGGCCCGGCCCAGGATGGAGGCGAGCACGTTGTTGAAGTCGTGGGCCACCCCGGAGGCCATCTCGCCCAGCGCCCGCAGCTTCTCGGTGCGCACGAGCTGGTCCTGCGCGGCGGCCAGCTCCCCGAAGGCGCGGGTGCGCTCCTCGTAGAGCCGCGCGCTCCGGAGCATGAGGGCCGCGAGCTGCGCGATGTTCGCGAGCAGCCGCTCGTCGGCGTCGGTGAACGCGCGATCCGGGCTGCGCAGCGAGAGCACGCCGAGCACCCGGTCTCCCGCGGTCATCGGCACGATCAGGCAGTGCGGCATCCCGAGCGCGGCGGCGAGCGGCGTCACGCCGCGCCGGGCGCAGTCGGCCACGTAGTCGGTGGTGCGGATGGAGCGTCCGGTCTCGAACACGGTCCCGGAGAGCCCGGCCTCGCGCCGCGGGTAGAAGTGGGGCTCCTCCTCGTCACACCGCCGCCCGTGACGGACGCGGAGCACCACCCGCAGCCGGTCGTGCTCCTCCTCGAGCAGGACGACCGCCATGCTATGGACCTCGAGCACCCGGGTCACCTGCTGGTACACGGTGTCGAGCAGCCCGCTCTGATCGAGCTGGCCGGTCACCGCGCGCGACAGCTCGTGCAGGACGGAGAGCTCCTGGACGCGGCGCTGGTTGTCCTGGAAGAGGCGCGCGTTCTGGAGCGCCACGCCGGCCTGGCTCGCGACCGCCTCCATCAGCCGGAGCTCGGCCTCGCTCAGCTCCCGGGCCTGGTGCCACCAGCCGGCCACGAAACCGCCGATCATCTGCTCCTGGGCCACGATCGGCACGAAGAGCAGCGTGCGGAGGGGCGCCACCCGCCGCAGCGCCTCGGGGACCCGGACGTCGTTGGTCGCGTCGGTCGAGATCACCGAGCCGCGGCGCCGCGCGGCCTCCCCGAAGAACGCGTCCGCGTCGAGGCGGATGCGGACGTCGCGGAGAGCGGCGAGCGGGCCGGAGGGCACGTGGTAGCCGGCGAACGGGACCAGCCACTCCCGGTTGTCCTCGAGGAGCCACACCCCCGCGGTGTCGGCGGAGAGGCCGTGCGTCACGTGACGCAGGAACTGGCGGGTGAGCGCGTCCAGGTCGAGCGTCGACGCGAGAGCCTGGCTCACCGACAGGAGGGTCTCGGTCTCCTGCAGCTTCTGCTCGGTCTGCCGGACCAGCTTGGCGTTCTCCATGCCGAGTCCGACCTGGGCGGCCACACCCTCGACCAGGCGCACCTCGGACTCGGAGAACTCGCGGCCGGTCTGCCACCACACCAGGAAGATCGCGCCCACCGTTTCGCCGCGCACGGTGGTGGGCGCGAACAGCACGGAGTGCGGCGGTATCCCCTCGAGCGAGGCGGCGTCGAATCGGGAATCGGCGTGGGCGTTCCCGGACGAGGCGGCGCGCCCGTCCCGCCACACGTGTGTCAGCGCCGGGAAGCGTGACAGGACGAAGGGGTGCGCGACGAAGTGCTCGATCAGGTCTTTCGGCACGTGGTAGCCGGCCAGCGGCACCAGCGCCTCGCGCTTGCCGTCGAGGGCGTGGATGCCCACCATGTCCGCGCCGAAGGCTTCCCCGACCTCGCGGGCGACCGCTCGCATCACGTTCTCGGACGAATCCGGCTGCGAGAGCGCGCGCCCGACCGCGAGCAGCGCGGTGGTCTCGCGCAGTCGCTCCTGCACCTGATTGTAGAGACCGGCGTTGGTGAGCGACAGCGCCAGCTGGCCCGCGATCGCCATCGCGAGATCCACCTGCCAGGGCTCGAACGGGGTCGGCCGCTCGGTGTTGTCGACGATCATGACGCCGATGACCTCGTCCTGCCGGATCAGCGGCACCGCCATCGTCGACTTGACCCCGAAGGCCTCCACCCAGGCGGGGGGCGCCAGATCGCTCACCGAGACGTCCGGCACGATCACCGGGCGGCGCGTCTCGACGGTGCGCAGGTGAAGCGGCGGGTTCGCCGGCAGCGAAGAGGCGAGGCGCCGATAGCGCTCCCATAGCTCGGGGTCCTGCCGTCCGTCGGCGTACTGGGACATGAGCGGCAAGACCCGGCCGTCGACCCAGCGCTGGATGGAGCACCGGTCGACCCGGCAGACCTGCGCGATCTTGATCGTCACCTCCCGGAGCAGCCGCCTCGAGTCCAGCGTCGAGTTCAGGATCTCGGCGACCTCCAGGAGCGCGCGGCTCTGCTCGAGGCGTCCCCGCGTCTCTCCGTAGAGGCCGGCGTTGCGGATCGCCACGCCCGCCTGGGCCACGAAGCTGTCCAGGATCTGCCGGTCGTCGGGGCCCAGCTGGATCGGGCCGCGCCCGTTCACGGTGAGCACGCCCAGCAGCGAGTCCTGGACGATGATCGGCACCGCGAGGAGGCTCGGCAGCCCGTGGCTCGCCGCCCACTCCTTGCCCGCGAAGCGGGCGTCTTGCTGCACGTCGGCGATCTCGAGTGGCTCGCGGTGCAGCGCCACCCAGCCGGCCGCGCTCTCGCCGAACGTCACCTGCTGATACGGCAGGCCGAGGCCCAGGCGGTCGGAGATGGTCCGCACCGTCAGGCGGCGCGCGGCCTCGTCCACTACCCAGAAGATCGCCATCGGCACCGCGATCAACTCCGCGGCCGCCTCCGCGATGGCCTGCAGCACCTCGTCCATGTCGAGGGAGGACGACACGATGTGGGCCAGGCGGGTGAGGCTGCGCAGGCGCGCCGCCCGCACGTCGAGGGCCTCGTAGAGCCGCGCGTTCTCGAGCGCGGCCGCGAGCTGGTTGGCGAAGACCGACAGGTACTCGATCTCGCGCTCGGTGAACCGCTCGCCGGCCGCGCGGTACGCCACCAGCGCGCCCTGGAGATGCTCCCGCACGAGCGGGACGGCCAGGATCGCGCGACCCCCGACCTCCTCGATCCAGTGGCGAGACTCCGGGCTGAGCTGGATCCGGGGGTCCGCGAGCACGTCGGGGGTCCACACCGGGCTCCGCTCGACGAGCGCGCGGCCCACGACCCCCTCGTCCATCTGGAGCGGCTGCGCGCGGTCGGACAGCGGCCCCGAGAACTGGCCCTGCCCCATCGCGAACCTCATGAACTCGGTCTCGCCGTCCCGGAGCCAGATGGCAAGATCCGGCATCTCCAGCGTCTCGCGCGCGTGGGTCGCCACCAGCTCGAGCACCCGCGTCTCGTCCAGGGTGGAGACCAGTACCCGGCCCAGCTCCGCCACCGCGCGCATGCGCTCGGCCTGCTCGGAGGCCTCCCGGTACAGGCGCGAGTGGTCGATCGCGATCGCGGCCTGGCCGGCGAAGGTCTCGGCCAGCTCCTGCTCGCGCGCGGTGAAGGGCCGGCGCGCGCGGAAGGTGAGCACGCCGATCGGCCGGTCGCCCATCAGGAGGGGAACCCCCAGGTAGTGCGTGTACCCGAGCCGCTGGCTGGCGGCCCGGTGGTCGGGGAACACGTCCGAGTCCTCGATCTCGCACATGAGCGCCTGCCCCGTCGAGAGCACTTTCCCGCTCATGCTCTCCCCCGTCCGGATCCGTGGCCGGAGCATCGTCTCGGCCGCGGTGCCGAACAGGCCCGCCACCACCAGGTCGTCGCCGTCGAGGAGCCGGAACCCCGCGTTGTCCACCTCGAGCAGCCGGGCCGCTTCCTCGGCGATGGAGGCGAGCAGGGTCTCGGGCGCGACGAGCGCCCCGATCTTCTTGTTGATCTCGAGCAGCGAGGACAGCGAGGCTTTGCGGTCGCGCTCCTGGGCGAAGAGGCGGGCGTTGTCGAGGGCCACCGCGGCCTGCCCGGCCAGCGCGGTCATGACCGAGATCTCGCTCGCCGACGGGGTGTGGGGCTCCCACCAGTAGGCGGCCATGGCGCCGAGCACCTCACCCTTGCTCAGGAGGGGAACCGACAGGACCGCGCGATAGCCCTCCCGCTCGACCACCGCCCGGGTGGCGGGGCTCAGCGAGACCGCCGGATCGTGCAGGATGTCGTCGGTCCACACCGGCTCGCGCCGCTCGGCCGCGCCCCCGGTGGTGCCCTCGCCCAGGCGCACCTGCAGCGTGTTCAGGAACTCGCGGGAGAGCCCGCGACCGCGCTCGTAGACGAGGAAGTCGCTGGCCCGGTCCAGGCGCGAGACCCCCACGGCGGGCACCTTCAGCAGCGCCTGGCAGCGATCGACCACCAGGTCCAGCACGCGGTCGACCTCCAGGGTGGAGCTCACGACGCCGCTCACCTCGAGGAGGGCCTGGTACTGAGCCGCGTTGCGGGTGGCCTCGTCGAAGAGCCGGGCGTTCTCGAGCGCGACCGCGGCCTGGGTGGCGAAGTCGGTGAGGGTGGAGAGGTCCTCGTCGGTGAACGGCTCGCCGCCCGGCCCGCGGCCGGCGGTCATGACGCCGAGCGCGCGCCCACCCGCCATCAGGGGCGCGGCGAGCAGGCGGCTGGTGAACGGCACGAACTCCGCCATCGCGCTGGGCGAGTTCGGGTAGTCGTTCACCATCACCCCCCGCCCGCTCAGCATCGTGGTGCCCGCCACCCCGGTGCCGGTCTTGAACCGCAGATCGCGGATCCAGTCGCCGATGTCCGACCAGGCGCGCGGGCGAAGCGTGTCGCCCTCGAGCATGTAGAGGGCCGCGTAGCCGCTGCCGATCAGCCGCTGGGCGGACCGGGCGATCAGGACCAGCAGCTCCTCGGCGTCGAGCTGCTCGGAGATGTGCCGCTCGATCACCCGCTGGGCCTCGAGGCGGCTCAGGCGAGCCGCCGCCATGTCCCGCAGGCGCGCCCGCTCGACCGCGAGCCCGACCTGCTGGGCGACGCTCGACAGGATCTTCATCTCCTGGTCGGAGAACTCGCGCGTCTCCTGCGACACCAGGGCCATCACGCCCCACGTCTGCTGCTCCACCGGGATCGGCATCGCGAGCTGGGTGCGGTGCGCCCGCTCCGCGGCCATCCGCCGCAGCCCCTCCTCGGCCGGGGGCACCGCGTCGAGGTGCGTCACCAGGATCCGGTTGGCGAGCACCGCGTCGCCGATGCGCGAGCCGTCGAGAGGCCGGACGCGCGAGGTCTCCACGTAGCGCGGGTCGAACCCGCTCCCCGCGACCATGATCAGCTCGCGCGCCGCCATGTCGACCTGGTACACGCTGCCCACGTCCATGCCCGCGAGGCTGCGCACCACCTCGAG
>DATJIR010000023.1:0-13616 GCA_035493135.1 Verrucomicrobiia bacterium
GAGCAGCCCGTAGACCGGCTTGATGAACCACGGGATCGTGATGACCCACGAGAAGGTGGCGAGCTGGCCGGCGGTGAGGCCCCGCTCCTTGAACACGATGGAGACGACCTGATCGGGCAGGTAGATCATGCCCTGCGCGAAGTAGACGATCGCGAAGAGCACCCCGAGGCGGCGGGCCTCGCGGGTGGAGAAGGGGCGGGGCTCACCGTCGCGCATGGCCGATCATAGCGTGCCTCCGCGCGGGCCCGGGCACGATCCGGCGCCCCGAGCGGGTATGCTAATCTAGGCACTCATGCGAGCGACTCTCCCGTCCGTCTGTCCGCACGACTGCCCGTCGCAGTGCGCGCTCCAGGTGACGGTCGAGGACTCCCGCATCACCGACGTGGTCGGCGATCCCGCCCACCCCTTCACCCAGGGCGTGATCTGCGGCAAGGTGCACGACTACGCGGAGCGGGTCTACGGGGTGACCAGAGTGTCGACGCCCCTTCGCCGAGTCGGGCCGAAGGGCGAGGGGCGCTTCGAGCCGATCGGCTGGGACGAGGCCCTCGACGAGATCGCGCACCGCTGGCGGCGCGTCATCGCCCAGTGGGGCGCGGAGGCGCTCCTGCCGTTCTCCTACGGCGGCACCCTCGGGCTGGTGCAGAACCGGGCCGGCCACCCGCTCTTCCACGCCCTCGGGGCCTCCCAGCTCGATCGCACGATCTGCGTCAGCACCGCCTACGCGGGCTGGCAGGCGACGCTCGGGGCGGTGATCGGCAGCGACGCGGAGCAGATGGTCGACTCCGACCTGATCGTGCTCTGGGGCATCAACGCCTCGCACACCCACATCAACGTGATGACGCTGGTGAAGCGGGCGCGGCGTCGGGGCGCCTTCGTGATCTGCATCGATCCCTACCGCACCGCGACCGCCCGCCAGGCCGACTGGCACCTGATGCCGCGCCCGTGCACCGACGGGGACCTGGCCCTGGGCGTGCTGCACGTGCTGATCGGCGAGGGGCGCGTGGATCACGAGTACATCCAGCGGGCCACGCTGGGCTTCACCGCGCTCGCCCATCACGTCAAGCAGTACGACCCGGACCGCGTCGCCCGGATCACCGGCGTCGCCGCCGAGGACGTCGTGACCCTCGCGCGCCGCTACGGCGCCACCCCGGCCGCGTTCATCCGGGTCGGGATCGGGCTCTCCCGGCACGACAACGGGGGCATGACCTGTCGGACCCTCGCCTGCCTGCCCGCCCTGACCGGCGCCTACGCGCACCCGGCCGGAGGCGCGCTGCTCTCGTCGGGCGGGGCCTTCGGGTTGCGCTCCGCGGCGCTCGAGCGCGCGGACCTGATCCCGGAGCCGGCGCCGCGCTCGATCAACATGATACAGCTGGGGCGCGCGCTCACCGACCCGGACCTGCGGCCGCCGGTCAAGGCGCTCTACGTCTACAACGCCAACCCCGCCACCATCGTGCCGAACCAGGAGCTGGTGCTGCAGGGTCTCCGCCGCGAGGACCTGTTCACGGTCGTGCACGAGCAGCACCTGACCGACACCACCGACTACGCCGATCTGGTGCTGCCCGCCACCACCTCGATGGAGCACACCGACTGCTATCGGTCGTACGGGCACCTCCATCTCCAGCTCGCCCGCCCGGTCATCCCGCCGGAAGGGCAGGCGCGCTCGAACTGGGCGGTGACGCGGGATCTCGCCCGCGTGATGGGGCTGCGCGATCCTCACTTCACCAAGAGCGAGGACGACCTGATCCGCGAGGCGCTCGACTCGGACGACGCCTCGGTGGCCGGGATCACGCTCGAGCGGCTCGAGGCGGAGCGCTCGGTGCGCCTGCAGGTGGGCCGGCCGTATCTGCCGTTCGCGGAGGGAGCGCCGACCCCGTCGGGCAAGGTCGAGTTCCTGTCGGAGACGCTCGCCCGCGAGGGGCTGGCCGCGCTGCCGACCTACGTGCCGCTGGTGGAGGGGCCGGAGCATGCGGCCCTGCTCGAGCGCTACCCGCTGCAGTGCATCGTGCCGCCCAACCGGTTCTTCCTCAACTCGTCGTTCAGCCAGTCCGAGCGGATGCGGCGCCGGCAGCGCGGCGCGGCGGTCCTTCTCAATCCGGCCGACGCGGCGGCCCGCGGCATCCAAGGCGGCGACCCGGTCCTGGTGCGCAGCGCGCGCGGAGAGGCCCGCTTCACCGCCGAGCTGACCGAGGACACGCGGGCCGGCGTGGTGGTGGTGGAGGGCATCTGGTGGAGCAAGCACCAGCCGGGCGGACGCGGGGTCAACGCGCTCACCGACGACCGCACCACCGACATGGGCGGCGGCCCCGCGTTTCACTCGAACCTGGTCCAGGTCGAGCGCCTCGCTCCCCGACCATGAGCCCCGAGACCGGCTCCCTCACCGCCGAGATCCACGCGGCCCTCGACCGCCTGGACGCGACCCGCCTCAGGCAGGAGTACTGGGCGCAGGACGAGTTCCTCTTCATCAAGGAGTTCCTGCCCCCGGCCGCGGTCGGGGCCCTCCTCGACGACGTCCGGCGCCTCGAGCCCGGACTCAACCGGAACTACATCCCGCGCCACAAGAAGGGCGGGAGCGTGAGCCACTTCGCGATCGCGGACGACGGGCCCGCCCTGCTCGCCTTCTACCGCTCCGAGCGCTTCCGGCGCTTCCTGGGAGGTCTCGTCGGCGCCGAGCTGCAGCTCTGCCCCGACGAGGATCCGCACGCCTGCGCGCTCTACTTCTACACCGAGGCGGGTGACCACATGGGCTATCACTACGACACCTCGTACTACAAGGGCGTGCGCTACACCGTGCTGTTCGGGCTCGTGCAGGATTCCTCGAGCCGCCTGCTCTGCCGGCTCCACACGCGGCGGCCCGGCCATCCGCCGGTCGACCTGGCGGTGGCCACCGAGCCCGGCTCGATGGCGATCTTCAACGGCGACACGGTGTACCACGGGGTCAGCCCGTCGCGCGCGGGCGAGCGCCGCGTCGTGCTCACCATGGAGTACGTGACGAGCCGCGAGATCGGGCGCGCCCAGCGCCTCTTCTCCGACCTGAAGGATGCGTTCGCGTACTTCGGCATCCGGGCGCTCTGGCGGGGCCGCGGGCGCGGCGCCCGCGCGACCGCCTGAGGCCGGTTCCACCTCAACCGAACGGAGCGACGCCATGCCGGCCAATCCCGGAGCCTCCTCGAGCCAGCGGGTGCGGGTCGCGCCCGTGGAGGGCGCGGCCGCCCTCTTCACCCCCGAGTTCCAGACCTACCTGCTGCGCCTGCACGACGAGCTCGGGTCGCGAGTCCACGCGCTGCGCGTCAAGCGCGACGAGCGGCTGATCCAGGCCCTCCGGCACGGCCGGCTGCCCGCGGCGCCCGCGTCGGGCGCGGCCGGCGGCGGCGACTGGAAGGTGCCGCCGGTGCCGAAGGACCTGGCCACGCCCGGCATCGAGATCTCGGGACCGTGCTCGATCACCAGCATGTTCATCAACGCGCTCAACCCGGGGCCCGAAGGCGAGCGGGCCGAGGGCGATCTCGACGACGACGAGGACTCGGCCGGCCACCGCCTCGTCGACACGGTGCGGGCCTGTCACAACCGCCTGGCCGCGGTGAACCACGAGCTGCAGTACGTGGATCCCGAGCGCAAGAAGGAGTACCGCATCGCGCCCGGCGAGCTGCCGTTCTTCATGCACCGGGAGCGCGGACTCCACCTCGACGAGCCCGAGGTCACGGTGGACGGCAAGCCGGTCTCCGCCGCCATCCTGGGGACCGCGCTCACCCTCTTCTATCCCGGGCGCGCCCAGGCCGGCCGCGGGCAGGGCATCTACTTCTACCTGCCCAAGGTCGACGGGGCCGAGGAGTGCGCCTGGTACCGGGATCTCTTCGACCGGAGCCGCGCGCAGCTGCCGTTCCTCAAGGACGCCACGATCCGGGCCATCCCGCTCGTGGAGGCGCTCCCCGCGGTCTACGAGATGGAGGAGATGCTGCACGCGCTCGGGCCGTACGCGGCCGGGCTGAACGCGGCGCGGTGGGACCTCAAGGCGAGCATCTTCGAGTTCGTCATGGCCGATCCCGACGCGGTGTGGCCCGACCGCTTCGGGGTGGACATCAAGACCACGCCGTTCCTGTCCAACATCTTCCGCCGGCTGGTGGCGGTCTGCCTCAAGCGGGGCGCGGTCCCGATCGGCGGCATGGCCACCGCGCTGCCCAACCCCGACCCCGAGGTCAACCGGGTGGCCGCGGAGTCGATCCGGGCCGACAAGGTCTGGGAGGCCGAGCAGGGCTTCATCCGCGCGTGGGTCGCCCACATCTTCCACATGAAGGCGGCGGCCGAGCCCTTCAAGCGCGTGCACGGGAGCGGGACCTGGAAGCCCAGGCCCGAGATGGTCAATCCGGACAGCTATCCGGTGCGCATCGAGGTGCCGGCCGGCCCCATCACGGTGGAGGGCACGCGCCGCAACGCCCGGATGCTCATCGAGTACGTGGAGGGATGGCTGCAGGGGCGCGGGGCCAAGGGCATCGACAGCCTGGCCGGCAAGCCGGGCGTGCACCCGGCCCTGATGGAGGACCTGGCCACCGGACGCATGTCGGTGGCGCAGATCGCCCAGCGGATTCGCCACCGGGTGAAGACCACGCAGGGGCCCGAGGCGATCCACGACGTGGCGCTGGTCAAACGGCTGCTGCAGGAAGAGGTCGAGGACATCCTGCGCCTGACGAAGGGCCGCGACGCGGAGACCGAGGCGCGCTACCGGAAGGCGGTCAAGATCGCGCTGCAATGGATCCGGAACTACACGCAGCTCGACTACCGCAGCCTCGGCTCCTACACGCGCGCCGACCTCGAGCAGATCGGCGCCGCCCCCGACGCCCTGTAAGGGCAGTTCCCACCCTATGGCCCCTCTCCCCTCAGGGGAGCGGGCAGGGCGAGGGGGGTTCCTCGGGGCCGGGGAGCGGGCAGGGCGAGAGGCGGCGGCCTCCGGCGAGCCTAGGCCGCCGACGAGCTCTCGATCACCGGCACCTCCGCCGCGGCCGGCGTGAGGAGCCGCAGGACCACCGGCAGCACCACCAGCGACGCCACCAGCCCGCAGAACGAGCCCAGGGTGAGCAGGAGGCCCAGGCTGAAGATCCCCTGATGCGAGGCGATCATCAGGCTCCCGAAGCCGACCATGGTGGTGATGCCGTTCAGCATGACGCCCATCACCGCGCTGCGGGCGATGAGCGGGCCCCGGTGGGTGCGGACCTCGAGATGGCTCACGATCACGTTGAGGCCGAACTCGGCCGCGGTGCCGATGATGAGCGGCAGGCCCCAGATGTTGGCCAGGTTGAAGCGGATCCCGCAGAGCTGCATGAGCCCGATCGTCCACAGCAGCGCCAGCCCCATCGGGATCAGGGCCAGCATGCTCTCGCGCAGGCGGCGGATCATGAGCACGCTCAGTCCGCCCACCAGCACGAAGGCGTAGAGGGTGCCGGTGAGGTAGGCGCGCTCCATCAGCACGGTGGCCTCGTAGGTGATGACCGGGGGCCCGGTGACGTCGGGATCGACGGAGCGTAGCTCGCGCACGAACTGGGCCGCCCCCGCCTTCTCCCAGATGTCCACCTTCGGCTGGATCTGGATGAGGAACCGCCCGTTCTCGCCGATGAACTTGCGGCGTAGCTCGTCGGGCACGTCCTTGATGGTGACGGTGGTGGGGCTCAGGTTCCGCTGCAGGCCGTAGAACTTGCTCACGAAGTCGCGGTAGAGCTGCGCCTGCAGGTAGTTGAGCGCGGCCTCCGCCGAGTCGCGCTTGCTCTTGTCGAGCAGACGAATCACCGCGATGGTCTTCTCCCGGACCGTGCGGATCTCGGGGGGCAGCTTGGTCCCCGCCTCCGCCGCGACCACGTCGAACCGCCGCTTGATGTCGGCGAGCGCCTTCTTGAGCCGGTCGAGTTCGACCGGGCTCGAGTGGCCGACGCGGATCGGAGCCACCAGGGGGGCGAAGCTCTTGATGATCGCGATCTTCTCGGCCTGGTCGTCGGGGATGACCCGGAGCACCGAGTCCACGTCGGAGACCGACGGCAGCTTCTCGAAGGCGGCCTGCTTGGCCCGCAGCTCGTCCAGCGAGGAGGCGGAGGACAGGCCGTTGAAGCCGGAGCGGCCGGTGCCGGCCAGGATGCGCCGCTCCCACGCCACCGACTCGGTGCCCCGCGCCTGCAGGTTGAGCACGTTGTAGTCGAAGCCCACGTGCGGGACCGCCCAGATCGCCAGCGCGGTGGCCACCCCGGCCCCGGTCAGGACTGTGCGCGGAAACGTGACCAGGCGGTCGAGGAGGGGCACCCGGATGCGCTCGAGCTGGTGGGCGCGGGGCCGGCGCTGCCGGGGGCGGTCCGCGTGGTGGGCGTCCACGAACACGAGCACCGCGGGGAACAGGGTTATCATGCCGAGCCAGGCGATGAGGATCGCGAGCCCCGCGATCAGGCCGAGCTCCTGGATGCCGCGGAAGTCGGTGAGCATGAGGACGAAGAACGTCCCCGCCGCGGTCAGCGCGCCGATCAGCATGCCGGGCCCGGTGCGCGCCGCGGTCAGCTCGAGAGCCTCGCGCAGGTTGCGGCCGAGGAAGATCTCCTCCTCGTAGCGGAACAGGTAGTAGATGCCGTAGTCGATGCCGATGCCGACCACGATCGAGATGAACATGACCGAGAACAGGGTCAGGTGACCGACCACCAGGGTGACCACGCCCATCGACCAGGCGAGGGTCACCGCGAGCACGACCAGCATCAGGACCGGCTTGCCCACCCGCATGAAGGCGAGGGTCATGACCACCAGGGTGAGCGCGAACGCGAGCACGTCGGAGATGCCGCTGTCGTGGAAGGCGGCGGTCATCTCGTCGTTGGAGAGGGCGGGGGCCCCGGTCACGCCGGCCTGCACGTTGGGGAAGGCGGGCCGCAGCCGGCTGATCGCGCCGCGGATCGTCTCGATCGCGACCTGGTCGCCGGTGAAGCTGCCCTTCTCACTGGGCGGGGTCTCGACCAGGATGAACAGCAGGCTCTTGTCGTCGGAGAGGAAGTAGCCCGCGTCGTCCGGCGGGTCCTCGCCGAAGGAGAACAGGGTGCCCCAGGGCGACCGATAGGGCGCGGGGCGCTCCAGGCGGCTCGCGACCTGGTCCAGCAGCACCCGCAGGAAGCGCGTGTCGACCGGGAGGTCCTTGTCCTGGAGCCCGATGTCGAAGAGGTTCGACACGAAGGCGGCCGCCATCTGGGTGTTCACGCCCTCGAGCAGTCGGGCCAGGCTCGGGTCGCCCGCGAAGCTCTCCATGAACTCCTGGTGGTCGAAGATCTTGTCGCGGATCTCGCGCAGCTCCTGGGTGGACAGGTAGAGGAGCTGGCGGCCCTCGAAGCGCTTGGGGTCGATACGGTAGGCGATGCGGTGGAACTTGACCGGGCCCTGCTGCAGCTCCTCGGTGAGCCGCGCCGCGTAGGCGCGCGCGCCCTCGAACGAGCCGGCCTCCACCACCACCACGATGTCCTCGAGCTCGCCGAACTCCTTGGCGTACTCGGCGTAGCGGACCACGAAGCCCGCGTCCTGGGGCAGGAGCGCGCGGGTGGAGGTCTTGAAGGTGAGGGCGTGCATCGTGTAGACGATCGCCACCACCGCGAGGAGGGCCGAGACGGCGACGGTGACCGCGGGCCGGCGGCAGGAGAGCCGGACCAGCCGGCGCAGCGAGCGGCCGGTGCGGGAAATGGCAACCATGAGCAGTTCCGGGGAGCGGTGCCGCCGTCGGACGGCGCGGCTAGTCCGCGCCGCCGATGAACTTTTCCAGGCGCGTCCGCGCCACCTCGTCGGACCACTGCTCGGGCGGAGACTTCATGAGATACGCCGACGGCGCGAGGAGCGCACCCTTGACCCCCCGGTCCATCGCGATCTTGCAGGAGCGAATCGCGTCGATCACCACCCCCGCCGAGTTGGGGGAGTCCCACACCTCGAGCTTCAGCTCCACGTTGATGGGCTGGTCGCCGAAGCTCCGGCCCTCGAGGCGGATGTGGGCCCACTTGCGGTCGGCGAGCCACGGCACGTAGTCGCTCGGCCCGATGTGGATGTTGTCGTCGGCCATGTCGTGGGCGAGCTGCGAGCGCACCGAGTCGGTCTTGGAGATCTTCTTGGACGCGAGGCGCTGACGCTCCAGCATGTTGTAGAAGTCGGTGTTGCCGCCCACGTTGAGCTGGCTGGTCCGCTCGAGACGCACTCCGCGGTCCATGAAGAGCTTGGTGAGGATGCGGTGGATGATGGTGGCCCCCACCTGCGACTTCACGTCGTCGCCCACGATCGGCAGCCCCCGGTCCTCGAAGCGTCGCCGCCAGTAGTTCTCCCGGGCGATGAACACCGGGATGCAGTTGACGAAGCCGCAACCCGCGTCGAGCACCTGCTCCACGTACCACTTGGTGGCCATCTCGCTGCCCACCGGCAGAAAGTTCACCACCACGTCGGTGCGCGTCTCGCGCAGGATCTGGGTGATGTCGGCGGTGGTGCCCGGCGCCTTGGTGATGATCTGCGAGAGGTAGTGGCCGAGCCCGTCGTGGGTCATGCCCCGCTGCACCGGCACGTCCAGACGCGGGACCTCCCCGAAGCGTACCGTGTTGTTCGGCTTGGCCCAGATGGCCTCGGACAGATCGAGCCCGACCTTGTTGACGTCGATGTCGAAGGCGGCCGAGAACTCGATGTCGCCCACGTGATACCCGCCGAGGCGGGGGCGCATCAGCCCCGGGATGAAGCCGTCGTCGGCGACGCCCTTGTAGTAGTGGACCCCCTGGACGAGGGCGGACGCGCAGTTACCGACGCCGACGATGGCAACGCGAACAGATCCCACAGACGCCTCCTCGAAGAATGGCCGCCGCGAGCGGCGGCACGAAGAATGTCATGAAGTCTAGCACAGGGTCCGAGGCCCCGCCTCAAGCTACGCGCGCGGTTCCTCGGGTCGGGGCCGCAGGCGGGCCCGGTCGGAGACCCCCAGGGCCAGGAAGCCGACGCCGGCCCACGCCATCTCACGCAGCCGGCGCACCAGGACGAAGGACAGCCCGGACGTCGCGGCGAGCCCGAAGGCCTCGAAGAAGGCGACGTAGCCGCCCTCGAGGGCCCCGAGCGAGGCGGGCACCATGAAGCTCGCGAACTTCACGCCCCCCGCGAAGGACTCGATGATCAGCGCGGTTGCGAGCGGGACCGGCGTGCCCAGCAGGCTCAGCACGATGTAGATCTCGAGCCCGCCGCTGGCCCAGGCCACCGCGTGGACCAGCGCCGAGGCGACGAGCCGGCGGCGGCCGTGCCGGTAGAGCGCGGCCAGCGCCCGGTCCAGATCGCCCAGGCCTTGCAGATAGCGCTCCCCGCCGAAGCCCACGCGCGCCCCGATCCGCCCGAGCAGCCGTCCGCCGCCCCCGAGGCCGCCGCTGGCCTGCACGAGCGCGAACCCGCCGATGGCCACGATCTCCACCGCCAGCAGCCCGGTCATGATCGGGAGCAGCCGGCCCGACGGGGGCAGCGTGGCGCGCGCGGCCAGGAGGCCCCCGGCGAGGAAGACGATCTGTCCCACCACGATGGTGGTCTTGTCGGCGATGACCGACACGAGGCCGTCGAGCAGCGGCACGTGCGGTCTCAGGAGGAAAGCCTTCACCGGCTCGCCGCCGACCGCCATGGTGGGGGTGGCCAGGTTGATGGCCTCCCCGGCCAGGCGCGCGCGGAAGACCCGGCCGAGGGGCACCGGCCCCGGCACGAGGATGCGCCAGGCGATCGTGTCCACGAGCCCGGCGAGCGCGTAGGGGAAGGCCAGCACGAGGGGCAGCCGCCATCCGAGCGTGACGAAGGACGACCAGATCGCGGCCGGGCCGATCTGCGCGACCAGGTAGCCGACCACGGCCAGCCCGGCCAGCACCAGCAGCGGGCGGAGCCAGCGCGACACTAGGCGATGCGTCCGCGGCCCAGTCGCCGGATGCGCGCCAGGCAGCCCACCCAGTACGCCTGCGATCCCACCGCCACCACCGCCGCGACCGCGCCCACCGGCGCGGGGCCCCACAGCCGGAGCGTCGCCGCCCCGAGCAGCACCAGGTAGAAGAGGTCGCGGTTGGCGATGTTGCGGAGCACCCCGCCCACGGTGGGGCCGATCTCGATCTCGCGCGGCAGGGAGCGCGCGAAGAGCGCGCTCAGGGTCACCCCCGCCGCGCCGACCAGCCCCAGCCCGAGCATGGCCGGTCCGCCCGCGGTCACGCCGATGCCCAGCACGAGACCGGCGTGGATCAGCGTGTCGATGGTCCAGTCGAGGATGGCCCCGAAGCGGGACTCCTGGAAGGTGAGCCGGGCCAGCTCGCCGTCCGCGTGGTCGACGATGCAGGCGAGCGCGTAGAGGAGAACGCCCACGAGGGCACTCGTCGGCGTGGCGGGCCAGAAGCACCAGATGGCCGCCAGGCCGATGGCCAGGCTCGCGAGGCTCACGTGGTTGGGCGTGAGCTCCGTCCGCACGAGGAGGCGCGTGAGCCAGCGTGAGCACCGGCGGTGCAGGTAGCGGTCCATCCCGGAGTCGGCGGGGATGGAGAGCGTCGCCCCCAGGGCCTCCTCCGCGCGAGCCAGGCCGGCCTCGTCGTGCACGTCGACGTAGGGGCCGGTGGCCGCGCCGGGCGTGGCCTGCGCTCCGCGCAGCCAGCGCGCGAGCTCGACCCCCACCGGCCGGCCCTCGGCCAGCGGCTTCCAGACCTCGGCGGGCGGTGGCGTCGGCACGAGCGCCACCGGCGCCGGCCCGTCGGCCGATTCGGCCAGCACCGCGGGCCGGGCGGGCGCCGCGGCGAGCAGGCCCTCCAGCGCGCTCACGTGGATCAGCGCGGAGGCGGGGAGCAGGAGCCAGCGGGCCGGGGAGTCGGCGGCCACCCCCGCGCCCGGGTCGAGCCACTGCAGCGCGGCGGCCAGCGCGGGCATCCGGCGCAGGGCGCGGTCCACCGCGGCGTCGCGCAGGGCCGACGGCACCGCGATGCGGACGGCGCCGGCGCGCAGGGCCGCCACCATCGTGCGCACCGCGAGGGTGCGCCCGCAGACGGCAGTGGCCGCTAGCCGCTCGGCCGCGGCGTCGGGGAGATAGAGGAGCGCCCGGAGCACATCAGGGCCCGAGGCGCTCGATCTTGGGGAGAACCTGCGTCTAGGCCCGGCGCAGGTCTTCCGCGAAATCCACCTCGGTCCACGGCAGGCCCGTCACGTCCACCCAGCCCACCGGCACGCGGGCGAGCAGGCGGTGGAGCGCGTCCTCGTACTCGTTGGCGCCGCCGGTCTCCCGGATGGACTCCTCCATCAGGCGGACGTACTCGGGGGCATGGGCTGGACTGCACTTGAAGAACCCGACCCCCTCGCCGACCACGTCCCAGGACTGGGGGACGAACTTCTTGCCGAGGGCGATCACGCGGTCGCCCACCGCGTAGAGCTTCACTTCCTCCCCGGTGTCCTGGAAGCCGCGGTCGAGCAGCAGTGCGCTCGCGGCGGGCGCATCGATCAGCCCGCGCAGGAAGCGATCGGGGAAGAGCACGTCGGCGTCCATGACCAGGGTGCTGTCGCGGAGGAGCGTCTCCCGCGCGCACCACAGCGAGAGGATCGAGCCCTTCTGGTAGTCCGGGTTCTCCACGTAGCCGATGCGCATCGCGCCCCGCGCGGTGCCCGCCGCGCGGCGCACCTGGTCCCGGCAATGGCCGAGCACCAGGACCGACTCGTCGACCCCGACGGCCGCCAGGGCATCCAGCATGCGGTCGAGCAGGGAGCGCCCGCCCACCGGCAGCAGGCACTTGTGGGTGTGGTCGGTGAGCGGCGCCAGCCGGCGCGCGACTCCCGCGGCCAGGATGACCGCCCTCACCGGCGCGTCCCGAAGCAGGAGCGGAAGCGGTCGCGGATCTCCTCGGGCGGGTAGGGAATGCGGGGCGCGGGTTGCTCCTCGGCGGTGACCCGGGCCAGGATGAAGCTCGGCCCGCCGCCCGCCAGCGCGGTGGTCATCGCCTCGCGAATCTCGTCGGCGCCCGCGACCGCGACGCTCCGCTCGTAGCCGGCGGCCCGCGCGATCCGGTGCAGGCCCACCGCCCGGGAGGGAGACGCCTGGTTGCCGGTCGAGCCGTAGAGCGCGTTGTCGAAGACGACGTGCACGAGGTTGGCGGGCCGCCGCCGGCCCATCACCGGGCCGCCGCCGATCATCGGCAGGATGCCCAGGCTCATGAGCAGGTTGCCGTCCCCATCGAAGACCACGGTGGGCCGGGCGGGCACCGCGAGGGCCACGCCCAGGCCGATGGCGGAGGCCATGCCCATCGAGCCGATCATGTAGAAGTTCTCGGGCCGGTCCTTGACCGCGAACGACTCGCGGCAGATGTAGCCGTTGGCGTGCACCACCGGCTCGGTGCCGAGCGGCGCCACCGCGGCCCGCAGCGCCTCGAAGCGCGAGATGCGCGGGGCGGGGAGCGGGCCGTCCGAGCCGGCCGGCGAAGCGATCGGCGCGGCCCCGGCGGCCGCCGCGGGGGCCGGATGCGACGCGGTGTCGAGGACGCCGGGAGGCAGGAGGAGCGCGACCGGCTGGCTCAGCCGGTCCGATTCGGCACGGCCCCACGCGACGTCCTCCTCGATGGTCGCGGCGGAGAGGACCCGGTGGGGAATGCGCATCATCTCGAGCAGGCCCGGCGAGATCTCGCCCATCAGCAGGTGCTCGGGCGCGTCCTTGCCCCCGTGGCCGCGCCACGTTACCAGCAGGAGCGCGGGGAGCCGGTACATCAGGGAGAGCGAGACGAGCGCGTTCATGCTCGTGCCGAGCCCCGAGTTCTGCATCAGGACCATCGGGCGCCGTCCGGCGAGCCAGGCCCCGGCCGCAAGCCCCACCGCCACGTCCTCGCGCACCGCCGGCACGTAGGGCAGGCGCGGGTGCCCTTCCAGGGTCGCGATCAGGCTCTCGATCATGGAGCAGGGCACGCCGGTGAAGAAGTCGTAGCCCTGCGCTTCCAGCAGGCCGGCCAGCGCGCGGCCGGTCAGGACTTGATCGCCGCCCATGCCCGCTGGTAGTCCTCGAACGTGTCGATCTCGAGCCAGCCCTTGTAGACGTCCACGCACGCGACGGTCTCGCCGCGCGCCACCAGCTCCTGCAGCAGATCGGTGAAGGCCCCGCGCTCCGGGCGGTCGGCCTCGTGGAACGGTCCCGCCCCCGCGGCCAGCCGCTGCTGGTAGGCCTCGCGCAGGGCCGCGGTGCCCCGCTCGGAGAACAGGGCGAGCCCGATGAACTCGCCGGTGGCGCGCTCGGGGGCGAGGCGCTGGCCCACCGAGACGAGCCGGTCGTCGGCCGCGCCGGGCAGGGCGCGCAGCCCCGCCTCGGGCGTGCGGGCGGTGATCACCAGGTCGAGCGGCTTGCCGAGCGGCAGGAGGCGGTCGCGCTGGTCCACCCACGCGCGGTCGACCACGATGGCGCAGTCGGCCTCGGCGCGCAGGAGCCTGTCCAGCACGGTCTGCTCGAACAGGATGTCCGAGTAGAGGAACAGGATCGGGCCGCGGAGCTCGCGCTCCGCCGCGAAGAGGGAGCCGAGCTCGCCGGTCTCCTCGAAGCGGTCGTGGTCGTAGTAGCGCACCCCCGGGACGGTGACCATGTCCTTCTTGTAGCCGCGCACCACCACGATGTCCTGCACCCC
>DATJIR010000024.1:0-6463 GCA_035493135.1 Verrucomicrobiia bacterium
ACCTCGAGGGTATCGGCCGTCTTCTGGTTGTAGCGGTTCGACCAGAGCCGGGTCAGGCGGGTATCCACGCCCTCGGCCTTGGTCATCGCGGCGTCGGCACGGCCCTTGGCCTCGGCCACGGCACCCTCCAGGCTCTTCACCTGGGTGGTGACGCCCTTGACCTCGGTGCTCACCCCTTCGACCTGGCCCTCGACCTTCACGAAGCGCTGATCCACGATGGCGTCCGACTTCGTGAACTGCTCCCGGACCCAGTCCTTGGTGGCGCACCCCGACACCAGCAGCACCGCCGCCGGCATCAGAACGCCGATCTTCATCATCTGTCGCATAAAACCGCCTCCTTTGTGGACGTTGGCCTACCGATCAGCACGAATGCGAACCTGCCTGGGAGAGCAACAACCACGCCAGGCAGACGACCGAGATGTGCCTCTAGCCGGCAAGCGCGCTTTGGGCAGGTATGGCATCTACTTGGATGGCGTGCGGGCCGGCCGGGCCCCGCCTGGGCCCGCGTCCGCGAAGGGCGCGAACTTTATAAAGATTACACGGTCAGTGTAATCGTTACACGCCGCGGTCTTCCCTCTCCCCCGACCCTCTCCCAGAGGGGGAGAGGGGGGAGGGCGTGGGCTAGTGGACCGGGGCGGGCATATGGATGTAGAGCTCCTGCTTGCTCGGCTTGCTCCCGGCCATCGGGCGCGGGGGGCGCATCTCGTAACGGACCGGCTTCAGGTGATCGGCGTACTGGCGCTCGGTGTTGTAGACCGTGCTGAACTTCCACAGCATCCGGAGGTAGTTGGTCTGGCCCCGGGACGCGGCCCGGAGCGCGGCCCCCCCGTAGAGGCGCAGCGCGCCCCAGCCCAGGTGCTTGCGGTTCAGGACCGACTGGGTGTTCACCAGGAGCTCGTAGAAGCGCTTGAGCGGCAGCTTGGTCGGCAGGACCGCGTGCTGCACGTCGAAGAGGCGATAGTCGCGAGAGGTGAGCTGACGCGATTCGGTCAGCCAGAGCTCGGTGCCGGGGTAGGGGGTGGCCACCGTGAGGTGCACGACCTCGGGCACGGTGAGGGCCCAGTCCCGCACCGCCGCGAAGCGCGCCTCGTCCCAGCTGGGGTCGGCGATGATGTTGATCGCCACCGTGAGGCCCAGGGAGCGGGCGATCTCGAGGGCCCGCAGGTTCTCGTTGAGGGTCACCCGCTTGCGATGCGCCTTGAGCGCGTCCTCGTCCAGGGCCTCGATGCCCAGGAACATGTAGTAGAGCCCGAGCTTCTTCCAGCGGGCGAACAGCTCCTGGTTCTTGATCAGCACGTCGCAGCGCGTCTCGAGATAGTACTGCTTGCGGATGCGCCGTCGCTCGATCTGGCTCGCGATCGCGTCGCCGTGCTCGGGGTGGATGAAGGCCACGTCGTCGACGATGAAGACGTTGGGCTCGCGGATCCGGGCGAGGTCCTCGCCGGCCGCTTCCGGCGAGCCCTTGCGGTAGCTCCGCCCGTAGAAGGTCCACGCGCTGCAGAACGAGCAGTCCCACGGACAGCCGCGTGTGAACTCCACCGAGGCGCACGGGTCGAGCACGCCGATGAAGTACTTGTGACGCTTCCGTCCCAGGTCGCGGGCGGGGAGGTGCAGGTCCAGGTCCTCGAGCAGGGTCGGGCTCGGGCCGGCGCCGGTCCGCGTGACGACCCCGGGCAGCGTGTCGAGCTTCGGGTCGCCGATGGCCTCGAGTACCCGCGGGGCGATGACCTCGCCCTCGCCGCGCACGATACAGTCGATGGCACCTTCTGCGTGCTCGAGGAACTCGGCGGCCACGAACGACGCGCTGTGCCCGCCGACGAAGACGAAGGCGGAGCCGCGCCGGGCCTTGGTGTCCTTGGCGAGGTCGATCACCTCCGGGACGTTGGCCAGGTAGTTCACCGAGAAGCCCACCGCCTGCGGGGCGAACGTCTCGAGCTCTCGCCAGTAGTCGGCGTGCGTGAAGATCTGCAGATCGAGGAGCCGGACCTCGTGGCCGGCCGCGCGGATCGCCGCGGCCACCCGCTCGAGGCCGAGCGGCTCGAGCCTCAGGTAGAGCTCCGAGTACATCAGGGGACTCGGGTGCACCAGCAGCACGCGCATGGGCGTCGTCCCTCCTTTCGCACGAATGATACGTGAGACCTGCGCCCCCTGCCTCTCCGGCCTGCGTTTCCCCCTGCTGTCCAAGTCCGCGCCAGACAGAAAAAATTACTCGTTTCGATGTAACGCTTACACGACAAGTGTCAGTACGGTGACGCGCTTCGTCCAGGTCTGAATGAGGCTCTAGAAGCTAACTGATCGGAATGCCGGATTTTCCGTATCTCCGGAGAAGGCGTTTTGTGGATGGCACTTTCGTTGCCTACGCAAGAGCCGGAGCGCAACGACTATGGCGACCATCGGGTTCAACGGCGACGTGGAGGCGGAGAGCCGCTCCCGCCTGCTCCTCGTCGATCCCTACGGTCACAGCCGCGAGGGTCTGGGCGCGGCGCTTCGTGGCGGCGGGCTCCCGGTGGAGACGGCCGAGGGCGCCTCGCAGGCGATGGCCGCCATGCGGTCCGGCGAGGTGGACCTGGCGATCGTCGACCTGGACTTGCCTCCCGCCCACGGCCTCGCCGAGGACGGCTGGGACCTGGTGCATCTCCTGCGCGCCGCGAGCCCGACCCTCTCGCTGATCCTGATCGCGGCGGAATGCCGACCCCACACGCAGGCCGAAGCGCTCCGCCTCGGAGCCCGTCTGCTCGAGAAGCCCATCAACCCGCGCGAGCTGCGGACCATCGTCCGCGCCCTGCGCCCGGAGACTGCACCAGCATGAAGCGCGCAACGATCGGCTTTGGCGTCCTCGTCACCTTCTTTCTCCTCGCGATGTTCCTGATGGCCGACGCTGAAGTGCCGCCGGTGGATGACACCGCGGTCGTGACCAACACCTCCGCTCGCTGACCGCCCGACCGTCTTCTCCCCGGCGGCCGTGGGCCCTCGCCGGGCTCGGTAGCAGCCCCGAGTATTCCTCCGCGGCGGACTGCTGTACCATTGCCGTCCGATGGCCATGATGCTCGTCGCGTATCCGTGGCTGGTCCTGCTGGCCGCCGGCTGGGTGATCGGCGCGGTCTTCGTGGGCTCGGTCGGCGGCGCCACCCGCGGAGTGCAGGGCTTCTTCGTCTGGACCCTGGCCGCCCTGATGTTCTCGCCGCTGCTCGCCATGCTCGGTCTGATCGCGGTGCTGCTGGGCGACCTCGTGCGCGAGGTCGAGATCAAGGCCATCCACGGGCCGGAGGAGCTGCCGCCGCCGCGCCGCCCGTCCGGACGCTTCGCCCACCTCGCCGGTGAGGACGACTGAGCGACTGTCTTAGGTGTCAAGTCGGAATCCAGGGGCGACGGTCGCGGAGGATGGCGTTGAGGATGGTGAGGAGCTTGCGCATGGCCGCGGTGAGGGCGACTTTGCCGGGTCGGCCGGTGGCGACGAGGCGGCGGTAGAAGGCGGCGATGGCCGGATTGTGCTGGATCGCGGTGAGGGTCGCCATGAACAAGACTTTACGGATGGGGGCGCGCCCTCCCGTGATCATGCGGCGGCCGCGGAACGCGCCGCTATCGCGGGCGAAGGGGGCGAGCCCGACGAGCGCGGCGATGCGACGCCGATCCAGGCGGCCCAGTTCGGGGAGACTGGCGATGAGCGTGGTGGCGGTGATGGGGCCGATGCCGGGGACCGAGCGCAGCAGATCCTCGGCTTCCCGCCATGCGGGAGTGGCGCGGAGGAGCGTGGTGAGGTCGTGGTCGAGACGCCGGAGCGCGGCCTCGAGCCAGCCGATATGGGCATCTAGCTGACGGCGCACCCGCGGCTCGCGCAGCAGACGCCGGCGATTGAGTTCGGCGCCGAGCATGTCAACGAGCTGGCGGCGGCGGGCCACGAGCTCGCCCAGGGCGCGCGCCTGCTCGTCCGGCACGGGGCGCGGCGTGGGTCGGACGGCCTGCGCGAAACGGGCGATCACATGGGCGTCGAGGGGGTCCGTTTTGGCGAGTTGTCCAGTGGCGCGGGCGAAGTCGCGCACTTGGCGCGGGTTGACGACCGCCAAGGGCAGGCCGGCGCCGGCCAAGGTGGCGGCCACCGGAATCTCGTACCCGCCGGTGGCTTCGAGGACCAGCAGGGTGGGGGCGAGGGGCCGGACGCGGTCGAGAAGGGTGGTAAGGCCCGGGCCGTCGTGCGGCAGACGGAAGGCCTCGCCCGTGGGCAGGATGTGGACGTCGAGGTGGTCTTTCGCGACATCGATACCAATGAACAGGGAGTGTTCCATGACCCGTCCTTGCGAATGCGGGCTCTGGCGGCCCAAGCGACTGTTCGGGTTCGATGATGGAACAGTGGGCGGGGCACCGCGCTCAGTCACGGTCTTGCGGGACCCAGGGGAACTCGGGCTCCCGCCCACCTTCACCCGGGCCAGCTTAACGCCGGCCTTCACCTGAGAGATACAAGGAGGAGACATGACGACGATCGGGATCCTGCACCCGGGAGACATGGGCAGCGTGGTCGGCGCCTGCGCGGTGGCCGCCGGCGCGCGGGTGCTCTGGGCCTCCGAGGGGCGCAGCGCAGGCAGCCGCGAGCGCGCCGCCGCGGCCGGCCTCGAGGACGCGCGGACGGTGGCGGCGGTGGTGGCGGCCAGCGACGTCGTCGTCTCGGTGTGCCCGCCGCACGCCGCGATCGACGTCGCTCGTGACGTGGCGGGGCGGCGATTCGCGGGCCTCTACGTGGACGGCAACGCGGTGGCCCCCGCGACCGCGCGCGAGATCGGCGCGATCGTCGAGGCCGGCGGTGCCACCTTCGTGGACGGCGGCCTGATCGGCCCGCCGCCCCGGAAGGCCGGTTCCACCCGGCTCTACCTCTCGGGCCGCGAGGCCAAGCGCGCGGCGGCCCTTTTCGAATCGAGCGCGCTCGAGGCCATCGCGATCGGCGACGGCCCGGGCGCCGCCTCCGCCCTCAAGATGGCCTACGCCGCCTACACGAAGGGCTCCTCCGCGCTCCTGATCGCCATCCGCGCGCTGGCTGCCTCGGAGGGCGTGGACGACGCGCTGCTCGCGGAGTGGCGACGCTCGCAGCCGGACCTGCCGAAGCGCTCGGAGGCGACGGCCCGCGACAACGCGCGCAAGGCGTGGCGGTTCGTGGGCGAGATGGAGGAGATCGCCGCGGCCTTCGCGGCGGCCGGTCTCCCGGGCGGCTTCCACGAGGCGGCCGCGGAGATCTACGCGCGCCTCGCCGACTACAAGGACGCGGCCACGCCGCCCTCGATGGCGGACCTGGTCGCCCCGCTCACGCGCCGGCCGAAGGTCTAGGCCGGGGGCGCGCCGAAGGGAGAACGCGCATGGTCAACGTCGCCCTCTACGTACGGCTCGAGGCCAAGCCCGGCAAGGAGAAGGACGTCGCGGCCTTCCTCAAGGGCGGGCTGGCGGTGGTGCAGGGGGAGCCGGCCACGACCGCCTGGTTCGCGCTCCAGATGGGCCCGAGCACCTTCGGGATCTTCGACGCGTTCCCGGACGAGGCGGGGCGGCAGGCCCATCTCTCGGGTCGGGTGGCGGCCGCGCTCATGCAGAAGGCCGCCGATCTTCTGGCGAAGCCGCCCGCCATCGAGAAGGTGGACGTGCTCGCGGCCAAGCTGCCCGGGTAGCCTGCTTCCGGCTGCCCACTTCTCAGGCCGCCGGAGGCCGCGGCGCATCCTGGTGGTTCGCGCCGAGCCCGAGATGGGCGCGCACCTCAGTCGCGCGATGCGGGCTGATCACGACGTGGTCGCGATCGTGGGTCGCGCTAGCGGCGCGTCCTCTGTCCCGTCCGCCCTTCGCCGAGTTGGGCTTTCGGCCGCGCCGTTAGCGACCCCTCCTTGAACGGGTCCGCTCATGGTGCTACTACAGCGTCGAGGTCGGCGTCAGCGCCAGCTGCAGCCCGATGCTTGGCGGCGAACCTCCGAGCCCCGCGAGTGCGTCTAAGCCGGTGGCGCAAAGGAAAGGACCATCAGGACGATAGCGGGTGCGCGAATGGTCGGTGCCATGGCCTACCTTCTGGCGGCTGGCCTCTCCGCCTTGTCGGAGGCCGCGACGGAAGCGGAGCTCCAGTCGGCCGTGTTCCGCGCCAAGCCGGGCGTGGTCATGATCGCGGTGCGCATTGGCGCGACGGCGACGGTGCGCTGCAGCACGGGGCCGACCACTGTTGTTCGGCCGCGCACGATCGGCGAGCTTGGAAGCGGGTCCATCATTCACCCCGACGGGTGGATCGTGACGAACGGCCACGTCGTGCAGCCCTATCAAGAGGGCGCCGACGGATCGTTCGCGGTCGAGCTGCTCGAGCGGGCGGTGGCTTCGGCCTGCGCCGCCGAGCTCGACGGCCTGTCCACGCCTGCGCGGACCGAGCGTATCCGCGCGCTCGCCGCGCAGCCTGAGAACCGTGGGGGTCTGGTCGTCGAGCGGTCGCTGGAGGTCCACCTGTCCAACG
>DATJIR010000025.1:0-31914 GCA_035493135.1 Verrucomicrobiia bacterium
TCGATCACCTGATCCGCCCGCTGGAGGAGCGACTGGGGGATTGTCAAGCCGAGCGCCTTAGCCGTCTTGAGGTTGATGACCAGGTCGAACTTCGTGGGTTGCTCGATCGGCAGGTCGGCGGGCTTAGCGCCTTTGAGGATCTTGTCCACGTAGGAAGCCGCACGGCGGAACAGGTCGAGATAGTCGGTACCGTAGCTGAGAAGCCCTCCCGCTTCGGCGTACTCTTTCGCCGCGACCATCATCGGTAGTCGGTGCGAGAGCGCGAGATCGGCTATGTGCCGGCGATCGGCCATGAAGAGCGTATTCTCTCCGAAGATGACCGCGTCGGTGTGAGCGCGCTTCATCGCCAGGAAAGCGGCTTCAAGTTCCCGTGGTTTCTGCACGGTAAAACCCTGCACCACTAGCCCCAAGGGCTTCGCCGCGCCCTCGGCGGCGCGCAGAGAGAACGCAGAGGAACGATTGTCAGGATCTCGGAGGAGGGCGACGCGAGAGGCCCGTGGGATCAACTGCTTGATGAGCTCGAGCCGCTTCACGGTCAGCTGGGCGATTAGCGAGATGACACCGGTGACATTCTTGCCCGGCCGGGCCAGGCTCGATGCGAGCCCCATCTCTACCGGATCACCGCCCGTCGCCATGACGATGGGAAGCGAGTTGGAGCGGTGTTGGGCCGCAATTGCGGCTTCGCTACCGGCGGTCACGAGGATATCGACCTTCGAGGCGATCAATTCGGCAGCCAGGCCCCGAAGTCGGCCCACCTGCCCATCTGCCCACCGAGACTCAAAAGTTGTGTTCTGTCCCTCCACGTACCCCAGCTCACCTAGCCGGTCGCGAAACGCTTTCCACCGGCTGGCACTGGCGGGGTCGGAAGCGGCGAGGCTCAGGAGCCCGATCCGTACCACCTTTCGCGCCTCCTGCGGCTGGGCGGCAAGGGGCGCCGCAACGAGGCTGCCGCTCAAGGCGCTGAGAAACATTCGGCGATTCATGGCGCTCCCCCAGCTTCTTCAGGGCGGTTTCCCAAGAGGGCTCGGATCTCGTCGTCCCGGCTGGTCGTCACCCGCCGGGATGCGGTCTGCCGGGCCCGCCACAGCCGCCAGCGGCACCGCGGGGAACACGCGCGTCGTCCCGAACGCGGGTGCGGTATCGCGGCCCCACAGGCGCGGCACACGGGGGAGCCTAGCACGGAGTCGTCTTGGCGTTTGCCAACGCTACCAGGGCGGCCTGCCGGGGCTTGTGGCGCCTCTGGCATGGCAGCTAGGAGAGCGAGATGGCGGGAGTCGCCGCTTTCGGTCGAGTTGCGCCTTGCGCGCTTGCCCCTCTGGCGTGTCGAGCGCGTAACCTCGCGTCGGAACAGTAGCACCTCGGGCCGTCCCTCGGGCCGTTGCCGCTGCCCCTCTGTACCCTCCGAAGGGGGTGCGATAGGATGCGGCAATGACGCGCCGGAGGAACGCCGAGGGCAAGAAGGTGCCGCGCAAGCCCCTGCCCGAGGAGCTCGCGCGCGACGCGATCACCCACGAGGAGTCCGTGGCGCCGGACAAGGTGCGGATGACCTTTCGCGTCGTGCTGGAGCGGCTGTCCGCCGAGGCCCTCGCGGCGCGGGCGATCCGAGAGGAGAAGAACATCGCCTCGATGGTGGCCGAGATCCTCGAGGAGGCGGTCAGGAGGAAGCGGCCGTGAGCACGCGGCGGCTCGCGAGCTGGACGGCCGTGAGTGTCGCGCTGCTGGGGATCCTCGCCGGGCTGCTCGGGCGCTGGTACGAGACGATCGGCGCCGCGATCGTGGTGGTGGCCTGCACCATCATCGTTGCCCGTCGGGAGGAGTGACCGTCGGTCACTTTCCGGTCGGCCCGGACGGGTCCACCGAGCCCGGCAGGCACTGGTACTCCTCGATCGTTCCCCTCGTCTGGGCGTTCTCCCGGCCTTCCTGCGTGAATGCCTGATTGACGAGGGTGGTCCGGGCCGCCCGGCACCACCGCTCGGCCTCGTAGGTGTCCCGTCGCCGCCACGGGCCGGTGCACGTCTGGGTCTTCACGTTACACGTGCGGGCCCAGAGGACCCACGCGGCCTCGGAGTGGGCGGAGGTGGCGCCGACGAGGCAGCCCAGCACCGCGAGCGCGAAGCGAGGCCGGAGAGGCAGGACGGGCCGCATCAGTCCGGTGGGTCCTCGAGTCGCGGCCACAGCCGACGGCGCGCTGCCACCAGGCCCGCGACCAGGCCGAGGAGAAGCAGGACCGGAAGGGCGACCGCGATCCAGGCCACCCCGAGCGCGACCACCACCCCGACGATCAGGCCGAGGACGGCGAGCGTGACGGTCGCGACCACCACCACGAGCCGGAGCATGGCTCAGCGCCCCGCCGGCACGGCGGCGAGGGCTCGCCACTGCGCGAGGCCCACGCGGGCCACGACCTCGAAGTCGACGCCCAGGCGGCGCAGCACGTCGGCCTCCCCCTCGCTCAGGTACTGCCCGCCGACCAGCGTGTAGTACGGGTAGGCGTGCCCGACCACGACGGTGTTGCTCCCCGCAGCGGCCGGGGTGGACAGGAGCGCGCGCAGGGCGGGAAAGCGCCCGGGGCTGCCCGGCGGGAGCGGGCCGCCCTCCCGGAGCGCGGGCGCCTTCTGGGCCGCACCGAAGGCGAGCATCGCCGTCTCCACCGTCCGGCACAGCGGGCTCGCGAGGACGGCGCCGATCGGAATGCCCAGGGCGTGGATCGCCTCGCCGAGGGCGCGTGCGTGCTCGCGGCCCCGCTCGCTCAGGTTACGCTGGGTGGTGCAGTCCTCGACGCTCGTCATGCGCTGGTCGTTCTGGCTGTGGTCGGTGTCGGCATGGCGGAAGTAAAGGATGTGACCGCCCGCGCGCAGCGCGGCGAGCAGGTCCGTGCCGCCGAGGGCCGGCGTGGGCGCCGGCTGGGCGAGGGCGGCGGCGGGCACGAGCAGCGCGAGCGAGAGGGCTCCGGCACGCAGCGCGAGCACGCCTGGAGACTAGCACGTCCGCCGGGCCGAAGAGGAGCGCGCGGGGGCCGGCCCCGTCTGGTAGGATGGCGCGCGCGATGCCGCCCGTCGATACCGGCCCCCACGCCTCGCTCGAGCGGATGAATCGCTTCCAGGAGGCGGACGGGCGGCAGATCATCCGCGATCTGGCGCTGCCGGCGGGCTCGCACGGGCTCGACGTGGGCTGCGGCGTCGGGCTCTGGGCGCTCTGGCTCGCCGAGGCGGTCGGGCCGGGCGGTCACGTGGTCGGCATCGAGCCCGAGGCCGAGAAGGTGGAGGCGGCGCGGGCCCTGGTCGGCGGCCGGACGGAGCCGGGGCGGCTCGAGTTCGCACCCGGCGACGGCACCGCGATCCCCCTGCCCGACCGGAGCGTGGACTGGGTGTGGTGCGGCGACGTGCTGCACCACATCGTGGAGACCGAGCGCGCCCTCCGCGAGTTCGTCCGTGTGGTGCGGCCGGGCGGGCGGATCATCGTGAAGGAATCGCAGGTCCTGTCGGCGATGTTCCTGCCCGGGCACCCCGAGCTCGAGCGTCGCATCCAGCTCGCCGAGATCCGGCGCACGCTGGGCGAAGGGGCCGGGCACTCGTTCCAGGAGCGGCGGCAGACCACCCCGGCCTCCCTGCGGGCGGCCGGCCTGACCGACCTCGGCCCGCGGACGTACATGCTGGAGCGGCGCGCGCCGCTGGCGCCGGCAGACCGCGACTACATCCAGCACACCGTGTTCTCGCGCAACTGGGGGGATCGGCTGCGGGAGCTGCTCACCGCGGAGGACTGGCAGGCGCGCACCCGCCTCTGCGACGAGGGCTCGGCGGCCAACGTGCTCCGGAGCGCGGACTACTACTGCCTCTACCCGATCACGGTGTTCTCGACGCGCGCGCCCGCCTGAGCCGTCGCGGGCGCCCTCAGCGCTTGCGGAACGGGCTCGGCGGCGGAGCCGCGCCGGGTGCCGGTCCGCCGCCGCCCCGCTCGGCCAGCAGCGTGGCGACCGCGGCCACCTTGCCCGTGAGCGCGTTGCGCAGCTCGACCCACGCCGCGCTCTCGCCGGCCGGGACGTCCGTGGCGGGGGGCGCGGCGCGGAAGCGGCCGAGGGTGGCCGGGGCGGGACCCAGCGCGGCCTCGACGGCGAGGGTCCAGGCCCGGGTCGCGGCGCGCCACCGCTCGACGATCTGGGGCTCGGCGCGCCCCCAGCTGCCGTCCCGTCGGGCCGCGCGGTACTCGGTGTCGACGGCCTCCCGGAGGCGCTGGCCGTCCGCGTGCACCTTGCGCAGCGGATCGACGGCCACGGTCAGTCGATCTCGGTGAGCCGCTTGCTGGGGACGCCGAGCGCGCGGGCGAGGCGGCCGACGGCCGAGGGCGAGAGGTTCGCCTGCTGGCCCGACTCGAGCAGCGTGATGTAGCTGAGCGCGAGCTGGGCCCGCTCGGCGAGCTGCGGCTGGGTGAGGCCCTGCCGCTCGCGCAGCTCGCGCCCGATCTCCCCGAGCTTCTTGTCCTTGGGGCTCACAGGAGGTCGGTCGGCTCGACGTCGCGGGCGGCGAGCAGGCGCCGCAGCTGCTTGATGGCCGCGCCCTCGATCTGGCGCACCCGCTCCCGCGTGAGCCCGAGCCGGCCGCCGATGCGCTCGAGCGTCATGGGCTCCTCGCCGCCCAGGCCGAAGCGCAGGGTGACCACGGTGCGCTCCCGATCCGGCAGGTCCTGCAGGACGGTCGCCAGGTCGGCGCGGGCGCGGAGCACCGCGGCCATGCTGGCGCCGGGGGCGGGGCTCGGGTCCTCGACGGTGTCGCCCAGGCTCCCCTTGCCGTCGTTGGCGTAGGGCTTGTCGAGCGACACCGGCTGCTGGCGGAGGCTCTCGAGCTGCTCGAGCTCGGCGGCGGGCCGGTCCATCACCGCGGCCACCTCCTCGATCGTGGGCGGCCGGCCGAGCTTCTGGGTGAGGACGTTCCGCTGCTTCAGGTACTGCGAGAGCAGCAGCTCGACGTGGACGGGCAGCCGGATCGTCCGGGCCTGGTTCGCGAGCGCGCGCACCACCGCCTGGCGGATCCACCAGGTGGCGTAGGTCGAGAAGCGGGTGCCGCGGCCCGCCTGGAACTTGCGCACCGCGTGCAGCAGGCCGACGTTGCCCTCCTCGATGAGGTCGAGCAGCGAGAGGCCCCGGTGCAGGTAGCGGCGCGCGATCTTGACCACGAGGCGCAGGTTGGCTTCGACGAGCCGCCGCTCGGCGTCCGCGTCGCCGGCCTGGACCCGCCGGCCCAGCTCCTGCTCCTCCTCGGCGGTCAGCAGCTTGACCCGCGAGATCTCCTGCAGGTACATCGCGATCAGCTCGCGGCCGCGCTCGCTGGCCTCGGGGGAGTCCGGCTTCTCGGCGAGGTCGGCTGGATCCTGCTGGAGGAGGGTCTCGAGGGGCTCGTCGCCGCCTTCGAGCTCGTCGGTGTCCGCGTCGGGGGCCATGGGCCTCACTCGTGCGGGTCGAGATCGGAGCTGGAGGCGGCCAAGTCGTCCTCGAAGACCGGCGAGTGGTCGGAGGGCTCCAGCAGGTGGAGGGGGTTGTAGGCCTTGCCGTCGCGGCGCACCTCGAAGTGCACGTGCGGGCCGGACGCGTCTCCGCTGCGGCCCACGGTGGCGATGGCCTGGCCGGCCTCGACGTCCTCCCCCTCCTCCACTAGATTCTTCGTGTTGTGGGCGTAAAGCGTGATGAAACCGCCGGAATGCTGGACCTTGACGATCTGCCCGTATGCCCGGATCCAGCCGCTGAAGACCACGGTGCCGGGGGCTGCGGCGAGGATCGGCGAGCCTAGCTCGGCCGAGATGTCGATGCCAGCGTGCCAGCCGCGCGCCCGCCGGCCGAAGGTGGAGACGACGGGCCCCTCGATCGGCCAGCCGAGCGGGATGCGCTCGTCCTGGAAGTCCGGCTGCGCGAGCACCAGCCTCGTCAGCACGCGCAGGGGCCCCACGCGCCTCAGCACGCTGCCGTCCGCGGAGAGGATGGTCGGCTCCTCCCTCGCGGTCGTGGCGGGCGGGCGGCAGCCGGGGATGGTGAGGCGCTGGCCGGTCCGGAGGGTATGCGGATTGTCCAGGTGGTTGGCGCCCACCACCGCCGCACGCGTGACCTGGTAGCGCGCCGCGATGACCCCGACCGACTCCCCTCGCCGCACCGTGTGGGTACAGGCAGCGGGGGCCTCGGCGGTCTTGACCCTTGCTCCGCGCTTGGCCGCCGACGTGATCCGGGGGGTCGTGCTCCGGTCGATGCGGGATCCCCTGGCCGCCGGCCTCTCGGACGGCGGAGTGGCGTCCACGGTCTTGCTGTGGGCGTGTGAGACGGCGGTCGGCGTGAGGACGGTGGGAGCCAGCAGGACGGGCACGAGCAGCGCGCGGCCGATCACCCCTCGGACCCGCGCGGGGCGACCTCTCACGGATCGAACTCGGCGTAGCGGATCGAGAAGGCGGTGTAGCGGCCGGTGAGGGGGCGCCAGGTCACGGTGAGATGATCGATCCGCGCCAGCGGCGGCCCCTTCTCCAGATCGTGCATGAGCTCCTCGATGAGGTCGCGCCCGCCCTCTACCCGGACCCGGACCTTGCCGTCCTTCAGGTTCATGACATACCCGGCGAGCCCCAGCGAGGCGGCTTTCCGCTGGACGTAGTCGCGGTATCCCACCCCCTGCACGCGCCCCTCCACCACGATCTCGGCGGCGCTGCGCAGTCCCGTGACGCCCATGCCGGCTCCGGCGACGACTCGAGAAAACGACGACTCGAAAAATGGTCGGGGCGACTGGATTTGAACCAGCGACCTCCTGCTCCCGAAGCAGGCGCGCTACCAAGCTGCGCTACGCCCCGTCCGTAATCCTCAGGCCCGGGCTCTCACGACTCCCAGGCGTACTTGCCTACCAGCTTCACGAACACGCACTCGGAATCCTGGCTGACGCGCATCGTGCCCTGCACCTTCTCGATCACCTGCAACACCTGGTTGGTGACCTCGCCTACCGGCATCACCATCCGCCCGCCCTCCGCCAGCTGCTCGAACAGCGGCGGCGGCACCGCCGGCCCGCCCGCCGCGACCAGGATGCGGTCGAACGGCGCCTCGTCCGGCCATCCCAGCGTGCCGTTCGCGGCCCGCACCCACACGTTGCGGTAGCCGAGCCCTTCCAGCGTCTCCCGCGCCCGCATCGCGAGTCGCGGGATGCGCTCCATCGTGCACACCCGCCCCGCCAGCTCCGCGAGCACCGCGGCCTGATACCCGCACCCGGTCCCCACCTCCAGCACCTTCTCTCGCCCGGTGAGCCGCAACAGCTCCGTCATGCGGCCCACGATGAACGGCTGCGAGATCGTCTGCCCCTCCCCGATCGGCAGCGGGTGGTCCCCGTGGGCCCGATCGCGGAGCGCCTCGTCCACGAACAGGTGGCGCGGTAGCCGCCGCATCACCTCGATCACCCGCGGGTCCGTGACACCGCGCGCGATCACCTGCTCCGCCACCATCCGCTCCCGCTCGCGCGTGAAGCGCGACGAGCCGGTCCTCGTCTCCGCGTTGCCCGTCACCGGCCCCGCTTCTTCTTCGTCTTCAGTACCGCGTTCAGCGCGCCCTCCCACTCGGTCATGCGGCCGAGCGCGCCGTGATGCGTGAGGTCCAGATGCAGCGGCGTCACCGAGGCATATCCCTCGTGCACCGCCGCGATATCGGCGCTCGTATCCTCCGCCCACTCCGGCGGCCCCGCGCCGATCCAGTAGTACGGCCGGCCCCGTGGGTCCACCTCCCGGATCACCTTCTCCCGGTAGACCCGGTGCCCGAGCCGCGTGAGGCGGATGCCCCTCACTGCTCCGCGCGGCACGTTCACGTTCAGCAGCGTCTTGGCCGGCAGCCCCTCCACCAGGAGCCGCATGGCCACCGCCCGCGCCACCGCGCCCGCTCCCTCGAACCCGCCGTCCGCCTCCGGATCCGCCTGCGACACCGCCATGGACGACACCCCGAGGAGCGTGCCCTCCATCGCCGCCGACACCGTCCCCGAGTACGTCACGTCGTCACCCAGGTTCGTGCCGTGGTTGATGCCCGACGCCACCAGCACCGGCGGCTCCGGCAGCAGCCCCAGGACCGCGAGGTTCACGCAGTCCGACGGGGTGCCGTTCACCGCGAACTTCCGCTCCGCGACCTTGTCCACCCGGAGCGGTCGGTGCAGCGTGAGCGCGTGCCCCACCGCGCTCTGCTCGCGATCCGGCGCCACCACGTACACTTCACCGATCGCGGCCAGCGCCTCCGCGAGCACCGCGAGACCGCGCGCGTGAATCCCGTCATCGTTGGTGACGAGGATCACGGGCGACATGGTTGAAATTGGTCGGGGCGACTGGATTTGAACCAGCGACCCCTTGACCCCCAGTCAAGTGCGCTACCGGGCTGCGCCACGCCCCGACCCAACGGGCATTGTACGGGCACGGTGGGGCAAACTCAAGACGAGCGGCCGGAACGGGGGGCGGCGAGGCGCTGGCGGATGGCCTGCAAACGGCTCCGGGTGCGTTTGAGCGCGTCTTCGAGGGTGGCCCCGCGGAGCCCCAGGTCCATCTGGTCGAGGCCGCGGGACTCGCTGCGCAGGCGCTTCTTGGCCCCCTCGAGGGTCAGGCGCTCGTCGTAGAGCAGCGTCTTGATGCGCAGGACCAGATCGAGGTCGGCCTTGCGGTACAGCCGCTGCCCCGCCGGGTTCTTCTTCGGGCGGAGCAGCTTGAACTCGGACTCCCAGTAGCGGAGCACGTAGGCGGGAATCTCCGTGATCGTCTCGACCTCGCCGATCCGGTAGTAGAGCTTGTCGGGAACCGTGCTCATTTCCCGCAGACCTCCGGGCCTAGACGTTGATCCGGAGCTTCAGGCCCTTGCTCGGCTTGAACGTCAGCACCTTGCGCGCGGTGATCTCGATGCTGTCGCCGGTCTGGGGATTGCGGCCGCGGCGCGACGCCTTCTGACGGATCCGAAAATGCCCGAAGCCGACGATCTTCACGTCCTCGCCCTTCTCGAAGCAGCGGAAGATGATATCGAAGAGCGACTCCACCACCGAAGCCGACTGCCGCTTGGACAGCCCGTGGGCCGCCACCGCGTTGATCAGATCGTTCTTGGTCAGCGCCGTCACCTCCTCTCGTCGATTTACTTGGCCGGACCGTGCGTGACGAAGCCCGAATGGCCCTTGCCCTGCAGCTCCTCGCGGGCCGCCGCGGCCTTGGAGCGGTCGGGATACCCTCCGACGCGCACCACGTGCAGCGCCTCGTCCCGCGTCACCGTGGCCACCTGGACCGTGAAGCCCTCGGTGCGCAGCGTGCGGGCCAGGCCCTCGGCGTTCTTGCTCTCCTTGAACGCGCCCACCTGCACCCAGTAGCTGCCGGCCGCGGGCGCCTTGGCCGCGCTCTTGCCCGCGGCCGCGGTCCGCTCGGGCGCCTTGGGCTTCTCGGCCGCCTTGCTGGGCGTCGAGGGCGCCGGCATCTCGGGCCGCGCGGGCGGCGTGCTCGCCACCGGCGGCGGCGTCACGGGGGCCGGGGCCGCGGGCGGTGGCGCCGGGGTCGGACTCGGCATCTGGGCCGCGGGCGGCGGCGCGACCGGCGTCTCCACCTTCGGCGGCGGCGCGGGCGTGGTGGGCGGCGGCACCGGCGCGGGCTCGCTCGGCTTGGTGGTCGTGACCTTCGGCGGCGGCGTCGGCTCGAACCAGCCGCCGATGAGCGGCACCGCGATGACCGCGATCACCGCGAGGACGAGCAAGACCAGGACCGCGCGGAACCAGCCGGTGGCAAAGATGCTGCGCTGTCCATACTCCTCCTGCTCCTCGTCCTCCAGGAAATCGTCGTCTTCGGGATGCTCGGGGCTCACACGCTCAGTCCTCGTTGGTGCCGGGTCGTGAAAAGCTAGGCAATGCTACCATCAGTGCGGGAGCCGCTCAAACGAAATCACTAGGGGTTCTGCCTAGTTAGGGCGTGCCGGCTCAGGCCCGGCGACGTGCGCGCCCCGGGCGGCCGGCCCCCCGCCCCACCGCCTTGCGGAAGAGCAGCCGTAGCGGGGAGCCCGCGAAGCCGTACGCGTGGCGCAGCGAGTTGATCAGGTAGCGCTCATAGGAGAAGTGGATCTGGTCCGGCAGATTCACGCGAATCGCGAAGGTCGGCGGGCCGATCGCGACCTGCTGCGCCGATTGCACGCGCAGGGCCACGCCGCGCGAGGACATCGGGCGGCGCTCGACCGCCTGTCGCAGCGTGGACAGCAACTCGCCCGGCTGCACGCGCTTCTGCGCTTCGGCCGCCACCAGGTCGACCTGCTCGAACAGGTCGCGCAGGCCGAGCGCGGTCACCGCGGAGGTGAAGCAGACCGGCGCGTGCTCGAGGAACGGGAGCCGCTCGTAGATCTGGGTGGTGACGTCGCCCTTGGTGACGAGGCCGGGCGGGACCAGGTCCCACTTGTTGACCGCCACCACGGTGGCGCGGCCCGCGTCGTTGGCGTAGCCCGCGATGTGGGCGTCCTGGGCGGCCACGCCCTCGGCGGCGTCCAGCACGAGCACCGCGACCTGGCACCGCTCGAGGCTCTTGAGCGCCATCACCACCGCGAGCTTCTCGAGCGGCTCGGTCACCTTGCCCTTGCGCCGGATGCCCGCGGTGTCGATCAAGAGGTAGTCGCGACCGCGGAAGCTCACCGGGGTGTCCACCGCGTCCCGCGTGGTGCCGGGCAGCTCGTGCACGAGCACGCGCTCGTGGCCCAGCACCGCGTTCACCAGCGACGACTTGCCCACGTTGGGCCGCCCGATGATGGCCACCCGCGTGCCCTGCGTCTCGCTCTCCGGGATCACCGCGGGTGCGCGGTCGCGGCAGGCCTCGAGCAGCTCGGCCACCCCGCGCCCGTGCTCGGCGGAGAGCGTCAGGACCGGGGCGAAGCCCAGCCGGTACGCGTCGCCGGTGGGCACGTCCTGCCCCGTCGCGTCGACCTTGTTGACCGCCAGCAGCACCGGCCGGCCGCTCTTGCGGAGGATGCCCGCGATCTCCTCGTCGAGCCCGGTCACTCCGGCGCGGCCGTCGACCACGAAGACCAGCAGGTCCGCCTCGTCGACCGCCATCAGCACCTGGCGTCGCACCCCCTGGACCAGGTCGGACTCGCTGCTCGGGTCGAAGCCCCCGGTGTCCACCACGGTGGCCTGCCAGCGCTCGTGCACCGCGGTGCCGTAGAGCCGATCGCGCGTGACCCCAGGCACGTCACGCACGAGCGAGCGGCGGCGACCGATGAGCCGGTTGAAGAGCGTGGACTTGCCCACGTTGGGGCGGCCCACGATGGCGATGATCGGGCGTAGCACCGGCGCTCCCCCTCTCGTCCGCGCCGGCTACCGCCCGATCAGGGCGGCCAGGAGGGCCCGGGCGGTGGGCTCGACCGGGGTGACCGGGGTGCCGAGCGAGGCGGCGAGATCCGGCGGCGTGAGGTCGTCGAGGAACACGCCCGCCCCGTCGCGGAGCGTCACCGCGGGCACGAGCACCTCGTCGCCGAGGCCGCGGCCGTCACAGGCCGCCTCGCCGAGCTGGAGCTGCCCAAGCTGGAGCTGCCCAAGCTGGATCTGAATGTCACGCCCGGTCAGGAGTCCGGCCACCCCGATGCCGCGTCCGAAGAACTCGTTGCGGATCGGCACGAGGTCCACCGTGAGGCCCGGGACCGCCAGGCGGTCGAGGAGCGCGCGCATGCGCGGGGCGAACAGCTCCCCGGTCACCACCGTCACGTGCCGCGGGCGCGGCAGGCGGGCGCGCCGCCGGCCGAGCGCGCGGGCCCAGGCGTCCTCGAAGCGGCGGACGAGGCCGATGCCGTCCTCGGCCACCGCGAAGCCCTCGTAGGCGAGAGCGGGCGGCAGCGCGATCCCCGCGCTCAGGTAGAGCTCATCGGCGGCCCACACGAAGCGGGTGCCGAGCGCGGCCTGGAAGTCGTCCTGCCAGCCCTCGATGCTCTGCACGAGCAGGGTCGCCTCCGCGCCGGTGACCGGTCGGAGATCCGGCAGCCGCTCGCGGTGGCGCGTGAGGCCGACTGGCACCACCGCGGTGGTGGTGACCGCGGGGTGCAGGCGCGCCAGCTCGTGCACGGTGCGATCGAGGTGCGCCCCGTCGTTCCAGCCCGGGCACAGCACGATCTGGGCGTGCATGGCGATGCCCGCCTTGGCGAGGCGCTCCATCACCGGCAGCAGCTCGCGCCGGATCCGCGGCTGCCCGAGGAGGGCGTGGCGCAGGTCCGGGTCGGTCGCGTGCACCGAGACGTAGAGGGGGGACAACCGCTGGGTCTCGATGCGCGCGAGCTCCGCCTCGTCGAGGTCGGTGAGCGTGATGTAGTTGCCGTGGAGGAACGACAGCCGGAAGTCGTCGTCCTTCACGTAGAGGCTCTTGCGCATGCCCTTCGGCAGCTGGTGGATGAAGCAGAACACGCACTTGTTGGCGCAGGTGGCGATCTCGGCGGGCCGCGGGGCCTCGAGCTCGAGCCCGAGCGCCTGGCCACGCCGGGTCATTCGCGCCGCCAGCGCCCGGCCGTCGCGTTCGAGCGAGAGGTCGAGCGTCTCCTCCCCGGCGTGGAAGTGGAAGTCGATCACGTCGCGCAGCGGCGCGCCGTTGATCGCGCGGATCCGGTCGCCCGGCCGCAGGCCGGCCCGGGCGGCCGCCGTGCGCGGGGTCACCGCGGCCACCACCACCCCCTCGGCCGTCGCCGTGCGGCGGGGCACGGTCAGAGCCGCCCGCCCACCGGGGTGGTGGGCGCCTCGAGCTGCTTGAGCCCCATCACGATGTACTGCAGGCCAGAGGTCACCGTGAAGCCGGCGGTGACCCAGGCCAGGAGCTTGGTCACGAACGGCGGGACGAGCTGGAAGTAGACCGACGCCATCGCGGCGAGCACCAGCGCCATCTGGAAGACGGTCGACATCTTGCCGACCCAGGTCGGCGAGGGGTGCACGGTGCCGCCGGCCACGTGGATGACGAGCACGCCGATGCTCAGGACCACGTCGCGGCTCACCACCACCGCGGTGATCCAGAACGGGAGCACCTTGAGCCAGGTGAGCGTGACGAAGCCGGAGGTCAGCAAGAGCTTGTCCGCGACCGGGTCGAGGAAGGCTCCGAGCCGCGTCTGGCGGCCCTGTACGCGCGCGACGTAGCCGTCGAGTAGGTCGGTGAGGCTCGCCAGGCAGAACACCAGCAGCGCCGCCCCGGCCCGCCGGTAGACCAGCAGGGTGACGAAGACCGGGATCAGCAGGATGCGCAGCGTCGTGAGCCAGTTGGGGAGTCCCATGGAACGGTCCGCGAGGGCCGAGGCCCGATTGTAGCACCGCGGTCAGGCTTTCAGCCGGTACCCCTCGAACGAGGCGATGAGCCGCCTCGGCAGCTCGACCTCGAGCCGGATGCCCTCGGGCTCGTCCTGGCGCGAGAGCACCCGCCCCCGCTCGTAGCAGGCGGCGAGCGCCGGGCCGTCCACGTAGGGAATGCGGAGGGTGAGCCGGCCCACGCGCGGGCTGAGCGCCAGGTCGATGCGGGCGCGCAGGGCCTCCATCCCCTCCCCGGTCCGCGCCGAGACCGCCACGCCGTCGAAGCGCGAGAGCAGGGCGCGGGTCGCCCCCGGCTCGAGGCGGTCGATCTTGTTCAGCGCCACGATCATGGGGCGGCCCATCAGCTCGAGCTCGCCCAGCAGCGCCTCCACCGCCTGGACCTGGTCGTCCAGGCCCGGGTGGCTCGCGTCGACCACGTGGATCAGCAGATCGGCCTCGGTCAGCTCCTCGAGCGTGGCCTTGAAGGCGGCCACGAGCTGATGCGGCAGCTTGCGGATGAAGCCGACCGTGTCGGTCAGGATGAACGAGGCGTGGGTCGGGCTCGTGACGAGACGGGCCGTCGGGTCGAGGGTGACGAAGAGGGCGTCGGCGGCCACCCGGTCCGCGCCGGGGAGGTGGTTGAGCAGCGTGGTCTTGCCCGCGTTGGTGTAGCCCTCGAGGGCGACCACCGGGACCCCGCTCGCCTTGCGGCGGTCGCGCAGCAGGCGGCGGTGCACCCGCACGCGCTGCAGCTCGTCGCGGATCTTCTGGATCCGGTGCCGGATCATGCGCCGGTCGGACTCGATCTGCATCTCGCCCGGCCCCCGGGTGCCGATGCCGCCGCCGGTGCGCTCGAGGTGCTTCCACTGCCCGACGAGGCGCGGCAGCAGATAGGAGAGCTGGGCCAGCTCCACCTGCAGCTTCCCCTCCATGGTGCGGGCACGCTGGGCGAAGATGTCGAGGATGAGCGCGGTGCGGTCGATCACCCGCACCCCGAGCGAGCCGCCCAGGTTGCGCTCCTGGATCGGCGAGAGCGGATCGTCGGAGATCATGAGGTCGGCGCCCTCCCGCTTGGAGAGGGTCTTGATCTCCTCCACCTTGCCCTTCCCGAAATAGAGCCCGGGGGTCGGAGCCCGCCGATCCTGGGTCGCCCGCCCCACCACGAGGGCCCCGGCCGACTCGGCCAGACGGCCCAACTCGTCGAGGCTCTCCTCCACCACCACCCGCGGCTGGCTCGGCAGCCGCAGGGCCGCCAGCACCGCCTTCTCGCGTGACCTCACTCGATCAGCCCCTCCTGCGTGATGAGCTTGTGCACCGCCTCGGCGGCGCCCTCGACGCCGCCCGCCGCGTCCACGTCGATCCAGCGGACCTCGGGCTCGCGCGCGAACCACGTCATCTGCCGCTTCGCGTAGCGCGTGGTGTCGCGGATCATGAGCCGCAGCGCCTCCGCCACCGGCAGGTCGCCCCGCGCGGCCCGGGCGAGCGGCCGGTACCCGATGCCGTCCATCGGCGGCCGATCCGGGTCGTGACCCGCATCGATCAGCCGCCGCACCTCGTCCATCATGCCACGGGCGAGCATCGCGTGCGCCCGCTGCGCGATGGCGTCGTTGAGCGCGGCCCGCCTGCGTCCGAGCCCGATCATCACGAGGCGCCACGCGCGCGCGGGCCCGCTCCAGTCGCCCTCCGCGTCCGCCGGCGGCGCGCCCGCGTCCCGCGTGTGGATCTCGATCGCGCGGACGACCCGGCGGCGGTCGTTGGGGTGCAGCCGCCGCGCGGTGTCGGGCGCGAGGGCGGCCAGCCGCGCGTGCAGCGCGGGGCTGCCGTGGGCCTGGGCGATCGCCTCCAGCTCCGCGCGCAGGGCGGGGTCCGCGGGCGGCGCCGGGGTGAGCCCCTTCAGCAGGGCCCGGACGTAGAGGCCGGTGCCGCCGACCACCACCGCCAGCCGGCCGCGGGCGTGGATGTCCGCGATCGCGGCCCGGGCGTCGCTCCGGAACCGAGCGGCGTGGTACCGCTCGCCCGGCTCGACCACGTCGAGCAGGTGGTGGGCCACCGCCGCGCGCTCGTCCGGCGTGGGCTTGCCGGTGCCGATGTCGAGGCCGCGGTAGACCTGGCGCGAGTCCGCGCTGACCACCTCGATCGCGGTCAGCCCGGCCAGTCGTACCGCCACCGCGGTCTTCCCGACGGCGGTCGGCCCGACCAGGACCAGCAGCGGCGGCCGGCTCACCACGTCCGCCCCAGTTCCCGTTTGATGTCGCGCAACCGCAGTCGCTCCGCGCGGTTCACCACGTCCGCCCGAGTTCCCGTCTTATGTCGCGCAAGGACAGCCGGCTCACGATCGGCCGGCCGTGCGGGCAGAAGTAGGGCGTCTGGGTGATGGCCAGGTCCGCGATGAGCCGGGCCATCTCCTCGCGCTGGAGGGGCGCGTGGGCCTTGATGGCGGCGTGACAGGCCACGAAGGAGAGCGCGCGATAGAGCAGCGGCACCGGCTCGCCCTTGCGCGGTCGGTTGACGTCCTCGACGAGCGACTCGATCAGCCGTCGCGGCTCCTGCCCGCGCAGGAGGGCCGGCACCGCGCGCAGGACCACCGTCGAGCCGCTCCACCCCTCGAGGCCGAAGCCCAGCCCTTCGAGCGTGGGCGCCCACTCGGCCACGAGCGCGGCCTGCCCGCTGCCGAGCTCCACCGCCTGCGGGAACAGCAGCTCCTGCGACGCGAGCGGGCCCGCGTCCAGGTCGTGGAGCAGGCGCTCGAACAGCACGCGCTCGTGGGCCACGTGCTGGTCGATGAAGAACACCTCGTCGTCGCTCGCGGAGACGATGAATGTGTCCTGGAGCTGGCCGACCACCGCGCCGAAGGCGGGCGCGCCGAACGCGGCCAGGGACTCGTGGAACAATCTGGTCTGGGCATCCGGTGAGGGCATGTCGGCGGGAAGCTTCTCTTTCACCTGCGGGGGCCCGGAAATGGCCCCCGCACTCCCCCAGTCCGCGGTCGACCGTTCCGGCGCGGACAGCCCGTCCGGCGCTGTCGGTTCGTTGGCGGCGCCTCCCTCCGTCCGGAGCCCGCGCTGCGGCTGCACGACCTGGTACTGGCGCAGCGCATCCTGCACCGCGCGGTAGATGATCTCCTGCATCTGCCGCGGCGCGCGGAAGCGGACCCAGGCCTTGGTCGGGTGGACGTTGACGTCGACTTCCTGGGGCGGCAGCTCGAGGTGGAGCACCGCGACCGGGAACTGGTCGCGCGACAGGAGCGGCCGGTAGGCCTCGATCAGGGTCTGGGTGAGCTGGGTGTCGCGCACCGGGCGTCCGTTCACGACCAGCACGATCTCGTCGCGGCTCCCGCGGGCCAGCTGGGGCGGCGCGATCAGCCCCGACACCGCGAGCGGGCCGTCCTTGCGCAACACGTCGAGCAGGCGGCCGGCGCGCTCGAAGCCCCAGAGGGCGCCCACCCGATCACGCAGGGCGCGCGCGCGCGGCGCGCCGAGCACGACGCGGCCGTTGTGGGTGACGCGGAAGTGCACCTCGAGATGCGCGAGCGCGGTGGCCTCCAGCAGGCGCAGGGCCGCGGCCACCTCGGCGGGCGCGCTCTTGAGGAACTTGAGGCGGGCCGGCGTGTTGAAGAAGAGGTCCTGCGCCTCCACGGTGGTGCCGGCCGGCGCCGGGACCAGCAGCTTCTCGCTCACCGTGCCCCCCTCGCCGCGCACCAGCGTGCCGGTCTCGGCACCGCGCGGGCACGAGAGCACCGAGAAGCGGGTGACCGCGCAGATCGCCGGCAGGGCCTCGCCCCGGAACCCGAGCGTGGTGATCGCGTCGAGGTCTCCGTCGGTGGCGAGCTTGGAGGTGGCGTGCCGCAGCAGGGCCAGGTCCACCTCGTCGCTCGACATCCCGAGCCCGTCGTCGGTGACCCGGATCAGCGCGCGGCCAGCGTCGCGCAGGTCGACCGTCACCTGGGTGCTGAGCGCGTCGAGCGCGTTCTCGACCAGCTCCTTCACCACCGAGGCCGGGCGCTCCACCACCTCACCGGCCGCGATCTTGTTGATGAGGTGATCGGGCAGCCGGCGGATGCGCGGGCCGCTCACGGGCGCGCCTTGAGCCGCTGCTGCCACTCGGCGAGGAGATTGAGGGCCTGGAGCGGCGTCATCGCGCCGGTGTCGAGCGCGGCCAGCTCGCGCAGCAGCGGATCGTGGATGGGCGGGAAGAGGCCGAGCTGGGCGGGTCCCCCCGCGGGCGGCTCGGGGGCCACCGCGGCCTCGAGCCCGCTCCGCTCGCGCTCGAGCTCGCCCAGGATCGCCTTGGCCCGCGCGATCACCGCGGGAGGCAGCCCGGCCAGCCGCGCGACCTGGATGCCGTACGAGCGGTCGGTGCCGCCCGGCCGCACCTTGTGCAGGAAGATGATCTCGTCGTTCCACTCGCGGACCGCCACGTGGAAATTGTGCACCCGCGGCAGCCGGTCGGCCAGTGCGGTGAGCTCGTGGTAGTGGGTCGCGAAGAGCACCTTCGCTCCCCGCCCCCGCTCGTGCAGCTCCTCGGTGACCGCCCACGCGATCGCGAGCCCGTCGAAGGTGGAGGTGCCGCGGCCGACCTCATCCAGAAGGATGAGACTTCGCGGGGAGGCGTGGTGGAGGATGCTGGCGGTCTCGACCATCTCCACCAGGAACGTGCTCTGGCCCCGCGCCATGTTGTCCTGCGCGCCGACCCGGGTGAGGATGCGGTCGACGAGCCCGACCCGGGCCGAGCGGGCGGGCACGAAGCCGCCCATCTGCGCCATCAGGGTGAGCAGCGCCACCTGCCGCATGAACACGCTCTTGCCGCTCATGTTGGGGCCGGTCAGGATCATGATCTGGCAGTCGGCGGGGTCGAGCCGCGCGTCGTTGGGGGTGAACGACGAGCCGCCCGCCTCGAGGACCGGGTGCCGGCCGTCCACGATCTCGAGCGCGAAGCCGGTGTCGACCTCCGGCCGGACGTATCCGCGCTCGTGGGCCACGGTGGCGAGCGAAGCCAGGGCGTCGAGCGTGCCCACCGCCCGCGCGGTGCGCAGGAGGGGGGCCGCCTGCGCCGCGACCTGGGCGCGCACCTGGCCGAAGAGCTCGAACTCGAGCCGGGCGATGCGCTCCTCGGCGCCGAGCACCCGGCTCTCGTACTCCTTGAGCTCGGCGGTGACGTAGCGCTCCGCACCGACCAGGGTCTGACGCCGCAGGTAGTCGGCCGGCACCCGGGCCGCATGCGTGTTGCTCACCTCGATGGCGTAGCCGAAGACCCGGTTGAACCGGACCTTGAGCGAGCCGATGCCGGTACGCTCCCGCTCGCGCTGCTCGAGCGAGGCGATCCAGGCCTTGCCCTGCCGGGCGGCCTGCTTGAGCTCGCCGAGCTCGGCGTTCCAGCCCTCCCGGATGAGCCCGCCCTCGCGCAGGACGAGCGGGGGCTCGTCCTCGAGCGCCTCTTCAAGTAGTTTCTGAAGATCGGGGAGCGGGGTGATCTCCTCCGCGAGGGTCGCCAGGAGCGGTGTGCCCAGGCCCCCCAGCTCCTCCGCGAGCCCGGGCAGCCGACCCAGGAAGCCCCGCAGCGCGATCAGGTCGCGTGCGTGGGCCACCCCCAGGGCCGCCCGGCTGGTGAGGCGCTCGAGGTCCCCCACCCCGCCCAGCCGCTGGCGCAGGGCCTCGCGGGCGGCGGGGGCGTCCACAAGGGCCGCCACGGCCTCCTGGCGGCGCCCGATGGCCTCCCGGTCCAGCAGGGGGCGCAGCATCCACTGCCGGAGCAGCCTGGCCCCCATGGGGGTCGCGGTCGCGTCGAGCGTGGCGAAGAGCGAGCCCCGGGCGGTCCGCTCCTGGGCGGTCTCGAACAGCTCGAGGGTGGCCACCGCGGTCGGGTCGAGCAGCATGGCCTCCCCGGTGACCAGGCGCTGCACGCGGGTGAGATGCGCCAGCGACTCGCCCTGGGTCTCGCGCACGTAGGCCAGCGCGGCCCCGGCCGCCTGGAGCCCGGCGGTGAGCGCGCTCAGGCCGAGGCCGTCGAGGCTCGCGCCCTTGAAGTGGGTCTCTAGGATCTCCCGCGCGGCCCGCGCCCCGAAGGCGCCACCGTCGACGCGCGTGACCGGGACGCCGGGGGGGGCCCAGCGGGCCACCCACCCGGGCTCGGCGGTCTGGGCGAGGAGGATCTCCGCCGGGCGGCGCAGCAGCGCGGTCTCGAGCAGCGCCGCCCCCGCGCCCGGCTCCTCGCCCACCCAGAAGTCACCGGTGGAGACGTCCACCAGCGCGACCCCCACCGCGGAGCTGGTGGCGTGCGCGGCGAGCAGGAAGTTGTTGCGGGCCCCGTCGAGGAACTGGGTATCGGTGATCGTACCCGGGGTGATGACGCGCACCACGTCGCGGCGGACGATCTTGCGTCCCTTGGCCGGCTCCTCGAGCTGCTCGCACACCGCCACTTTCTGACCGGCGCGGATGAGGCGAGCGATGTACCCGTCGGCGGCGTGATGGGGGATGCCCGCCATGGGGACCCCGTTCTGCCGGGACGTCAGGGTGAGCTGGAGCAGACGGGACGCCGCGTGCGCGTCGTCGTTGAACAGCTCGTAGAAGTCGCCCAGGCGGAACAGCAGCAGGTAGTCCGGGAAGCGCCGCTTGAGCTCCCCGTACTGCCGCATCATGGGCGTCAGCTCGGCGGCGGTGTCCCTCACGGAGCGAGCGCGGTGGCCAGCCGGTCGTAGGTCGTCTCGAGCGCCTCGGGCAGCACGCGCGTCTCGCCGATCGCCGACATGAAGTTGGTGTCGCCGTTCCAGCGCGGGACGAGGTGCACGTGCAGGTGCCCGACCACGCCCGCCCCGGCCACGCGCCCCTGGTTCAGCCCCACGTTGAAGCCGTCCGGATGATAGGCGGCGGCGAGCGCGCGCGTGGCGGACTGGACCAGGGCCATGGCCTCGCCGAGCTCCTCGACGGTCGCCGCCTCCAGCGTGCCGACGTGGCGGGTGACGACGGACATGAGATGTCCGGAGGCGTAGGGAAAGGCGTTGAGGATCAGGAACGCGAGCCGGCCCCGCTTCAGGATGAGGGCCCGGCGGTCGTCACCGGCGGCCAGCGCCGCGCAGAACACGCACGCGGCCTCGGGGCCGCCGGCGGTCGACACGTACGCCATCCGCCAGGGGGCCCAGAGCTGCTGCACTCGACTAGGTGTTGACGAGCTCGCGAAGGCGCTTGCCGACCTTGAAGAAAGGTACGCGCTTCTCGGGCACGCTGACGCTGTCGCCGGTCTTGGGGTTGCGTCCCTTGCGGGAGTTCCGGTGACGGATGCGGAAGCTGCCGAAGCCCCGCAGTTCGACCTTGTCCCCCTTGCCGAGCGCGTCCGTGATGTTGTCGAAAACGGTGTTGACGATGAGCTCCGTTTCCTTCTTCGTCAAGCTCGCGACCTTGGCGACTTCCTCGATCAGCTCCGCTTTCGTCATGGCGACTCCCTTCGAAGGGCCGACACTGATCCCGGGCCGTCGTGACCATCGGCGGTCCGGCCCGATCCACGGAAGCGACCGTACCATGGCGCTCGAAAGTTAGTCAAGCAGTCTGGGTAGTTAGCCGACACCCCCACCCCCGGTGGCTCAGGGCATCAGGTAGAGGGGGGTGCGCAGGGTCTCGAGCGAGGGCAGCACGCGCGAAACCGGCCCGAGCCCCAGCTCGTTGCTCAAGAGCCCGCGCAGCGAGAACCGACGCCGCGGGTAGATGACCTTGGGCTTGCCCGGCAGCCCCGCCATCTTCGCGGCCGCCTCGATGGCGTCCTCGAGCCCGCCCAGGTCGTCGACCATCTTGAGGGCCTGGGCCTGCCGGCCCGAATAGATGCGCCCCTCCGCGAAGGCCCGCACCGCCTGCGGATCGAGGCCGCGCCCCTCGGCGACCGCCCCGATGAACTGGTCGTACACGTCGTCGAGGAGGGCCTGCAATATCCGGCGCTCCTCCGGGGTCATGGCGCGCGCCATGTTGCCCACGTCCTTGTAGGCGCCGGCCTTGACCACCACGTACTCGACGCCGACCTTCTTGAGGAGCCCCTCGAGGTTGGCCATCTGCATCACCACCCCGATCGAGCCGGTCAGCGTGCCGGGGCTCGCGTAGATGCGGTCGGCGGCCACCGCCACGTAGTAGCCGCCCGAGGCGGCCACCGAGCCCAGCGAGGCCACCACCGGCTTCTTGGCCTCGCGCAGGCGGCGCACCGCGGTGAAGATCTCCTGGGTGGGGGCGACCACACCGCCCGGGCTGTTGATCCGCAGCACCACCGCCCGCACCGTCGCGTCGTCACGGTACTCCCCGAGCGTGCGCACGAGGCCCTCGGTGTCCTGGCCCCGCTGCACCTCGGTCCCGATGATCCCCTCGACCTCCACGACGGCCACCTTGGCGCCGCCGGGCAGGCCGTCGTCGGTCACCGCGATCAGCAGCCAGATCGTGACCACGAACACGACGAGGACGACCGCCCCGACGCCGAGCGCGACGAGGGCGACCCGTCCGCGGGATGCCACCCGCGTTTACTCCTCGTCGTCGTAGTCGTCACCGCCGCGCCGCTTGCGGCCCTTGTGACGGCCCCGTCCTTCCGTCTGCGCCGGCTCCTCGATGACCGCGGCCAGCTCCTTGAGCGAGAGCCCGATGCGGCGCTCGTTGGGATCGACCCGGATCACCATGAGGGTCAGCTCGTCCCCCACGTTCAGGATGTCGGCCGGGGTGGCGATGGGCCGGTTCGACATCTGCGAGATGTGGAGCAGGCCGTCCACCCCGGGCTCCAGCTCCACGAAGGCGCCGAAGTCGGTGAGGCGCACCACCTTGCCGGTGACCCGCGAGCCCATCGGGTAGCGGGAGGCCACGCTGTCCCACGGATCGGGCTGGATCTGCTTGAGCCCGAGCGAGATGCGCTTGTTCTCGCGGTCCACGTTGAGGATCTGGGTCTCGATCGGCTGCCCCTTCTTGAGCAGCTCGGACGGGTGCCCGATGTTGCGGGTCCACGACATGTCCGAGATGTGGAGCAGGCCGTCCACCCCGGGCTCCAGCTCCACGAAGGCGCCGAAGTCGGTGAGGTTGCGCACCTTGCCCTGCACCCGTCCCCCCGGCTGGTAGCGCTCCTGGATCGTGGCCCAGGGATCGCTCTCCACCTGCTTCATGCCGAGGGAGATGCGCTTGGTGGCCTTGTTGACCTCGAGCACCATGACCTCGACCGGGTCTCCCACGTTGACCAGCTTCGAGGGGTGACGCACCCGCCGCGTCCACGACATCTCCGAGACGTGCACGAGGCCCTCCACGCCGGGCTCGAGCTCGACGAAGGCTCCATAGTTGGTGAGGCTCACGATGCGGCCGTTGACCTTGGCCCCCACCGGGTACCGGTCCTCGACGTTGGCCCACGGGTCCGACGACTTCTGCTTGTAGCCGAGCGACACCCGCCCGGTCTCGCGGTCGAAGTGCAGCACCACCACCTCGACCTGGTCGCCGATCTGGAAGATCTCGGACGGATGCCCGACCCGGCCCCACGACATGTCGGTCACGTGCAGCAGCCCGTCGATGCCCCCCAGGTCGATGAACGCGCCGTAGTCGGTCAGGTTCTTCACGGTGCCGGTGAGGACCATGCCCTCGGCCAGCACCGAGAGGGTGTGCTTCTTCTTCTCCTCGCGCTCCTCCTCGAGCACCGCGCGCCGCGAGAGCACCACGTTGCCGCGCCGGCGGTTGAGCTTGATGACCTTGGCCCGGATCGACTGACCCACCATCGCGCCCAGGTTCTTCACCGGCCGCAGGTCCACCTGCGAGCCGGGCAGGAACGCCCGCACTCCCACGTCGACCGCGAGACCGCCCTTGACCACCTCGGCCACCCGGCCCTCGACCGGGGTGCCGCTGTCGTGGGCCTTCGAGATCTGGTCCCAGACCTTGATCTTGTCGGCCTTGTCCTTGGAGAGGACGATCAGCCCCTCGTTGTCCTCCTTGGACTCGAGGTAGACCTCGATCTCCTCGCCGACCTTGGGCAGGCTCCCCGCGTGGCGGAACTCCTCGATCGGGATCGTGCCCTCGCTCTTGTAGCCGATGTCGACGAGGATCTCGCTGTCGCGGACCTCGACCACCCGGCCCCGCACGACCTCACCTTCCTCGACGTCGCTCACGCCCCGATTGAACCAGTACTCCATGCTCTCCTCGGTGGCGTCCACCTCCTTCGATCCGCCGACGAGGGTCTTCGACTTCCGGTTTTCGGTCTCCATGACTCCACCTCTCCTTAGAATCTATTTTGTCGGCCGCGCGCTCTTGCCGCCGCCGGCATCCCAGCCGTGCCTCAGGACTTCGCCTGCCGATCCCGGAGCTGACCGATCGCTCGCATCATCTCCTGGGCCGCTTCACGATACGCCTCCTTGCGCCCGTCGTCACCCGCTCTCTTGCCCTCGCGGGGCCCCTCGCTCCGGCGCTCCCGCTTGAAGGTCAGGGGCGGCCCGAAAGTCACCCGGACCCGGGCGGGCCGCGGCAGGGCCCGTCCCCGCGGCAGGGCGGCTCCGCTCCCCGACACGTACACCGGCACCACCGGCGCGCCGCTCAGCACCGCGAGCATCCCGACCCCGGGCTTGCCGTCGCGCAGGGGCTGCCCCTCCTCGCCCCGGGTGCCCTCGGGGAACACGAGCAGCGCGTGTCCCTCCTCCAGCTGGGCCAGGGCCGCCTTCAGCGCCCGCATGTCGGAGCCGTCGCGGCGCACCGGCCGGGCGTTCAGGCTCCGGATCAGCCGCCCGAAGAGCGGGATGCGGAACAGCTCCTCCTTGGCCATGAAGTAGAGCGGGCGCGGGGCGGCGCCGCCCACCAGCGGCGGATCGAGCACGCTCACGTGGTTGGAGACGATGAGCACCGGGCCGGTGGCGGGCACCAGCCCCGGGCTCACGATCTCGAGCCGGAAGAGCAGGCGCATGAGCGCCACCGCGATCGGCTTCAGGATCGCGTACAGCATCTCGCCTGCTCCACCACCCGCAGCAGCGTCTCCACCACCTCCGCGATGCCGAGCCCGGTGGTATCCACCACCACTGCGCCCTCCGGCTTCACCAACGGCGCCAGCGCGCGCTCCATGTCCTGCTGGTCGCGCCGCGCGATGTCTTCCCGCACCGACTCCAGGTCCCCCTCCAGCCCGCGGGCGACCAGATCGTCGCGCCGCCGCCGGGCCCGGGTGTCGAGGTCGGCGTCGAGGTAGAACTTCACCTCGGCTTCCGGCCAGACCACGCTGCCGGTGTCGCGTCCTTCGAGGACGGCGCCGCCGGGGGCGGCCAGGCTCCGCTGGGTGGGCGTCATCTTATCTCTCACCGGGGCCAGCATCGTCAACCGCGACGTCAGCTGGCTGATCGCCGGGGTGCGGATCTCGACGGTCACGTCGCGCCCGTCGACCAGCACGCGCCCGCCGTCGAGCCGCACGCTCGTCCGGTCGAGCAGGGCGCGCAGCGCGGGGCCGTCCTCGATCGGCACCCCGGCTTCCCGCGCGGCCCACGCGAGCCCGCGGTAGAGCGCGCCGGTATCGATCAGCGTGAAGCCCAGGCGCCGGGCGAGCGCGGCCGCGACGGTGGACTTGCCGGCGCCCGCCGGACCGTCGATGGTGATCACGATGTCCCGCCGTCCCCCGCCCGCCTTCACGAGGCCGCCGTCGCGGGGGTGACGCGGAGGATCAAGCCACCCCCTCACGGATGCGCCGGATCCGGTCGAGCGCGGCCTCGATGGCGACGTCGTCCCCGGCCGCGAGGACGCGCTCGAGCTCCGCAAGCGCGCCGCGGAAGGCGGCGAGGGCCTCGGCGAGGCCGGCGCGGTTCTCCTGGAAGATCTCGCGCCACACGCGGGCGTCCGAGGCCGCGATGCGCGTGGTGTCCTTGAAGCCGCGCCCGGCCACCTCGAAGAAGCGCGGGTCCATCCGGACCACCGCGTCCACCAGCGCGTCGGCGACCAGGTGCGGCAGGTGGCTGATGGCGGCGGTGGCCCGGTCGTGGGTCACCGGGTCGAGGGTCACGAGGCGGCCGCCGAGGGCTTCCCAGAACTCGCCCACCCGCTTGACCGCGTGGGAATCGGTCCGCTCGGTGGGGGTGATGATCACGGTCGCGCCCCGGAAGAGGTCCGGGCGCGACGCGCGATAGCCGGCCTGCTCCGAGCCGGCCATGGGATGGCTGCCCACGAAGGCGAGCGGCCGCTCGGCCCCGAGGCGCTCGGCCGCGCGCACGATGGCGGCCTTGGTGCTTCCCACGTCGGTCAGCACCGCGTCCGACGGCAGCGCCCGCCAGACCTCGGGCAGGAGCGCGGCGAGGGTGGCGACCGGGGTGGCGAGCAGGCAGAAGTCGGCGCCGTCCACGCCCTCCCGCAGATCGGTGGTCACGCGGTCCACGGCCCCGTCGAGGCGGGCCGGCTCGAGCCGCGCGCGATCGCGGCCCACCGCCACGATCTCGTCGGCCAGGCCCAGGGCGCGCGCGGCCTTCGCGACCGACCCGCCCAGGAGACCGAGGCCGACCAGACTGAGGCGACGGATCACGCGCCCTTGGCTCCGGCCAGGACCTTCTTGAGCGCCTTCACGAACCGGCGGTTCTCCTCCGGCGTGCCGATGGTCACCCGCACGGCGCTCTCCATCCCGAAGCTCGTCATGGGGCGCACGATGACGCCCTCCTTGAGGAGCCAGTGGAAAACCTCGCTCGCGCTCCGGCCCACGTCGACCAGGATGAAGTTGGCGCGCGAGGGGGCGTACTTGAGGCCCATCGCGGTGAACTCCTGGACCAGGAAGTGGCGGCCCGCGTCGATCATGCTGAGGCACTCCCGCACGTGGGCGTCGTCCTCGAGCGCGGCGAGCGCGGCGGCCTGGGCCACCGAGTTGACGTTGAAGGGCTGGCGGATGCGATTGAGCAGCGCGATGCAGTCGGGATCGGCCGCCGCGTAGCCGACCCGCAGGCCGGCCAGGCTCGCCGCCTTCGAGAAGGTGCGGAGCACCGCGACCTTCCGCCCCTGCTTGAGATAGGCGAGCGCGTCCGGGAAGTCGGGGCCCTGGGCGAACTCGATGTAGGCCTCGTCGAAGACCACGATGACCTTGTCGGGGACGCGGGCCATGAAGTGCTCGACCTCGTCCGCGGTCACGATGGTCGCGGTGGGGTTGTTGGGGTTCGCGATGAACACCATCTTGGTCATCGGGGTGATCGCGCGGGCCATCGCCTCGAGGTCGAGGCGCTGGTCCTTGAGCGTCACCACCACCCGGATGCCGCCCACCGCCTGCACGATCATCGGGTAGACCACGAAGGAGGGATGCGGGATCACCGCCTCCTCGCCCGAGCGCAGGAACGCCCGCACCATCAGCTCGATCAGGTCGTTGGAGCCGTTGCCGAGGATGATGTGGTCGCTGGTGAGCCCCTGCTTCCGGGCGATGGCCTGGCGGAGGTAGTGGCCGCTGCCGTCCGGGTAGCGGTTGATGTGGGTGAGCGCGGTGTGCATCGCCTTCATGACCCGGTCCGACGGGGCCAGCGGGTTCTCGTTGGAGGCGAGCTTGATGACGTCGCTGATGCCGAGCTCGCGCTCGAGCTCCTCGATGGGCTTGCCGGGCTCGTAGGGCGCGATGCCCAGGATGTGATCGTTGGCGAGGGCTTCCCAGGACACGCTCATTCGTTGCTCCTTCACACCGCCGGGTAGGAGCCGAGGACCTTCAGGAACTGACAGCGCTCCCGGACCTCGGCCAGCACGTCCCGGACGTTTTCGGTCTCGCAGTGACCCTCGAAGTCGAGGAAGTTCACGTACTCCCAGGGGCGACGCTTGGTGGGGCGCGATTCGATCTTGGTCAGGTTCAGCCCGCGGGTGGCGAAGGGCTGGAGGATGCTATAGAGGACGCCCGGCTCGTTCTTCATCGAGAAGAGGATCGACGTCTTGTCCCGGCCGGTGGGCGGCACCGCCTTCCGCCCGATGACGAGGAAGCGGGTCGAGTTGGACGGGTTGTCCTCGATGCGCGGGCGCAGGATGGGTACCCCGTGCACGGCAGCGGCCATGTCGGAGGCGATGGCGGCCACCGTGGCGTCGTCGCGCGCCCGCTCCACCGCCGCCGAGGTCGACGCGGTCTCCTCCGTCGCCGCCTCCGGCAGGTGCGCGGCGAGCCAGGCCCGGCACTGGGCGAGGCCCTGCGGGTGCGAGCAGACCATCTTCACCGCCGCGAGCTCTGGGGCCCGCGAGATCAGGTGCTGCGAGATGTCGAGGGTCATCTCGCCGGTGATCGTCACGTCGGAGTCGATGAGGCGGTCGAGGGTCACGTTGACCGCGCCCTCGGTGGAGTTCTCCACCGGCACCACCCCGAACTCGGCGCGGTTCCGCTCCACCTCGTCGAAGATCTCGGCGATGGTGTGCACCGGCAGGAGCTGGGCCGAGGAGCCGAAGCGGCGCGTGGCCGCCTGGTGGGTGAAGGTGCCGGGCGGGCCGAGGTAGGCGACCGGCAGCGGGTGCTCGAGGGCGAGCGAGGCGGAGAGGATCTCGCGCCAGATCACCCGGATGGCGTCGGGGCCCAGGGGGCCCGGATTCTGGGCGACCAGACGCTCGAGGACCTGGGCCTCGCGCTCGGGGATGAAGTACGGGAGATCCTGCTGCCTCTTGAGCTCGCCGATCCGGAGGGCGGCGGTACCGCGCTGGTTGAGGAGTTTGAGGATTTCGTCGTCGAGATCATTGATCCTGGATCGCCAATCGTCCAGGTTCATCGGGGGCTCCTGAAGCACGTCGGTCACGTAACCCGACGCAGTATAGGAGAAAGCTACCCCCCACGCAAGTCATTCAACGCCGCGAGCTCGGTGCGGGTCAGCGCGCGGTGGGCCCCCGGGGCGAGATTGCCCAGCCGGAGCGGGCCGAACTGCACGCGCCGGAGCCGGCGCACCGGATGCCCGAGCGCCTTGCAGTACCGCTTGACCTCGCGGTAGCGCCCTTCCGCGAAGGTCACGCGCAGCCGGCTGGCATCCGCGCGCCCGACGAGGCGCGTCACCGCCCGGGGTACCGCGGGACCGTCGTCGAGGGTCACGCCGCGCCGCCACCGTGGCAGGTCCGCCTCACCCACGTGGCCCTCGACCTCGACCTCGTAGACGCGTGGGATCTCGTAGCGCGGATGCAGGAGCCGGTTGGCGAGCTCGCCGTCGTTGGTGAGCAGCAGCAGCCCCTCCGCGTCGAAGTCGAGCCGCCCCACCGGGTAGACCACCGCGGCCGCGGCGGGCGGCAGGAGATCGAGCACCACCGGTCGCCCGTCCGGATCGCGCCGGCTCGTGACGTAGCCGCGCGGCTTGTGAAGGAGCACGTGCTGCAGCGGGGCGCGCGCGGGCAGCGGGCGGCCGTCGAGCGTGATGTGGTCGGTCTCGGGGTCCGCCTGGGCGCCCGGCTCGAGCCGGACCCGCCCGTTGACGGCGACGCGTCCCTCCGCGAGCAGCGACTCAGCCGCTCGTCGAGACGCGATCCCCGCCCGGGCCAGGATCTTGCTCAGACGAATCGGGGGCAGCGGCGGTCTCCTCCTGCTCGGGCCCGGGGTCCGCGAGCTGCGCGGCGGCGGCCTCCGCGAGCTCGGGCACGATCAGCTCGCCCTCCACCTTCGGCAGATCGCCGAGGTCGCGCAGGCCGAAGGCCACGAGGAACTCGCGGGTGGTCTCGTAGAGGAACGGGCGGCCCGGCGATTCCTTGCGGCCCGCGATGCGGATCATCCGGCGCTCGAGCAGGTTGTCGAGCACCGCCTCCGAGTTCACCCCGCGCACCGCGTCGACCTCGGGACGGGACACCGGCTGGCGGTAGCCGATGATGGCGAGCGTCTCGAGCGCGGGGCGCGACAGGCGCGAGCGGGTCCGGCTGCGCGCGAGCTTGACGAGCCACGGCGCGACCTCCGGCCGCGTCACCAGGCGGAAGCCGCCGCCCACCTCCATCACCTGCAGCGCGCGGCCCTCCGCGTCGAGCCGGGCGCGCAGGCCCTCCACGATCTCGCGGGCCGCGGCGGCCGACTCGAGATCGAGCACTTCCTGGATCCGCTCGGCCTCCACCGGGGTGTCGGAGGCGAAGAGCAGGGCTTCGACGACGTCGATGGGCTCAGGCATTCAGGGGCTCCCCCTGTTCGGTTCGGGGTTCGTCGTCCGGCGGGGGCGTCGCGGCCGCGCGCGGCGCCTCCTCCGGCCGCGGGTCGCGCGGGGCTCCGGCGAGCGCCTCCGCGCTCGCGTCGGCCTCGGGACGCGTCTCCTCTTCCGCGTCGACCAGTCGCGCCGGCTCGCGCACGCTGACCGCGTTGCGCTCGATCACGATCTCGCCGAACAGGTCGGCCTGGCGGGCCCGCGCCTGGCCCAGGCGCACCAGCTCGAGCAGGGCCAGGAGGGTCACCACCCACTCCGCGCGGAGTCGCTCGGCGCCCGCCACCGAGGAGAAGAGCAGCGACCACGTGCTGCGGAGCAGGTCGAGGATCTCGCTCATGCGCTCCAGCACCGAGAGCGGGTCCGGCTCGACCTCTCGCGGCACCCGGCGCTTCTGGTCCTCGATCAGCCGCTGCATCGCGCGCTGCAGGAGGTGCACCGAGAGGTCCTCGAGCGGGATGTCCTCCGGGGGCGGCAGCTCCGCGGTGGTGCGCCCGTAGACCAGGGTCTGCTCGGCCTCGCGCTCGGCGAGCCAGGTGCCGAGGGCCTTCACCCGCGCGTACTCGCGCAGGCGCTCCTCCAGCTCGCGCTTGAGCAGCTCCCCTTCCTCGTCGAGGGCCTCCTCCGGGTCGTCGGGGTTGGCCGGCAGCAGCAGCTTCGACTTCAGGTAGATCAGGGTCGCGGCCATGACCATGAACGACCCGGCCATCTCGAGATCCTGGAACCGCACCGCCTCCAGGTGGGACAGGTACTGGTCGGTGATCGTGCGCAGTGAGAGGCGCGAGAGATCCATCTCGCTGGTGCGGCAGAGATGGAGGAGCAGATCGAGCGGTCCCACGAACGACTCGACTCTCACCGTCAGACCCGCGGACTCCGGGACGGCGCCTTGGGTGGTCGTGTCCTGGCCGCTCATTTATTCAATGCGGGGGCCCAGAGATGGCCCCCGCACTCCCCCATTCGCGCGGACCTTGCCTTTACGGGGTCGCGGGCGTCCGTACGCACGGACTCTGCGTTCGCGGGGTCGTGGGCGCACGTTCTCTGCGGCTTGCTCATGGCTCGAGCTTGATGGCCTCGCGGACCTCGGTCATGGTGTCGACCGCGACCCGGCGGGCGCGCTTGGTGCCCTCGTGGAGGATCTCCACGATCCGGGCGGGCTTCTCCATGTAGCGCTCCCGCCGCTCCCGGATGCGGGCCAGCGGCGGCAGCATGTGCTGGAGCAGCACGCCCTTGCAGTCGAGGCACCCGATCCCGGCGGTGCGACAGCCGGTCGCGCACTCCTCGCGGGGCGCCTCCGGCGTGAAGATGCGATGGAGGTCGAACACCGGGCAGATGTCCGGGTCGCCCGGGTCGGTGCGCCGCTTGCGCGCGGGATCCGTGACCATGGGCTTGACCTTGGCCGTGATCTCCTCGGAGGTGTCGGCCAGGTAGATGGCGTTGCCGTAGGACTTCGACATCTTCCGCCCGTCCGTGCCCGGCACCTTGGGGATCTGGGTGAGCTTGGCCTGCGGCTCCGGGAACACCGCCTTCCAGGTGTGGTTGAACCGGCGCGCGACCTCGCGGGTCAGCTCGATGTGCGGCACCTGGTCCGCGCCGACCGGGACCCACTGCGCCTTGTACATCAGGATGTCGGCCGACTGCAGCAGCGGGTAGCCGAGCAGGCCGTAGGACGGCGACTCGATGCCGAGCTGCTCCACCATCTCCTTGTAGGTCGGGACCCGCTCGAGCCAGGCCACCGGGGTGGCCATCGAGAACAGCAGGTGCAGCTCCGCGTGCTCGGGCACCAGCGACTGGATGAAGAGGGTCGACCGCTCCGGGTCGAGCCCGGCTCCAAGCCAGTCGGCCCCCATCTCGATCGTGTCGCCCGGCACCGCCTGGATGTCCCCGGGGTTGGTGGTCAGCACGTGCCAGTTGGCCACGAAGTAGAAGCAGTCGAACTGGTCCTGGAGCTTGACCCAGTTCTCGAGAGCCCCCAGGTAGTTCCCGAGGTGGAGCTGGCCGGTCGGCCGCATCCCCGACAGCACGCGGTCCCGCGATGGCGTCATGATCCCCTTGGTCACTCCCCTCCCGGTCTCGGCCCCCGACGCGTCTCCCACACCTTGGCCATGCGCAGGAACACGTACTCGGCGTACAGGACGGCCAGCACGAACCCCCGCCAGCCGTCCAGGAAGCCCCGGTGAACAATGTACATGGAAAAGAAGCGGCCCAGGGGACGAGTCACGAGGGCCAGGAGCCCGGCCCGCTTCCCGCGCCGGATCCAGTCCTGCGCCGACAGGGTCGAGTAGCGGTTGGAGCGACGCACGAAGTCCTCGAGGTCGCGATAGGAGTGATGGAGCAGCGGCTCGGCCAGCGTGTCCACTCGCCCCGTCACCGTGACGGACTCGTGCACCGCGTTCTCCACGAAGCGCCCCGCGTGCCGGCGGAAGAGTCGCAGCTGGTAGTCGGGGTAGAGCCCGCCGTGGCGCACCCAGGCGCCCCAGAAGATGTTGCGCCGGGGGATGGCGTAGCCGTCGGCGGGTCCGTCGTCCTTCAAGATGGAACGGATGCGCTCGCGCAGCTCGGGCGTCACCCGCTCGTCGGCGTCGAGGGACAGGATCCAGTCGCCGGTCGCCTGCTCGATCG
>DATJIR010000026.1:0-3493 GCA_035493135.1 Verrucomicrobiia bacterium
CGCGGGCGCGCGACATCGCGAGCTTCACGCTGGCTCCCGCGGGCCCCGCCGGCGCCTACGTGGCGACGCTGGCGCACGCGCGGACCGGGCTCTGGGAGCTGCGGGTGCGCGTGACGCGCGGGGAGGAGGTCTTCACGCGGACGCTCAGCCAGGACCTCGCCGCGGCCCGATGACCGCGCTGATCGTCACCGTCCTCGGCGCGAGCCTGCTCGGCAGCGCCCACTGCGCCGGGATGTGCGGCGGCTTCGTCGCCTTCTACGCGGGCGGCGCCGGCTCGCTGCGCGGGCGCGCGGCGTGGTGGTGCCACCTGGCCTACAACGGCGGGCGCCTCGCGGCCTACGCGACGCTCGGCGGGGCGGCGGGCCTGCTCGGGGCCGCGCTGGACACCACCGGCGGCGTGGTCCTCGGCGTGCAGCGGGCCACCGCGATCGTCTCCGGCGTCCTGATCACGCTCTGGGGCGTGCACACGCTCCTCGAGGCGCTCGGAGCGCGCACGGTGCGCCTCCGCGCGCCCCGCGCGCTCCGCTCGCTGGCCGGCCGCGGCATCGGCGCGGTCGCGGAGGCGCGGCCGCTGCTGCGCGCCCTCGCGGTCGGCCTGGCCACCGGCCTCCTGCCCTGCGGCTGGCTCTACGCGTTCCTGGTCACGGCGGCGGGCACCGGCAGCGCGCTCGGGGGCGTCGCGCTCATGGCGGTGTTCTGGATCGGCACGGTCCCGGCGATGCTGAGCGTGGGCGTCGGGCTGCAGAGCCTGGCCGGCCCGCTCCGGCGGCACATCCCGGTCGCGTGCGCGACCGCGATGATCGTGGTGGGGCTGCTGGCGGTCGGCGGCCGGCTGCACGCGGTGGACCCGGGCGCGGGCGCGTCGGAGCCGGCGAGCCATGCCCACCACTGAGCCGGTCGCCGCGCCGATCATCGCGGGGGCGGTGGCCTGCGCGCACTGCGGGCTCGCGGTGCCGACCGCGGCGATGGATCCAGCCGCCCCGCGCCAGTTCTGCTGCGAGGGCTGTCGCGCGGTATGGGCCATCCTCCACGAGCACGGGCTCGAGCGCTACTACGCGCTCCGCGCCGGCGCGGCCCCGGCCTCCGCGCCGGCCGCGGACCGGCTCTACTCGGAGCTCGACGATCCGGGCTTCCAGGGCCGCGCCTGCCGTCCCGAGCCGGGCGGGCTTTTCTCCACCGAGCTCTACCTCGAGGGTGTGCACTGCGGCGCCTGCGTTTGGCTCGTCGAGAAGCTGCCGGGCCTGGTGCCGGGCGTGGCCGAGGCGCGGCTGGACCTGCCCCGCTCGCAGGCCCGCGTGGTCTGGGATCCGCGCACGGTCCCGCTGTCGGCCATCGCGCGGCGGCTCGGCTCGCTCGGCTACACGCCGCACCCGTGCCGCGGGCTCGCCGCGCAGGCCGCGCGGCGCCGCGAGGACCGGGCGATGCTCTCGCGGATCGGCCTGGCCGGCGCGGTGGCGGCCAACGTGATGGGCATCGCGTTCGCGCTCTACGGCGGGATGCTGGACGGCATGGAGCCGGAGTTCTCCGCGTTCTTCCGCTGGGCGAGCCTGCTCCTGACCGTCCCCTCGCTGATCTGGGGCGGCGGCGTGTTCTTCCGCAGCGCGTGGTCCGCGCTCTCCGCGCGCACCCTCGGCATGGACCTGCCGATCAGCATCGGCCTCCTGGCCGGCTTCCTCCACGGCGTGCTCAACACGGTGCGCGGCAGCGGCGAGGTCTACTTCGACTCGGTGACCGCGCTGATCTTCCTGCTGCTCTCCGGCCGCTACCTGCAGCGGCGGCAGCAGCGCGCGGCGGGCGACGCCGCGGAGCTGGCCGCCTCGCTCTACCCGACCGCGGCGCGCCTCCTCGAGGAGGGCCGGGTGCGCGAGGTGCCGCTCGAGACGCTCGTCCCCGGCGCGCTCGTCGAGGTGCGCGCGGGCGACCCGGTGCCGGCCGACGGGGTGATCGCGGCGGGACGCTCCACGGTGGACCTCTCGCTGCTGACCGGCGAGTCGGCGCCCCAGGGCGTGCAGGTGGGCGAGCGCGTCCACGCCGGCACCCTCAACCTGGCGTCGCGGCTCGAGGTCCGGGTCGAGCGCACCGGCGAGGACACGCGGGTGGGCCGGCTGATGGTCCTGGTGGACGAGCACGCGCGGCGCCGGGCGCCGATCGCCCAGCTGGCCGACCGCATCTCCGGCCACTTCGTGGCGGCGGTGCTCACTCTGGCCGCGATCACCTTCGCGCTGTGGGCGCGCATCGACCCCTCGCGCGCGCTCGACCACGCGGCGGCGCTGCTGATCGTCACGTGCCCGTGCGCGCTGGGGCTCGCCACCCCGCTGGCGGTGAGCGCCGCCATCGGGCAGGCCGCGCGGGCCGGCTTCCTGGTCAAGGGCGGCGACGTGCTCGAGAAGCTGACGCGACCCGGGCGCATGTGGCTCGACAAGACCGGCACGCTCACCGAGGGGCGCGCGACGCTGGTGCGCTGGCACGGCGACGAGAGCGTCAAGCCGCTGGTGGCGGCCGCGGAGGCGCATTCCTCGCATCCGCTCGCGCGGGCCTTCCTGCGCGCGCTCGGCGAGCCTCCGGCGGGCATGCGCGTGGAGATCACTGAGACGCACGGCGGCGGGGTCGAGGCGCTCGCGGACGGGCGGCGGCTCGTCGTCGGCTCGCCCGAATTCGTGATCGGGCGGGCCGGCGGATCGTCTACCGCGCCGGCGGCGACGCTGGCGGCCGCGGTCGGCGCGCTGGCAGGCGAGGGGCTCACCCCGGTGCTGGTGGCGGTGGACGGGCGGGTGGTGGCGGCGGCCGGCTTCGGCGACCCGCTGCGCGCCGACGCGGGCGCGGCGCTCGACCGGGTGCGCGGGCTCGGCTGGCGGCCGGGCATCCTCTCGGGCGACGACGCGCGCATCGCGCGCGCGGCGGGGAGCCGCCTGGGGCTGCCGACCGAGGACTGCCGCGGCGGAGTGTTGCCCGAGGACAAGCTCCGCGCGGTGCTGGCCAGCGGCGCCGAGGGCCCGGTGGTGATGGTCGGCGACGGCGTCAACGACGCGGCCGCGCTCGCGGCGGCCACCGTGGGCATCGCGGTGGCGGGCGGCGCGGAGGCCGCGCTCACCGCGGCCGACGTCTTCGTGGTGCGCCCCGGGGTGGGCCGCCTCGCCGAGCTGCTCGACGGCGCGCGCCGGACGATGCGGGTGGTGCGCCGCAACCTGATCTTCTCCCTCGGCTACAACGTGGTCGGGGTGACCCTGGCCATGACCGGCGTGCTGAACCCGCTGGTGGCGGCGATCCTCATGCCGCTCTCCTCGCTGACCGTGATCCTGAGCTCGTACCGGGCGCGCACCTTCGCCCGGCCCGACGTGGCGGAGGGCCGCCGATGAGCGTGATGTTCGTGCTGCTGCCGGTGGCGCTGCTCTTCGCGGGGGCGGCGCTCGGGGTGTTCCTGTGGGCGGCGCGCGCCGGGCAGTTCGACGACCTCGAGACCCCGTCCGTCCGCATCCTGCACGACGACGACTGA
>DATJIR010000027.1:0-5889 GCA_035493135.1 Verrucomicrobiia bacterium
GCTTAGCGGGGGGGGCCCGGGCTGGGGCCGGGGCCGTCGGGGCGGCCGCCGCCGCCCGGGCGCCCGGGGCCGCCGCCGCGCCCGCCACCCCGCGCGGCCATGCGCTGGCGCTTCTCCTCGGCGTAGCGGCGCCGCTCCTCGCTCGTGGGCTTGATCTCGGGCAGGTACAGGTCGTCCTCGGCCCAGTCCACCTGGATCTTCTGGGCGATGAACTTCTCGATGGGCTCGAGCGCCAGCGCCCCCGCCTCGTCCACCAGGCTGATCGCCTTGCCGGCCGCGCCGGCGCGCGCGGTGCGCCCGATTCGGTGCACGTAGTCCTCGGCGTCCTGCGGCATGTCCCAGTTCACCACGTGACTCACGCCCTCGATGTGCAACCCGCGCGAGGCCACGTCGGTGGCGACCAGGATCGGCAGCTGGCCGTCCTTGAAGTCGTTCAGGATCTTGAGCCGCTTCTTCTGATCCACGTCGCCGGTAAGCGCGCGCGCCTCCCAGCCGTTGCGGCTCAGTCGATCCTCGAGCCGGCGCGCCTCCTCGCGCGTGTTGGAGAAGATCAGGATGCGATCGCCGCCCTCGCGGCGCAGCAGCCCGAGCAGCAGGTTGAACTTCTCTTCGCGGCCGACGTGATAGAGCACCTGCTCGGCCTTCTCCACCGTCTTCTGCTGCGGGGTGATGCTGATTTGGGCCGGATTGTTCATGAACTCCCAGGTCAGCTCCAGCACCCGGAACGAGAGCGTCGCGGAGAACAGGAACGACTGCCGCTTCTCCGGCTTGGGCAGCCGGCGCAGGATGAAGCGCAGGTCGGCGATGAAGCCCATGTCGAACATCCGGTCGGCCTCGTCGATGTCGAGGACCTCAACCTTGCCCGGCGACCAGATATGCTGCTTGAGGTAGTCGATGAGCCGCCCGGGCGTGCCGACCAGGATGTCGCAGCCGTCGCGCAGGGCGTCGCGCTGCTTGTTGTAGTCGATGCCCCCGTAGACCGACAGGATCCCGAGCCCGGTGTGCGCGCCGAGCAGCCGCGCGTCGGCCTCGATCTGCACCACCAGCTCCCGGGTCGGGGCGATGATCAGCACCCGGGGCGACGTCACCGCGGCGCGGGCAGGGGCCGGGTGGGTGAGGCAGCGGGTGAAGGCCGCGATCAGGAACGCGGCGGTCTTGCCGGTACCGGTCTGGGATTGCCCGGCCACGTCCTTGCCGCGCAGGGCCAGCGGCAGCGCCGCCTCCTGGATCGCGGTGGTGGCGACGAACCCCGCGTCCTGGATGCCGCGCCGGACCGGCCCGGGCAGGTCGAGGGAGGAGAACTCGAGCGGGCTCATTTCGGGGCATCTTCCGTCGGCGCCGGCTTCGCGGGCTGCTTCCGGCCGAAGATACGCGCCGAGATGATGCCGAGCTCGTAGAGGATGCAGAGCGGGCCCGCCATCAGGGTCTGGTTCACGATGTCCGGAGTGGGGGTCAGGACGGCCGCGATGATGAAGTTGATCAGCACCGCGTACTTGCGGTTCTTGGACAGGAACTTGGGCGTCACGATCCCGAGCATGGACAGGAGCGTGATCACCACCGGCAGCTCGAACACCACCCCGAAGGCGAGGGTGAACTTGGTGATGAAGTCGATGTAGGCGGCGATCGAGATCATCGGCTGGGCGCCCTTGTCCATGCCGAAGTTCAGCAGGAACTGCACCGCGAACGGGATCACCAGGAGCAGCGCGAAGGCCCCGCCCCCGATGAACAGGAGCGAGCCGACGATGACGAAGGGGGCCGCGTAGCGGCGCTCGTGCTTGTGGAGCCCCGGGGCCACGAAGGCCCACACGTTCCACAGGATGATCGGCATCGCGATGAACACGCCGGTGATCATCGCGACCTTCATGTACGTCCAGAAGTACTCGGTCGGGGTCAGGAAGATCGGCGGGCTCTTCAGCTTGGCGAGCGGCTGCTGGAGGAACACCATGATCCGGTCCGTGAAGTAGAACGCGATCGCGAGGCCGACCGCGGACGGGATCAGGCTCCAGATGATGCGGGTCCGCAGCTCGGTGAGGTGCTCGAAGAACGACATCTTGCCGGCGTCGTCGTCCCCCGGCGTCCCCGCGCTGGCGATCGGCTCGGAGTCGGCCATCACCAGTCGGGGATGAAGTGACGGAGCTGGCCCACCCCGCGGCCCGCCTTGAAGCCCTCGCGGATGGCGCGGGTCACGTAGGCCTTGGCCGATCGGATCGCGTCCCCGAGGGCTTGACCGCGCGCGAGGCCCGCCGCGATGGCGGCCGAGAAGGTGCAGCCGGTGCCGTGGGTGTTCGCGGAGTCCACCCGCGCCGCGGTGAAGCGCGTGAACTCCCGCCCGTTCCAGAGCAGGTCGGTCGCGTCGCCCTTGAGGTGGCCGCCCTTGACCAGCACGTAGCGTGGCCCCATCAGGTGAATCCGCCGCGCCGCCTCCTCCATGTCCTCGGGCTCGACCACGCGCATGCCGGCCAGCACCTCTGCCTCCGGCAGGTTGGGTGTGACCACCAGCGCGAGCGGCAGGATGCGGTCGGCCAGCGCGGTGCGAGCGTCGGCCTGCAGGAGCGGATCGCCCGACTTGGCCACCATCACCGGGTCCACCACGAGCTTCTCGAGCCGGTGCTCGGCCAGCGTCTCGGCCACCGCCTCGATGATGGCCGCGGTCGAGAGCATGCCGCACTTGGCGGCGTCGGTGCCGAAGTCATCCAGGACCGAGCGGAGCTGCCGCGCGACGAAGGCGGGCGGCAGGTTCTCCACCCCCTGGACCCCGAGCGAGTTCTGCGCCGTCACCGCGGTGATCACCGACATGCCGAACACCCGGAACGCCGAGAACGTCTTGAGATCCGCCTGGATGCCCGCGCCGCCGCCGGAGTCGGAGCCGGCGATGGTGAGAGCCTTGGGGATCAACATGGCCCCTTAGTATACGGGATACGCGCGAGGGGGCGGGACAAACCTCCCCGGCGGGGGCGGGCGGCTACCAGCGGGCGGAGATGCCGACCAGGGCGGAGTGGGTGTCGAGATCGGTTCGCAGCGTGGTGCGGTTGAGGTTCGCGTCGTGCAGCTCGACCTCCGGCGACACGTGGGTGAACCGGTACTCGCCGAACAGGGCCAGGTTGCTGAACACCTGCACCGCGACGCCCGCCGCCGCCTTGAATCCGAACGAGTAGTCGGTGTCGTCGTCGTGGTTGCGGAAGTTGCGCGTGTTCCGGGGGGTGATCGTGGTGATGAAGAACGGCGGGCCCACCGCCACGTACGGCTGCACCCGCCCCTGGGGGGCGTCCGCCGACTTGAGCAGCGGCAGCCGGAGCATCAGATCCACCGAGACCGCGGTGGTCTGCACGTCGAGAGAGCCGGTCCCGCCGCGCCCGGTGCCGCAGCCGCCGGGGAAGAAGCAGCCGCGGAGCTGCACCGACTGGCCGCCGATGTCCGGGTAGAAGCGGAAGAAGTCCACCGCGAGCCCGACGAACGGCACCGAGTCGAAGTAACGCCCGAAGCGCCCGCCCCACGCCAGCGACCGGTCGAACTCCACCGACTCGTAGGTGCCCTGGCCGATCCCCTGGTCGTTGAGCTTCAGATCGTGGTCCCGGGTGAGGCTCAGCCCGGCGAAGAGATCGGCGAACCACTCCGCGGACGCGGGGCGACTCCCCACGCCGAGCGACGCCAGCAGGACGAGGGCGGCGAGCCAGATCCTGATCATGCGGTCACTCTACCATCGCTTCGGGCTCTGCGATCTCGAAACCTGGCGAGGGGAGGATCAGGGTGAACTCCCCGCGCGCGGTGCCGGCCTCGAAGCGCTGCCGCAGGCGGGCCGCCGGGCCGCGCACGATCTCCTCGAACTGCTTGGTCAGCTCGCGGGCCACCACGATCTCGCGCTCGCCCCACACCTGGGCCACCGCGTCGAGGGTCGCCAGGATGCGGTGCGGCGACTCGTAGCACACCACCGTCATCTCCAGGTCGCGCAGCGCCTCCAGCCGGTGGACGCGCCGGCCCGGCTTCACGGGCAGGAAGCCGTCGAAGACGAACCGGTCGGCGGGCAGCCCCGCCGCGGAGAGGGCCGCCACCACCGCGGAAGGTCCCGGCACCGGCACCACCGGGACGCCGGCCTCGCGGGCCTGCCGGACGAGCACGAAGCCCGGGTCCGAGATGCCGGGCGTCCCCGCGTCGGTCACCAGGGCCACCGACTGGCCGGCCTGCAGCGTCTCCAGCAGCCGCGTGCCCTTGCGGAGCTTGTTGTGCTCGAAGTAGCTCGTGACGCGGGCGTGGATGCCGAAGTGGGTGAGGAGGATGCGGGTGCGCCGGGTGTCCTCGCAGGCGACGAGGGCCACCTCCTTCAGGATGCGCAGGGCCCGGAGGGTGATGTCCTCGAGGTTGCCGAGGGGAGTGGCGACCACGTACAGCGTGCCGGTCACGGGAATCCCTCACCCTGCCCTCTTCCCGGTGGGGAGAGGGTGACGGGGACTAGGCGGACTGCTCCTTCTGCTCGGAGATGAGGATCGGGCGATCCTTGTTGAGGATGACCTCGCGGGTGATGATGCACTCCTTCAAGGCGGGCAGCGAGGGCAGCTCGTACATCACCTCGAGCATGACCTCCTCGAGCACCGCGCGCAGACCGCGCGCGCCGGTGCCGCGCTTCATCGCCTCGCGGGCCACCGCGGCCACCGCGTCGTCGGTGAACTTGAGCCGCACCTTCTCGAGCTCGAAGTACTTCTGGTACTGCTTGATGATCGCATTCTTCGGCTCGCGCAGGATGCGCACCAGCGCCCCCTCGTCGAGGTCGTGCAGGGTCGCCACCACCGGCAGGCGGCCGACGAATTCGGGAATCAGGCCGTACTTCAGCAGGTCCTCGGGCTGGATCAGGGCCAGCAGGTCGCCGACCCGGCGGTCCTCGCGGCTCTTGATCTCGGCCCCGAAGCCGATGCCGGTCCGGCCCACCCGCCCCTCGACGATCTTGTCGACGCCCACGAACGCGCCACCGCAGATGAACAGCACGTTGGTGGTGTCGACCTGGATGAATTCCTGGTGGGGATGCTTGCGGCCTCCCTGGGGCGGCACGTTCGCCACCGTGCCCTCCAGGATCTTGAGGAGAGCCTGCTGCACGCCCTCGCCGGAGACGTCCCGGGTGATCGACGGGTTCTCGGACTTCCGCGCGATCTTGTCGATCTCGTCGATGTAGACGATGCCGCGCTGGGCCCGCTCCACGTCATAATCGGCCGCTTGGAGCAGACGCAGAATAATATTCTCGACGTCCTCGCCGACGTAGCCGGCCTCGGTAAGAGTAGTGGCGTCGGCGATGGTGAACGGCACGTGGAGCATCTTGGCGAGGGTCTGGGCGAGGAGGGTCTTGCCGGAGCCGGTGGGGCCGATCAGCAGGATGTTGGCCTTCTGCAGCTCCACGTCGCCGGCCTCGGAGCCGGCCTCGATGCGCTTGTAGTGGTTGTGGACCGCGACCGCGAGGATCTTCTTGGCCCGCTCCTGGCCCACCACGTACTGATCGAGCACGTTCTTGATCTCGGCCGGCTTGGGGAGGCTCCGCAGCTCCCGGCTCTTCTCCTCCTCCCACTCCTCCGCGATGATGTCGTTGCAGAGCTCGATGCACTCGTCGCAGATGTAGACGGTGGGGCCCGCGATCAGCTTGCGGACGTCGTTCTGGCTCTTGCCGCAGAACGAGCACTTGAGCGCGCCGCCGCCTTCGCGGGTCCGAGCCATGGGTCCCTACTTGGCCGTGACGACCACTTCGGAGACGGGCCGCGTGGTGGGCTTCGAGGAGATGACCTCGTCCACGATCTTGTATTCCTTCGCCTGCTCCGCGGTCATGAAGAAGTCGCGGTCGGTGTCCTTCTGGATCTTGTCCATGGACTGGCCGGTGTGGTGCACCAGGATGCGGTTGAGCTCCTCCCGCAT
>DATJIR010000028.1:0-6853 GCA_035493135.1 Verrucomicrobiia bacterium
GCCGCTGGCCGTCCTCGGACGGGGATACAGCCTGACCCGGCTGCTGCCGTCGGGTGCGATCGTCCGCAGTGCCGCGCAGACACGCCCCGGGGACGCGGTCGAGATCCTGCTGCACCAGGGCGCGCTCGAGGCGCGGGTGGAGCGGCTCAAGGAACGGGATGACCGACATCAAGTTTGAAGCGGCGCTGCAGCGCCTCGAGCAGATCGTGGATCAGCTCGAGGCGGGTAATCTCTCCCTGGAAGAATCCCTGCAGGTGTTCGAGGAAGGCGTCGGGCTCGCCCGGCGCGCCGGCAAGTACCTCGACGAGGCCGAGAAGCGCATCGAGCTCCTCACCCGGGACGAGAGCGGGGTGCTGAAGACGACCCCCTTCGACCTGGCCGACGAGGAGCGCGCGTGAGCTTCGACCTGGGCGCGTACATGAAGGAGCGGGCCGCCGCGGTCGACGTGGCCCTCGACCGCTTCCTGCCGCCCGAGACCGAGCGCCCCGAGAGCCTGCACAAGGCGATGCGCTACAGCGTCTTCGCGGGGGGCAAGCGCCTGCGCCCGGTGCTGGTCATCGCGGGGGCGGAGGCGGTCGGGGGCACCGCGGAGCAGGTCATGCCCACCGCGTGCGCGCTCGAGCTGATCCATACCTATTCGCTCGTCCACGACGATCTGCCCGCGATGGACAACGACGACTTCCGCCGCGGCGTCCCCACCAACCACAAGGTCTTCGGCGAGGCCACCGCCATCCTGGCCGGCGACGCGCTGCTGACCCTGGCCTTCCGGCTGGTGGCCGACAACGCGGGCACCAGCAGCCGGGACGCGCTCCAGGCGGTCGTGGTCGACGTGGCGGATGCAGCGGGGCACGGCGGCATGGTGGCGGGGCAGGTGGCCGATCTGGAGGCGGAGGGCCGACAGGTGGGCGCCGACACCGTCGACTACATCCACGCCCACAAGACCGGCGCCCTCATCCGCACCTCGCTGCGGGTCGGCGCGATGCTCTGCGGGGCGACGCCCGAGCAGGTGCGCGCGCTCAGCGTGGCCGGGGCGGACCTGGGCCTGGCCTTCCAGATCGTCGACGACATCCTCGACGTGGTCGCGAGCTCGGAGGAGCTGGGCAAGACCGCGGGCAAGGACCAGATCCAGCAGAAGGCGACCTACCCGGCGATCCACGGCATCGAGCCCTCCCGCGCCCGCGCGCGCTTCCTGGTCGGCGAGGCCGAGGAGGCGCTGGCCGCATTCGGCCCGCGCGCCGAGCCCATTCGCGCCCTCGGGCGCTTCATCCTCGAGCGGAAGGCCTGAGCCATGTCCGAGATCCGCGCCACCCACGCCCGTGAAGTGCTCGACTCCCGCGGCAACCCCACCGTCGAGGTCGAGATGTGGCTCGAGTCCGGCGCGTTCGGCCGGGCCATCGTGCCGTCGGGCGCCTCCACCGGCAAGCGCGAGGCGGTCGAGCTGCGCGACGACGACGACAACCGCTACGGCGGCAAGGGCGTGCGCCGAGCGGTGCAGAACGTCAACGAGGTGATCGCCCCCGAGATCGAGGGGCTCGAGGCGGGCGAGCAGGCCGCGCTCGACCGCGCATTGCTCGAGCTGGACGGCACCCCCAACAAGTCGGGCCTCGGCGCCAACGCGCTGCTCGGCATCTCGCTGGCCGCCGCCCGCGCCTCGGCCGACGACGCGGGTCTGCCGCTCTACCAGTACCTGGGCGGCCCCGGCGCGCGCATCCTGCCGGTGCCGCTCATGAACGTGCTCAACGGGGGCGCGCACGCCGACAACGGCCTCGACATCCAGGAGTTCATGCTGGTGCCAGCGGGGGCCGGCTCCTTCAGCGAGGCGCTCCGCATGGGCGTGGAGATCTTCCACATGCTCAAGCGCCTGCTGAAGGACAAGGGTCTGTCGACCGGCGTCGGCGACGAGGGCGGCTTCGCCCCCGCGCTCGGCGGCAACGAGCCCGCGCTCGACTTCCTGCTCCGCGCGGTGGAGCGGAGCGGCTACCGCCCCGGCGAGGACGTGTGGCTCGCGCTCGACACCGCGGCGAGCGAGTTCGGCGAGCACGGCCGCTACCGCCTGCGCGCCGACAAGACCGAGAAGTCGAGCCAGGAGATGATCGCCTTCTACGAGACCCTGATGGGGCGCTACCCGATCTGCTCCATCGAGGACGGCCTCGCCGAGGACGACTGGGAGGGCTGGAGCGCGCTCACCCGCCGGATCGGCGGCCGCTGCCAGCTCGTGGGCGACGACGTGTTCGTCACCAACCCGGCCATCCTGCAGGAGGGCATCCGCAAGGGCATCGCCAACGCGATCCTGCTCAAGGTGAACCAGATCGGCACACTGACCGAGACGCTCGAGGCGGTCGAGCTGGCCAAGCGCGCGGGCTACGGCACCGTGATCTCGCACCGCTCCGGCGAGACCGAGGACGCCTTCGTGGCCGACCTGGCGGTGGGGGTGAACGCGGGCCAGATCAAGACCGGCTCGCTCGCGCGCGGGGAGCGCACCGCGAAGTACAACCAGCTCCTGCGGATCGAGGAGGAGCTGGGCAGCGCCGCGGTCTGGGCCGGCCGCGCCGTGTTCCGGAGCCTCGCCCAGTGAGAAGCCGCCGCCTGGTGCTCGCCGCCTTCGGGGCGGCCACCGTCATCGTGCTGGGCTACGGCGGGCAGAGCCTCGCCCGGGTCTGGCACATGAAGCGCGAGGTCGAGAGCATGGAGCGGGAGATCACCACGCTCCGCGCCGAGACCGGCCGCCTCACCGCGCTGGTGACGCGCCTGCGCACCGATCCCGAGCTGATCGAGCAGGTGGCGCGCGAGGACCTGGGGCTGGTCAAGCCGGGCGAGCGCATCCTCAAGCTGCCGCCGTCGCCCGGGCAGAGAGGGCGCTAGCCCGCGTGGACGTCATCCCGCTCCTCTTCTTCATCGCGCTGTTCTTCAACATCCGGGCGTCGTTCAAGCTGGCGCTCGACTGGCGCGGGATGCTCGTGACCACCCGCTTCGTGCGCGACGCCTACGCGCGCCTCGGCGAGCTGCCTACCGAGGAGCGGCTCGAGCGCGACCCGGCCGCCCCGGTGTTCCTGCACCTGGTGCCCGCCTTCCAGGAGCCCGACATTGCGGTCACGGTGCAGGCGCTCGTCGCCTCCCGCTACCCGCACGGGCGCCTGCACGTGGTGGTGATCACCAAGGAGGAGGAGGAGCGCGCCCCGCACCCCGCGATGGGCGTGAGCACCGGCGAGCTGGTGCGCCGCCTGCGGGAGACCCTGCCGCCCTACCAGCAGAAGCGCCTCTCCCAGGTGGCGATGCCGGGCCCCGGGCGCAAGGCGCATCAACTCAACTGGGCTCTCCGCCCCGAGGTGCTGCGCGAGATCCTGGCCGAGGAGACGGACGCGAGCCGCGTCTTCGTGGGCGTGAGCGACGCCGACTCCATCCCGGACCCGGACACGTACCGGTGGATCGCTCACCGCGAGCTCGGCGGGCAGGGGAGCCTCGCGTACCAGGGCATTCCGCTCTCGCTCGCGAACTACGACCGCCTGACGATCCGAGGGAAGATCTGCGCCATCCAGCAGTCGTCGATCTTCATCCGGGTCTCGATCGCCCGGCTCCTGAACGAGGTCAAGCGGGTGCGTCTGCTGGCCCGGCTGACCGAGCGCCTGCCCCGTCTGGCCTGGCTGGTGCGGCCCACCTTCGAGCTCCTCTTCCGGCGCTCGCAGATCTGTCTGGGCCACAACCAGTTCGTGCGGCTCGACGTCATGCAGTCGCTCGGCGGTTTCCCGACCTCGGGTGCCACCGAGGACTCCACGCTCGGCTATGCCCTCGGGCGGCGCGGCGTGCTGATCCAGGCGCTGCCGATGGTCGAGGTGACCGACCTGCCCGAGACCTCCGAGGGCGTGATCCGCCAGAACGCCCGCTGGTACCTGGGCGTCCTCGACGACATTCCGTACCTCCGTCGCGCGTGGAGGGAAGAGCGGACCGCGTTCAACCTGGCCCAGCTCGTCCGCCACATCGGCAACAAGGTGATCGAGTGGCCGATCGCGGCGCTGGTCTACCCGGTGACCGGCTGGCTCGGCTGGTACCTGGCCTACCATCACGAGGGCCACCGCTTCTGGTTCTACATGGCCACCGGCGCGCCGACGGTCTCGCTGCTGCTCACGGTGTGGGTGGGCGGCATCATGACCCAGACCCTGATCCAGGACATGCGCCCCTACCTCCCGCGCCAGGTCGACCTGCGCCGCAAGAGCCTCCAGGAGCGCTTTCTCGGCACCTTCCGCTGCCAGACCTACTGGCTGCTCGCCACGCGCGGGGCCTGGCGCGTGCTCTGGGCCCTGGCGCGCCACGGCGCCTTCGAGCCGGCCAAGACCGACCGCGTCACCGGGCGCCGGGTGAACCTGCCCGCGCGCTCGCTCTCTCCCCTGGGGAGAGGGCAGGGCGAGGGCGGCTGATCGGAAGCCGCGCGCCGCGCTCCGTTTCGATCTACCAGAGCCTGCTGGTCAGCCTCGCCCTCGTGATCGTGCTGCTGGGCGGCGCGACCCTGGCGCTGACCTTCGTCGGCTCCAAGCAGACCGCCGAGGCGCTCGCCGGGGTGATCCTGGACAAGACGGTGAGCCAGGTCGATCTCAACCTGCGGCAATTCTTCGAGCCGGTCACCCGTGATCTCGAGCTGCTCCGGGGCTGGGAGGGTGCGGGCCTGCTCGCCGCCGAGGACGCGGCGGCCATGAACCGCCTGCTCGTGCCGCTGCTGCGCGCCAATCGCCAGCTCTCCGCGATCATGCTGGCCGACGAGCGCGGGCGCGAGCACATCGTGTTTCACTTCGGCGACTCCTGGCGCAGCCGGCAGACACGCCGTGACACGTGGGGGCCGCGCGCGGCCTGGCTCGAGTGGAGCGAGGATGGGCGCCCGCCGATCCCGTCGTCGCGGCCGAGCGACTACGACCCGCGGGAGCGGCCCTGGTATCGGGGGGCGCTACAGGCCCGCGGTCGCGACGGGGCGTCCGGGCCCGCGGTCTACTGGACGGAGCCGTACATGTTCTATACCGCCCGGGCGCCCGGCATGACCGCGGCGATGGCGCTCGAGGGGCGGGACGGCCGCGTGCGGGTGCTCGGGGTGGACGTGCTGCTGACGGACATCTCCGCGTTCACGACCAGCCTGCGGGCAGGGGCGAACGGCGGGGTCTTGGTCCTGACCGACGACGGCCTGATTCTCGGGCTGCCGCATGACCCGCGCTATCGCACCGCCGCCGCGCAGGCGCCGGCGCTCCTGAAGCGGCCCGAGGATCTCGACACCCCCATGCTGGCGCGGGCCAGCCGCGCGCTCTCGATCCGGCCACCCGACCGCACCGGCCCGCTCCGCTTGCGGAGCGGGGCCGAGCCGTGGTGGGTGGACCTCCGTCCGTTCCCGCTCGGGCCGGATCGGCGGCTGCAGATCGAGGTCATGGTGCCGGAGTCCGATCTGCTGGGAGGTCTCGGCCACCTGCGTCTGGGCATCGGGCTCGTCATGGCCGTCGGCCTCGGGCTGGCCATCGTGTACTCCGTCCATCTCGCCCGGGGCTACAGCCGGCCGCTGCAGGCGCTGGTCAGCGAAAGCGAGCGGATCAGCCGGGGCGATCTGGAGGGACGGCCACCGAGCCCCTCGTCGATTCGAGAGGTGCACCGGCTGACCGAGGCCCACGAGCGGATGCGGGGTTCGCTCCGGACACTGCTGAGGCTCGAGCGCGATCTGCAGGTGGCCCGGCGCATCCAGCAGGACACGCTGCCCGAGCGGATCCCGGCCGTGCCCGGCTTCGACATCGACGCCTGGAACGAGCCGGCCGACGAGACCGGCGGCGACACCTACGACGTGATCGGCTGCCGTCGTGAGCCCGGCGAGAGCGGCCCGCGCATCGTGGCCACCGACGCCGAGCGCGCGGTCCTGCTCCTGGCCGACGCCAGCGGTCACGGCATCGGCCCGGCGCTCTCGGTCACCCAGGTGCGGGCGATGCTCCGGATGGCGGTCCGGGTCGGCGAGAATCTGCCCGCGATCGTCCGGCACCTTAACGCGCAGTTCTGCGCCGACCTCACGGAGGGCCGCTTCATCGCCGCCTGGGTGGGCGAGCTCGACGCCCGCGCGCGGACCCTCACGAGCTTCAGCTGCGGGCAGGGACCGCTCCTCTACTACCGCGCGACCGCGGGCGCCTGCGTGACGCTCGAGACGGACACCGTCCCCCTGGGCTGCCTCGATGATCTCGCGGTAGTCCCGCGGAACCCGATCCGGATGGAGCCCGGCGACATCTTCGCGGTGCTCTCGGACGGCGTGATCGACTCCGAGAGCGCTACCGGCGAGCGCTTCGGCACCCGGAGGGTGATCGACGTGGTCACGAGCGGGTGCGGGACTTCCGCCGCGGAGCTGACCGCGGCGCTCCGGCGGGCACTGGCCGCCTTCACCGACGGGGCCCCGCCCGCCGACGATCGCACCGCCGTGTTCATCAAGTGCGCGTGAGCCGGCCCCTCCAGGCCCGGGGTTGACTCCCCTCGCCGGGTCGGGTACATTACGTCAGACACCGCGGGGTGGAGCAGCCCGGTAGCTCGTTGGGCTCATAACCCAAAGGTCGCTGGTTCAAATCCAGCCCCCGCAACCACCGAAATCAAAAGCCTGGGGTACCAACCTCAGGCTTTTGATTATTTCGGCGCCTTTCGCCGCGACCGTGGCTCGATAGAACCTCCGTCCAGCCTCCCGGATCGGCGCTAGCTTCCGGCCCTTGGCACTATCTCTTGGCCTGTGGCTCAATCTTGCGTTTGTCGGCGTCAATCTGCGGCGAAAGGCTTCCGTTTGCTCCAGAACCGCGGAATCCAGCGCGGGACGCGCGCGCAGTAATCCTCATATTCCTTCCCGAACTTTCCGCGTAGT
>DATJIR010000029.1:0-27450 GCA_035493135.1 Verrucomicrobiia bacterium
TGGCCTCGAGGGCCGCGGCCAGGTCTGGCCGCAGACGGACGAGGCCGCTCACGATCGTCGCGGTGACGGCCGGCATCGTGCCCGGGTCGAGCGTGTAGTGAGGGTTGCCGGAAGGGTGGACGTCGCCGACCGAGCGGTCCACCGGCCCCGACGGCACCTTGAGCAGGACCAGGCCCCGCGCACTCTCGATCACGCTCGGCGAGCCGCGCAGCAGGCGCGGGTTGCCGCTGCTCTCGACGACCGGGTCGATCCATGCGTCTTCCTCGAGGCCGTTGCGCACCAGGATCTCGGCGCGCCGCACGAGCAGGACCTGGCTCGGCCGGATCTCGAGATCGTGGGGGTTCTGGCCGGGGCGGGTCGCGACCTGGACCTGGCCGAGGTCGCCGACCAGGGCGCGGGTGATGGACCAGAGATCCGGCAAGGTGGCCAGGACGCGCAGCGGAGGCTCGGCGGCTCCGCGGGGGGCGGGAAGGCCGGCCAGGAGGATGCCCAGCAGGCCGACCGCGATGATGGGACGCGCCGGCGGGCGCATCAGAAGCGCTCCGTGGGATGGGCCCCCAGAATGAACGTGCCCTGGAGGAAGAACTCGTCGGCCACCCGCTCCACCGCGCCCGAGCCCTCGGTGCGCTTGTACTGGGCGCGGAAGCGGAGGAACTCCGACGGCTTGAACTGCAGGTAGGGCGAGATCGCCCACTCGCGCCCCCGGTCGACCGGCAGCTCGGTCCAGTCGCCGCGCAGCCCGAGCGCCCAGCGCCGCGTGAAATCGTACTGCGCGTAGAGATAGCCGCCCCAGCGCTCGGCGTGCCGCCGGCCGGAGGCCACGCTCTCGTCGGCCACGGTGCGGATACCGTAGAGGGCCTCGCCGGCGAGCGTGAAGAGGGGAAAGCCGGAGCCGGGCGCCGCCCACTTGTACTTGGCGCCCAGGCCGAGGACGGTGTTGCGATGCGCGTCGGTGGCGATGCCGCTCGCGGCCGAGACGTCGACCTGCAGGCCGCCCCGCTCCTCGAGCTCGAGGAACGTGCGCCAGCGACCCATCACCAGCGGGTCGCGGAGGGTGCCGCGGCCGAAGGCCACCTCGTTGTCGCCGTCGAAGGCGCCGACCGACAGCTCGTTGTAGACCGGCAGGGGCAGCACCCAGAAGGCTTCCACGCCCTTCTCGCCGTCCATCTGCTCCTCGCCGAAGAACCGGCTCAGCACGTTCGGCCGGTCGATCTGGGGCAGGTCGTCCTGGTGGACCACGTTCAGCGTGCCGAAGCGAGGGCGCATCAACCCCAGCCGCGCGGTCGTGCCGAGGGGCAGCGTGAGCAGCGTGAGGTTCGCCTCGTCCACCTTGACGGTGAGGCTGCGGTCGGACGGCTCGAGCCCGGCGGGCTCCTCGCCGGCGGACAGCCGCACCACCGCGCTCGCGTACGGGTCCACCCGGCCAAAGAGGCCGAGCTCGACCTCGCGAGGGAAGAAGCGGTTCTCGCGCCCGGCGAAGGTGCCGTCCTGGCGGCGCTCGCGGGTACGCGACGTGAAGTCGGTGACGAAGTCGCCGCTCACCCCGATGTCGAACAGGAGCGTGCGGCCGGGCTGGGCCAAAGCGAACGGCTGCCGCGGGGCCAGCAGCTCGCCGACCGTGGGCTCGCCGGCCGGAGGCGTGGCCGTGCCCGACGCGGCGGTGGTGAGCGGGACGGTGGTTGCCGGTCCCGCGGCAGGTGCCGCGGAGGACGGGGCCGCCGCCCCCGGGGCGGGAGCGTCTACCCGGCGCTGTGACTCGAGCTGCTCCAGGCGGCTGGTCAGCTCGCGCAGCCGCTGCTCGTACTGCTCGCGGACCGAGTCGAGCTGCCGCTGGACCTCGCCGAGCTCGCGCCGGATCGTCTCGGTATCCTCGGCGTACGCGGGCACCGGACCGCCCGGCCAGAGTGACAGCAAGAGCAAGGGCCACAGACGAGCACGGTTCCACATGAGAGCGCCCTCCGGGAGCAGGTGCGTGAGTTGACGGCGCGGCCAATGAGCCGCCGGGGCGTGTCGAGGGGCGGGGCGCTACGCGAGCGGCGGGGCCCGGGGCGCGTCGGGAAGCGCGACCGGGACGAGGCAGGTGCCCGCCGGCTCCGCCGTCGGCCGCTCGCGCGCGGGCTCGACGCTCCCGTCGTGACGAACGGGAGCGGGTGCCACCGCGACCGAGTGGGCGACCTGCTGGAGAGGGCAGTCGGGGCTGCAGAAGCCGGGGACGCTGCGGTCCTCGTCGAGGGCGGGTGGGACCCCGGCCGCCGCGAGGGTCACGGCGATGAACAGCAGGAGCGCGGCCCGCCCGAGAGAGGCCATCGGCCGGCCGATAGTGGAGGAAGGTCGCCCTGCGGTCAAGGGGGACGGCATGACGCCTTGCGCTATTCCCGAGGACTTGACCTCGCGCTCCCGGCTGACCTAGGATGCCCCCGGCGTCAACCCCGCGACGCGCGGCGTGCCCTCTCACGGAGAACAAGGAGTCGGCAATGAAGCCAAGAGCGATCGTAGTGGTGATAGCGGCCCTGATGGTGCTCGCCTTCGGCTCGGCGGCGTCCGCCCAGTCCGACTGCAAGACACTGGTTCCGGCCTCGCCCTGGGGCCCCAACGATCAGACCGGCGCGACCAACCGCATCACCCCGGCCGTGACCAAGGCCGCCGCCACCGAGATCAAGGATGGGAAGGTTATCGCGATGGCGTATCCGCTGGCCGACGGCATCCCGCTCTTCGGCACGCGGTTCACCAAGACGATTCTGACCGCGACCACGCTCGCCCCCGGGGGCGCGCTCGGCGAGAACCAGCTGACCTACATGGAAGACACCTGGCTCAGCCAGAGCCACGTCGGCACGCACCTCGACGGCATGGGGCACATCGGACGGAAGGACTGCTACTACAACCAGACCCCGATGGGCAAGTTCATCACCCAGAACGCCATGACCAAGCTGGGTCTCGAGCACCTCAAGCCTTTCGCGACCCGCGGTGTCATTGTGGACATGGTGAAGGTCTACCAGCAGGCCAACAAGCTCAAGAGCAACCCCGCCTGCAAGAAGCCGTGCCTCGACAAGGGCACCGTGATCACCGCGGCCGACATCCAGGCCGGCCTCAAGATGTACAACGTCACGCTGCGCGAGGGAGACATCGTCATCATCCACACCGGGTGGGGCGACCTCTTCGAGCAGTACCCGGCCCAGAACGCGACGTACAACTCGGGTGAGCCCGGCATCGGCAAGGACGCGGCCACCTGGCTGATCTCCCAGAAGATCGTGGCGGTCGGGAACGACACCTGGGGCGTCGAGGTCATCCCCGGCGAGAGCCCGAAGGAAGCCTTCATCGTCCATAACATGCTGCTCACCGACAACGGCATCCACATCATCGAGAACGTTCGCACCGATCTCATCGCCGCCGAGGCCGCGGCCACCGGGCGCGCCACGTTCTTCTTCAACATGACGGTGCCGAAGGCGGTCGGTCTGACCGGCAACTTCGTCGGGATCGAGGCGATCCGCTAGATCGCTCCCTCGGAGCATCGCTCGTGAAGGACCGGGCGCCGGCGTCCTCCCTCAGGGGCCGCCGGCGTCCACGTGTCTGGCCGGTCGCGGCCGGCCTGGTCGCGCTTCTGGTCGTCGCGGCGGGACTCTGGCCGGCGGGGGCCCAGCGCCGGTACGTCGTCGCGTTCGCCAACCTCACCGAGGAGCCCGGGGTCACCGTCGAGGGGACCGGCTTCACCGGGCGCGAGATCCGCGAGAGCTTCATGCTCGCCGCGCGGGCCCACCCGGTCGAGATGGTCTACTACGACAACCAGCGCGACGACGCACGCGCGCTCCAGAACGCGGACGCGGCGATCGCCCGGAAGGTCGACCTCTACATCCAGTACCACCAGGGCGCGGCCAACGCGGCGATCGCCCAGAAGCTCAAGGCGGCCGGGATCCCGATCCTGGCCCTGAACTATCCGGTTCCGGGGGCGCCTCTCTATACCCTGGACAACCTGGCGGCGGGCCACGTCGCTGGGGAGGCACTGGCCCAGTTCGCGCTCCGGTCGTGGCGCGGCCAGCCGACGGCGGCCGCGGTGGTCGGCAATCTCTCGGCGGCGGCGGATCGGGTTCCGGAGCGCGCCCGGGGAGTCACGGAGGCGCTCGCCCAGCGCCTGCCCGCGGTGCGCGTGACTGCGCTCGATACCAGGGGCAACCCGGCCCAGGTCGGCCCCCTCCTCGGCAAGTTCCTCGGCGCGCACCCGACCGGCAAGCTGCTCCTGGCCGCCACCGACGACACGACCGCGCTGGCGGTGAAATCCACGGTGGAGAGCGCGGGCCGTGTCCACGACGCCGCGATCGTGAGCCACGGCGTGGACCGGACGATCCACGGGGGCATGAACGAGCGGAAGGAGATCGACCCGGCCAATCGCGGCAGCATCGTCATCGGCTCGGTGGCGTTCTTTCTCGACCGCTGTGGCTACGAGATCCTGCCGCTCGCGATGCGAATGCTGCGGGGGGAATCGCTGCCCGCGCGGGTGACGAGCCGCCTCGTCCTCGTCACCGCGGCCAACGTGTTCCTCGAGTATCCGCCGTACGACATGAACTGAGCGCTGCGGGTGCGCGGGAGCGGTCAGCGAGCGGGGGAGGGCTGGGCGGTGAAGAGACCCTCCGGTCCCTCCCCGGTGGCGATCGGCGCCACCGCGAACGTCACGTGACCACGGTGCCCCACGCTGACCACCGGGTAGAGCGTGAGCGAGGCGATGTGATCGCCGGCGGGCAGCGTGTCGCCGACCGCAACCACGCGGGAGAGCCCGGTCCCGTCCGCCATCAGGATGGCCACCGGTGCGGGTCCGCCCTCGATGGACGCGGCGAACGCGATGGCGCCGCCCCCGTCGACCGCGGGCCAGAGCCCGAACTGGGCGATGGTCCCGCCGCCTGGCGCAGAGTCGCCGAGCCGAGAGACGGCGCGGGGGCGGCCGCCTTCCACCGCGAAGATCGCCGCCTCGACCGGCGCGAACTTGAGCATGCCGTGGAAGGCGATGAGGCCGCCGTCGTCGAGCGCGATGCGCTCGGAGAACTTGGCGAAGATGCCGCCGATCGGGGTGTCCTCGCCGGCGCCGACCAGCATCTGGATGCGGTCGCCGGCCGCCACGAAGATGCCGCCCGGCACCGACTTGCCCTCGACGACCGCGGCGAAGGCCACGCTGCCGCGCGCGTTGACCGCGGGCGGGCCGAAGCCGGCGAAGACGCCGCCGGCGGGAGCGGCATCCCCCTGAGCCACGACCTTCCGCAGCGTCCCGCCGCGACTGGCGAGGATCGCCTCGATCGACTCGCGGCCACGCCGGATCGTGGCGAGGAAGACCACCTCGCCGCCCGCGTTGATGGCCGGAGCGTCGACGCCCGCGACGACGCCGGACGGGATCCCCGGGGCCGGGGTGCCGGTGGTGGCGACCGCGCGCAGACGTCCGGCGGACCAGATGAAGACGCCCTCGACGGCGCGTCCGCCCGCCACCGCGGCCGTGAACGCGACCACCCCCGCGTCGTTCAGAGCCGGCGTCGGGTGCTTGCCGAATCCGGAGAGGCGACCGACGCCCGGCACCCGGTCGCCTTCGCGGGCCACCGTCACGATACGCCCGGCACGCTGGAGGAAGATGCCCTCGTCCGAGGGGCCCCGGCTGAGGCTCGCGAAGAAGGCGACGTCGCCCCGGGTGTTGACCGGCGCGACGATGGGCAGCGCCTCCTGGCCGAATCGATCGAAGGTGCCGCCGCCCGGGGCGGCGTCGCCCGTGCGCGCGACCGCGCGCAGGACGTACGCCGGGCCGGCGTGCCCGAGATTCGCCAGGCCGGGCGCCAGCCCCGAGAGCAGGAGGAGAGCGATCATCGGCCATCGCGGGCGCATACCGCAGGAGTATAGGAAGATCGGGAGGTGGCCGCAATGATGGCGAGGATCAGGATCGGCGCGCTCGGCCTGGTGCTGCTCGCCGGAGCGGCCGCAGACGGGCCCGCGGCGGAGCCGGACCGGGCCGGCGGGCTGCGCGGGGCCTGCTACTGTTGGATGGCGGCCGCCCTGCAGTGCACGGCCGACGTCACCGAGCCGGAGTGCCGGCGCCGCTGCGACGAAGCTCTGTGCGACGACTGGTTCTGGAAGGAGCGGCTCCCGTGCTGGAACTGGGGCTACGGCGGATGAGCGACTTCCGGGGCGGGCTCGGCGTGGTGCTGCTCCTGGCACTCGGTCTGAGCGGCGGCCGAGTCCTGGCGGCCGACGGAGACGGTGACGGATCCGGTCCGGGCGAAGCTGGCCCGCCCCGACATGCCACCGGTAGGCGGCCGAAGGGCAGCCCGCCAATGGCGCTCACGTGTCCGTAGCGACCGTCCGGGGTTCGCAGGAACAGCTCGCTGCGGGCCGGCGCGGGCCGTCACGAGACGTGCCCGGTCAGCGGCGACGGCTCGTACTCCGCGGTCGTGATCTCGATGAATGGCGTCGAGGAGCTGCCTGGGCGGAGCCTGTCGGAAAACGAGGCGCAAACGGTGTGCAATTGGCTCGAGCGCTGCGTCTGGGCGACCTGTGCCCTCGATGGACCTCGCTCGACCGGCGTCTGCGCCTGGGTCCGGAGGTCGTGGCCCGAGTAGGCCGCGGGGCGTCAGTGGTGGTGGCGATGGTGCAGATCGGGGAAGTGCGGATGGCTGTGACGGAGCGGCTCGTGGACGTGGGCATGGCTGTGCGGCTCTCCGGTCGGAGTTCCCGGCGGGTGGGCATGCTGGTGGTGCTCGTCGTGGACGTGGGCGTGGGTGTGCTCGAGCGCCTCGTGCTGATGCTCGTGGTGATGGCGCTCGGTGAGATGTAGCCAGACCCCGATCCCCATCAGGACCGCGGCCAGCAGCGAGCGCCCGCCCAGCGGCTCCCGGAGCGCGACCGCCGCCGCGATCGCGCCCATGAAGGGAGCGGTCGAGAAGTACGCGCCGGTGCGGGCGCTGCCGAGGAGGCGGAGGGCGAGCACGAACAGCACGAGGCTCGTGCCGTATCCCAGGAAGCCGACGACGCCCGCGGAGATCATGACCTTCGGTCCGGGCCAGGCCGCCTGCTGGCCCGTCGCCAGGAGGATATTGATCGAGCCGGCCGTGAGGCCCTTGAGCGCCGCGATCTGTACCGGGTCGCCGCCTGCGACCATGCGGGTGAGGTTGTTGTCGATGGCCCAGGCCAGGCCGGCCGCACTGACGAGCAGGGCCGAGCCTTCCAGGGCGAACGCCTCGGAGGGATTCCAGGCGAGGATCACCGCCCCGAGGGCGATCGACGCCATGCCGATGGCGATGCGGGCGTCGAAGTGCTCGCGGAACACGGACCAGGCCACCAGCGCGGTGAAGACCCCCTCGAGATTCAGGAGCAGGGAGGACTGAACCGCCGTCCCGAGCGCGAGGCCATACATGAGGAGCACCGGGCCGATGACCCCACCGATCACGATGGCTCCGGCGAGCCAGGGAAGATCGTGTCGCCCGAGGCGCGCCTCCCGTGGCGCTTTCGCGAGAAGCCTGCCGGTCAGGTGGTAGAGGCCGAGGCCGATCCCCGATCCGAGATAGAGGAGGCCGGCGAGGAGCCACGGATCGACCGCCCCCGCCAGCAGCTTGGCCGCCGGGGCGCTGAGGCCGAACAGCGCGGCGGCCCCGAGCGCGAGGCCCGGTCCGGTCCGGTGGCCGTCCGATGACGCCATGCGAGCGGCGACCGCGGTCAATCGCAGCGCTTGAGCAGCAGGGACCAGAACCGGACCGGCCGCTCGGTCTCGTTGCGGGCGAGATGCGTGGTGGCGTCCGGCAGCCAGTGCGCCCCGCCGGAGCGGACGACCTCGCGCCGGCCCTGCGCGAAGAGGACGAGCTCGCCTTCCTGGACGATGGTGACCTCGGGCACGACGTTGAAGTGGAGATCGGAATCGGCTCCGGGCGGATAGGTCACGAGCACGAGCCGGACGGAGTCGTTGTCGAGGAGGACGAGCTCCTCGATCCGGGCCGGGGGTGCCTGCGCGGCGGTGCGCTCTCCGGTCAGGGCGACGAGTCCGATCAGGACGGCGAGCGTGAACGCCCTCTGCATGGTCCTCTCCTATCGCGGCTCCACCGGATACCCGCGCTTGATCCATCCGTTGAATCCACCGGCCAGGACGCTCGCGCTCTGGTAGCCCTCGGCCACCACGAACCGGAACGCGGCGGCGAGCTCCTCCGCCGGACAGTCACAGTACAGGACCACCAGCTCCGCGCGAGGAATCTCGTGATAGCGCCGGCGAAGCTCGGGCAGGGGGATCGATCGGGCGTGGGGTAGCCGGCTCCGGGCGAAGTCCGCCGCCGGGCGCAGGTCGACGAACGCCAGCGGCTGTCCGGCGTCGAGCAGCCGCTTGGCGTACTCCGGGTCGGTCGTGAGGACGGGGATCGGGGCCCCGTGCGCCGCCCGGGCGGGCGAGGTCGCGAGGGCGATCCCCGCGGTCGCGAAGGCGAGCGCGGCGACGGCGTGCCGGCTCCACGCCGTCCAGCCGATCGGCCTCGCCAGGGAACCCACGGGCTGGTTAACTCGGCGCGTGGACCTGCAGTTCCTTGGCGCCCGGGGCGGGCGTATGCTTCGGTCGAAGCATCGGCGCCACCCGAGCGGACGAGCGCGCCCGCCGGGCGCCGACGGGACCATCCCAGACAATCCTGAGGAGGCGCACATGAGCCTGAAGGGCAAGCGTATCGCGATCCTGGCCGAGAACCTCTACCAGGAGATGGAGCTGTGGGTGCCGTACTACCGCATGAAGGAGGAGGGCGCCGAGGTCCGCGTGGTGGGCGCCGGCGGGGCCAAGACCTATGCGTCCAAGCACGGCTACCTGGTGACGGTGGACGTGCAGGCCGACGCGGTGAGCGCGGTGGAGTTCGACGCGGTGATCGTGCCGGGTGGGTACGCGCCGGACATGATGCGGCGGCACGAGGGCATGGTGAAGCTGGTGCGCGAGGCGGCGCAGCAGGGCAAGGTGGTGGCGGCTATCTGCCACGCGGGGTGGATGCTGGCCAGCGCGGACGTGGTCAAGGGCAAGAACGTCACCTCGTTCTTCTCGATCAAGGACGACATGGTGCACGCGGGCGGCCGGTGGTCGGACGCCGAGGTGGTGGTGGACGGCAACCTGATCACCGCGCGCAAGCCCGACGACCTCCCGGCCTTCTGCCGTGAGATCGTGCGAGCCCTCAGCAAGGCCGCCTAGCCGGCGGCGCTCCCGAGTCGCCAGCGGCCGTCTCCGAGCAGCTCGAGGATCCGGCGGTGGTACCGGGGCAGCCGGAGACGGTCGCCGACGCTCACGATCCTTATCCGCGCCGACTCCAGACACTCGTAAAGCGCCTGCTCCTTGCCGGGGTCCAGCGCGCTGGTGGCCTCGTCCAGGAACGCGTAGGCGGGGCGATTCAGCAGCAGGCGGGCGAACGCGATCTGCTGCTGCTCGCCCAGGGAGAGAAAGTCCTCCCACCTGACTTCCGCGTCGAGCCCGCCGATGCGCTCGGGCAAACCCTCGAGGCGCACGAGGCGCAGGACCTCGGCCAATCGCTCGCCGGAGACGTCGTCCGCGTGCGGGTAGCACAGCTGCTCGCGAAGCGAGCCGAGGATCATGTAGGGACGCTGCGGGAGAAACATCACCTGGGCGAGGGGCGGCCGGACGATGCGACCACGGCCCGACCGCCACAGCCCGGCGATCGCGCGGAGCAGCGACGTCTTGCCGGCTCCGCTGTCGCCCACGATCAGCAGGGCCCCGCCGTCTGCGACGTCGAGCGACAGGTGGCGGACCAGGGTGCGGCGGTCGTCTGGCGTGTTGAGGGTCAGCCGCTCGATCGAGAGGCCGCCGGCCTCGACGGTTTCGATCCGGCCATCGCGACGAGCGCCGGGGACGGCTCCGGACGCCTCCCGGTAGACCCCGAGGCGCTCGACGACCGCGGCGAAGCTGCTCAGCGAGTTGAACTGATCGATGACGAGCGACAGTGAGGTGCGGAGGGTGATGAAGGCCGCGCTGGCCTGGGTGATCTTGCCGAACTCGATCGAGCCCGCGAAGAACGACGGAGCGAGCGTGAGGTAGGGGACCAGCGGCAGGAGGAAGTCGTAGGCGTAGGTGAAGAAGGCCACGTTTCGCTGCCAGACGATGAGCAGGTTGAAGTTCGCCATCACCGCGTAGAGCCGCTGGAGCAGCGTGCGGTGCTCGCGCGATTCGCCGCCGAAGAACGCGATCGCCTCCGCGTTGTCGCGCAGGCCCACCAGCGCATAGCGAAAGTCCGCCTCGAGGCGGCGCTGCTCGAAGTTGATTCCGATCAGCGGCCGGCCGATCACGATGGTCAGGAGCGAGCCGCCGCCCACGCACGCGGCCAGCACCACGACGAGGATCGGCGAGATGAGCCACAGCACGACGATGAAGGAGATTCCGGTGGCGAGTCCCTGGAGCATCTGCACGACGAACGAGACCGCGAAGGCGGTGAACGTGTTCAGGTCCTCGCTGATGCGCTGGTCGGGGTTGTCGATGCTGGTGCTCGCGCTGATGCGGTAGAAGGCGCGATCGCGGAGGCTGTCCTCCAGGAACTGTTCGGTGAGCCACTGCCGCCAGTCGAGCATGAGCTTGCCGGTCACGTAGCCGGAGAGGGCGACGACCGGCGCCGACACCAGGTTGTAGCCGACGACAAGCGCCATCTTGTAGATGAAGGTGGGCGCGTTCCGATCGGCGAGCGCGGTCATCATGTCGCGGGCCACGTAGCTGAAGACGACGCTGGCCGCCAGGATCGAGCCGCTCAGGAGGAGCGTGAGCGTCAGCAGACCGAAGGCGCCGAACCTCTGCTCGGAGACCCAGTACGGGCGGGTCAGGGTCCAGAGCCTGCTCCAGAACGATCGATCGAAACGGTTCATCGTGTCTCCCCGGCGATGTCGAAGAGAGCCTTCTTGACTGCGGGGGCGAGGAGGCGCAGAGTCGGCGCGACGCATCGCCCGATGGGCAAGGAGGACCCCATGCCGACATACATGGTGCAGGCGTCCTACACGAGTCCCGCGTGGAACAAGCTCGTCCAGCGGCCCGAGAACCGGATGGAGGCGCTCGTCCCGGTCGTCGAGAAGCTCGGCGGCCGGATCCTCGCCTGGTACTGGGCCTTCGGCGACTACGACGTGGTCGCGCTCTTCGAGGCGCCCGGCAACCTCAACGCGGCGGCGTTCTCCATGGCCATCGCGGGGAGCGGGGCGGTGAAGGAGTTCAAGACCACCATCCTCATGTCGCCCGACGAGGGCTTCGACGCCCTGATCCTGGCCCAGGGCGCGGGATACCGCCCGCCGGGCGGCTGACCCGGCGGGCGATCCGCGCCGGCTACGGGCACTTCGGCGCTTCGCGGAGATTTCCCTCGATCCGGTCACCGACCTTGAAACCCTGGACCGCCTCCGGCGAGGCCTGGAACTCGTGCACCGTGCCGTTCGTCTCCCGCACCGTGACCTTGTTCTGTGCCGCGTCCACCTTGACGACCTGCCCCTCGACCTTCTGCGGTGTCGTCACCCGCCCCTGCTGGTCGCAGGCGGGCTTGGTCTGTGCCAAGGCGAACCCCGACCCCAGCACGAGCGTCATCGCGAGTCCCGCCGCCACTCCTGGCCACCTATGCATGACTCGTCTCCCTATTTCTTCGTGAAGTCGTAGATCGCCCCGGCCGCGGCACCTACCCCGGTGCCGATGAGGGCGCCCTTGCCGGCCCCGTACCCGGTGCCGGCCCCGACCGCCGCGCCCCCCGCGGCGCCCACCGCGGCGCCGGTGACGGTACCGCAGGCCGTGACCGTGGCCGAGAGCATGAGCAGGCCAACGAATGTCGCGATCGCTTGCTTCGGCATGATGCGTCTCCTTCGCCGTCTACCGCTCGAGAGTGAACTTGCTTGGCGCCGAGACCGACGGGGCTGCTACCACCGCGCCGGCCGTCGTGCGCGTCTCACGACTCCGGGCTACCTCGACGTCGGTCCGCCAATACGAGGTCGGGCGAACGATCGTCGTCGTCTCCTCCCACAGCTCCTGATCATTGGGCTGGGCGAGCACCACCGCCCGGCGGACGCTGACGCCTCCGGCGACCGGGCTGATGATCTCGAGCACGCGCACGTTCTGACCGCGCGCGTTCTGGAACTCCACGGTCCGGGCCGCGGCGGTGCCGAGACGGGCCGCGTCGGCGAAGCTACCGGCCTGGAACTGCGCGTAGGCCGGTCCGAACTCGGTGGTCTGCGCGGTCGTGCGCATGGGGCCGGCCGGCCGGGTCGCCAGTAGCTCGGGGAGGCCCTGGCCCGCCTGCCGCAGCGAGGTCTCGTCCAGCCGGCGGGTCAACTCGCCGTAGCCGGAGGTGGCGCTGGCCGCCGAGGCCGGGAACACCTCCAGGCCGACCGAGCCGTCGCCCCGCTGGCGGAAGAGACGGAAGACGCCGGGCGTGGGCACGTCGACGAAGCCGTCGAGCTTCCCGTCCCCGTTGGCGTCGAGGAGCCCCACCTGGGTACCGGCGGCGGCGCCGGATGAGAACTGCCCGGCCAGCTCCTGGCCGATCTGCTCGGGGGTCTGCCCCTTCAGCGCGATGAGCGGGATGGCTCCCGCCTGCTCCTCCCGGGCGCCGAGCTCCCGGCGCCGGATCTTCAGAGCGTTGTCGACGGCGGCGGGCACGTCCTGGCACCGGATGCGGGCCACGTCGGGGACGGCCACTGGCGGGGCCGTCACGGTCGGAGCCGGGGCCGCCGCCGGAAGAGCGGCCTGCTCCCGCTCGAGCGTGGCCTTCTCCGCGTCGAGGGCCTGAATCTGCCCCTGGATCTGACCGGCGCGGGCGAGCTCGAACTTCACCATCGCTCCCAGCCTCTGATCCTCGAGCGTCTGTCGCTCCTTGGGAATCTGCTCGAGCCGGGCCCGGATCGCCTCCGCGCGACCGGTCGGCGCAGGGGCACTGGGCGCCGCCGGCGTGGCGGCGGCCGGCGCGGCCGCCGCTTGCGTCGCGACTGCCTTGCGCACCCCGTCGGAGAGCCGCGCATGCTCGCTGAGCCGCAGACGCAGACTCTGGCACTCCGCGTCCGAGATGCTCGGGGCCTGGGCCAGGGCGGGGCCGCCCGGAGCCAGGCCAAGTGTGAGAACCATGAGTACGGTGGTCGTCGTTCGCATGGCGGGTCCTCCTCCTGCGGCCCATCGGGCCACACCGGAGGTGTTTGGGAATTGCATCCGCGGTGCCAGAGCGGGAAGTCAATCGAAGCGAGGGGTTCGGGATCGAGACGATCGGAACCACGTGAGGCGAACGCTCCCCGGGTGAGGCGCTCGCGCCGCGATCTACCGGGGCGGGATCAGGAGAGCCCCACGCGATCGTGTAGGACGCGGCCGCCGACCACCGTTGCCAGCACCTCGATGGCGGCGATGCCGGCCGGGTCGATCGCGGTGGCATCGGCCGACAACACCGCGAAGTCCGCGAGCTTGCCGGGCTCGAGGGAGCCGGTGTCGGCCTCGCGGAAGGCGGCGTAGGCGGAGTAGAGCGTGTAGCAGCGGATGGCCTCTTCGGGGGTGAGCGCCTCGGCGGGGTTGAAGGGCCGGCCGCTCGCGGTCCGCTGGTTGACCATGTCGTGAATGCCGAGGAGGGGGGCGCCCTTCACGACCGGGCGGTCGGAGCTGCCGGGCAGCGGCCGGCCGACCTCGAGGAAGCTCCGCTGGCGGTAGCACCACGTCGACCGCTCGGGGCCGAGGGCCGCGAGCATGCCGTCGCCGATCTCACTGATGAAGCGGCCCTGCGGCACCGGGATCACACCCAGCGCGGCCAGGCGTGCCACGTCCTCGGGCCGGCAGACGCCACAGTGCTCGATGCGATGGCGGTGGTCGGAGCGGGGATGGGCGGCGAGCGCGTCTCGGTAGATGTCGAGCACGGTGGCGACCGCGCGATCGCCGATGGCGTGGGTGGCCACCTGCCAGCCCGCCCGATGGGCGCGCGTGATGATCCGGCGCAGGCGCTCGACGTCCATCTGGAAGAAGCCGCGATTGCCGGCCTCGCCCTCGAAGTCGCAGCACATCGCGGCGGTCCGGCCGATCAGCGAGCCGTCGGAGAAGATCTTCATCGCTCCGATGCGCAGCCAGTCGTCGCCCCAGCCGGTGCGGAGGCCGAGGTCGAGGCCGAAGCCGTCGCCGTCCGCGGCCGCGTGCGGCAGGTCGTGGAGGGCCTCGGCGGCGATCATCAGCGTGGCCCGCACCCCGAGGCGCCCCTGGCGGCGCGCCTCCTGCCAGGCCGATAGCTCCACCGGGCTGCGGGCCACGAGCCCGCCGCCCACGCCGGCCTCCTGCACGCTGGTGAGCCCCTCGCGCAGGTAGTGCTCGCTCGCGCGCCCGATCGCCTCCACCAGCTCGGCCTGTGGATACGGGTAGACCAGGGCCCGGACGAGCGCCTGCGCCTGCTCCTGGAGGAGACCGGTGGGGCGCCCGGCCGAGTCGCGCTCGACCACGCCGCCCTCCGGCACCGGCACGCGATCGATGCCGATGGCGTCGAGCACGCGCCCACCCACCACGCACATGTGGCCGGAGGTGTGACGGAGCCAGACGAGGTGCTCGGGCGCTGCCGCGTCCAGCTCCGCGGCGCGCGGGTGCCGCCCCTCGGCGAGCTTGTTCTGATCGTAGCCGCCGCCCACGATCCAGGAGCCGGGCGGCAGGGTCGCGGCCCGGGCCTTCACCGCGCGCAGGATGTCCTCCACGCTCCCGACCGGCGGAGACGACAGGACCACGTCGGCGAGGCCCATGCCGAAGGCCGGCATGTGGTTGTGCGCGTCGTGGAAGCCCGGGACCACGGCGTGGCCCTGGAGGCTCACGACCCGCGCCGCGTCGAGGTGACGGCGCAGCTCGTCGCCGTCGCCGACCGCCACGATGCGGCCGCCCAGCACGGCCAGCGCGGTCGCGCGGGGACGCGCGGCGTCCATGGTCAGGAGTGTGCCCCCCTCGAAGATCCGATCGACGCGCACGAGCGTCCGGTCAGGTCAGCCGAGGGCGGTCGCCCTCGACGATGACGCGCCACAGGACGCGGCTCTGGCTCCGGTCGTAGTCGCCGTGGGCGCGATGCATCGTGGCGCGATCGTCGATGACCAGCACGTCGCCCTTGCGCCAGGCGTGGTGGTAGACGATCTCGGGCCGGATCATGCGGTCGAGCAGATCGCGCATGTAGGCGCGGCTCGACTCGGGCGTCATGCCGCTGATGTGGGTGGCCTTGGTGATGTGGAAGTACACCGCCCGCGACCCGTGCCGGGGATGGGTCCGCACCATCGGGTGCTCGATCGGCGTGCCGTACCGGTCGCGGTCCTCCGGCCGCGTGTCGGCGTGGCCGTCGAGGCCGTTGAACGTGGTCAGCGCCTCGAGCCGCCGGCGCTCGTCGGGCGCGAGGGCGAGATAGGCCGCGCGCATGCTCGCCACGCTGGTACCGCCGCCGGCCGGCGGGATCTCCACTCCGTACAGGATGGTCGCGGCCGGGGGCCGCTCACGGTTGGTGTGGTCGGTGTGCCACTGCTCGGCGGGCTGCTGACCGTTGCGGTGCCAGATCAGCCCGATCAGCGGAACGTCGGGCATGTTGTGCTGCGAGTAGTGCTGCGCCATCGGCGGCCCGAACGCGGAGGCGGCGGCGAGGTACCGGGCCGGCGTCAGGGACTGGTCGCGAAACACGAGGGCCAGGTGATCGGCCAGGGCCTGGGCCAGCGCGTCGCGGGTCGGCGCGTCGATCGGCGCGGCGAGGTCGACGCCCTCCACCAGGGCGCCCAGCGAGGGGTGCAGCGGGGTGAGGCGCAGGGATGCCATGGGGTCGTCCTCCACGCGGCACGCTACCGCAGATCGGGGCGACGCGTCCAGCGGGGCGGGGCTAATGCCCCGGCCTCCGACGGCCGATAGGTGGGTACGGAGCCGGCCTTGCTCGGGGTCCGGGCAGCGGCGGCACCCGCTCCCGCGGATCGACCGCCAAGCGCGCTATAGTCCCGCGCAGGGAGGTCACCATGGCCGACTTGCCGGGCTGCCTGCTGATCGTCACCGCCGAGGTCGACCCGGCGGTGGAAGCCGACTGGAATCGCTGGTACGACACCGTCCACCTGCCGGACGCGCTCCGGTGCCCGGGCGTTCTCCGGGGCCGACGCTACGTGTCCGCGGGGGAGATATCGGAGACCACCGGAGGGAAGACCGAGAAGAGCACGAGGCGGATCTACACGACCGTCTACGAGCTCGACAGCCCCGCCGCCACCGCCACCCCCGAGTTCCAGGCGATGCGCGGCTGGTACGAGTTCGCCCCACACGTCCGGTCCCGCACGCAGACCATCGTGCCCGCCTCCGGTTGAACTGGGGAGCGGGACTCCGGTGGCGTAGGCCGGAGCCGTCAAACGCCGAGCTGGCCTAGCGGAGCGCGGGCCGCCTCAGCGCCGCGCGAACACGGTGGTGCGCCCGCTCCGATCGAAGGTCAGGACGTCGTAGCGCTCGGGCGCGCGCCCCGGCGCCTCCATGCCCGGGGCGCCCACCGGCATGCCGGGGACCGCGAGGCCGAGGACGGCCGGGCGCTCGCGGAGCAGCCGCTGGATGAGATCGGCAGGCACGTGGCCCTCGACGACGTAGCTCTCCACCACCGCGGTGTGGCAGCTCTCGAGCGCGTTCGGGACCTGGAAGCGTCGCCGGATGGGGGCGAGGTCACCGACGTTCTCCACCCGGACCTCGAAGCCGCTCGCGCGCAGGTGGCCCACCCACGCCTGGCAGCATCCTCAGGTGGGATCCTTGTACACGGTGACGGCGGTCCGCGCCAGGGCGGGCGCGTGCAGCAGCAGGGCTGCGCCGGCGGCGAGGCCGGCACCGAGGAGTGCCCGGCGCGGGATCGGCACGGTCGTCATCGCTGCGGCCACCATATCATGCGGTAACATACCGCGCATGACGATGTCTCCTCCGTTCGGCGCCCGTGAGGGTCACGGCCCCCTGAGCGGCGTCACCGTGCTCGACCTGAGCGGCTACGTGGCGGGCCCGTACGGCTGCACCCTGCTGGGCGATCTCGGCGCCCAGGTCGTCAAGATCGAGCCGCCCGAGGGCGACAACCTCCGCAACTATCCCTCGACGCTCCCGGGCGAGAGCCGCGCGTTCCTCGGGGTCAACCGCAACAAGCACGGCATCGGGCTCGACCTGAAGCATCCCGAGGGGCTCGCGGTGCTGCGGAGGCTGGTGGAGCGCGCGGACGTCCTGGTGCACAACTTCAGGCCCTCGGTCCCCGCGCGGCTCGGCATCGACTACGACCGGATGAAGCTCATCAACCCGCGCCTGATCTACTGCGCGCTGACCGGGTACGGTGACCGCGGCCCGCTCCGGGATCGGGCCGGGTACGACCAGGTCCTCCAGACCATGACCGGGATCTGCGTGGAGCAGGGGAAGCCCGGCGATCCGGAGATCGTGTACGGGTCCGCGGTCGACTTCTACTGCGCCTCGATGCTGGCCTTCGCGGTGTCGGCGGCCCTCTTCCAGCGGAGCCGCTCCGGTGTCGGCCGCTACGTGGGAGTGTCGCTCCTGCGCAGCGCGCTGACGATGCAGGCCACCCGGCTGGTGTGGGCCGAGGGGGAAGGGCGCGACGTGGCCCGCGACATGCGGTCGGGAGGGATCACCGGGCTGCATCCCACCCGGAGCGGGAGCCTTTACGTCTCCGCCAACACCCCGCACTTCTGGAAGGCGCTCTGCGAGCTGACCGGCCTGCCGGAGCTGGCGACCGACCCACGCTTCGACACGGTGCGGAAGCGCTCCGAGCACGCCGCCCTACTCGTGCCCCGGCTGCGTGCGGCCCTGCAGGCCCACACCGCGCTCGAGTGGGAAGCGCGACTCGGCGAGCGCGTCCCGTGCGCGGCAGCCCGCCCGGTCGAGGACATGTTCGACCACCCGCAGGTGGCCGCGGAGGGCATCCTGGCCACCTTCGAGCATCGCCGGGTGGGGCGCTACCGCGGGATGGCGCATCCGGTCCACCTCGGCGACGCGCCGGCGCCCGCTCCGTTCACCGCGCCCGCGCTGGGGGAGCACGCGCGCGAGATCCTGGCCGCGCTCGGCTATTCCCGCGAGGAGATCGAGCGGCTGCACGACGCCGGCGTGGTGATCGGGCCGGCGAAGGAGGAGCGGACGTGAGCGTGGCGGACGTGCTCATGCGCAGCAAGCTGTTCGTGCCCGCCTCGCGCCCCGAGCTCTTCGCCAAGGCGCTCGCGGGTCCCGCGGACGCGATCTCCTTCGACCTGGAGGACGCGGTCCAGGAGATCCAGAAGGCCGAGGCGCGTCGAGTCTTGCAGGTGTTCCTCCAGCGGTCGTCGCCCCGACCCGGCGGCAAGGTGATCATCGTTCGGGTCAATGGGTTGACCACGCCGCACTTCGACGCCGACGTCGCCGCGGTGGCCGGATCCGCGGTGGACATGATCAACCTGCCCAAGCCCGAGTCGGCGGACGACGTCCGAGCCGCCGCGGCCTCGCTGGCCCGGCACGAGCGCGACCGCGGGATCGACCGCCCGATCGGGATCCTCGCGAACATCGAGTCGCCCCGCGGGCTGCGGCGGGCCGCCGAGATCGCGAGCGCGCATCCGCGGGTGGTCGGGCTGCAGCTCGGGCTCGGCGATCTGTTCGAGCCGTTCGGGATCGATCGGACCGACGCCCAGGTGGTCCACGCCATGCAGCTCGCGGTGCGCCTGGCCGCGGCGGAGGCCGGGCTCTGGGCCTGCGATACGGTCTACGGGACGGTCAGCGATCCCGACGGGTATACGCGGGAGGCGACCGCGGCGCGTCGGCTCGGCTACCTCGGCAAGTCCTGCATCCATCCGAGCCAGGTCCCCCTCGCGAACGCGGTGTTCCGGCCGACCGACGCCGAGATCGCGGCCGCCCGTCGCGTCGTCGAGGCCGCGCGGGGCGCCGAGAGCCGAGGGGTGGGCGCGTTTGTCGTGGACGGCCGGATGATCGATATCCCGTTCATCAAGCGGGCCGAGGCGATCCTCGGCGCCGCGCGCCGGCTCGACCTACTTCCCGTCGATCAAGCCGGCCACACGGAGGTGCGGTGATGGCGGTGAACGTGCGCTACATCGTGGATGATCTCGATGCGGCCATCGCGTTCTATTCGGGTAGCCTGGGGTTTCGGGTCGAGCGGCATCCCGGTCCCGGCTTCGCGATGCTCTCGCGGGGCGAGCTGCGGCTCTTGCTGAACAGCGCCACCGGCTCCGGGGGAGCGGCGCAGGCGATGCCGGACGGACGGCGACCCGAGCCCGGGGGCTGGAACCGCATTCAGCTGGAGGTCGACGACCTCGCCCGAGAGGTCCAGGCCCTGCGGAGAGGGGGCGCCCGCTTCCGCAACGACATCGTGGTCGGCAACGGCGGCCGGCAGATCCTGGTGGAGGACCCGGCCGGCAACCCGATCGAGCTCTTCGAGCCTCGGCGCGAGTGAGGGCCACCGCCGGGGAGCGATCGCTCCCCGGCCGTGGCCCGGTCGCCGGACGTCGCTACTCGAACTTCATCTTCAGCACGCCCGGGGAGAACGCGTGGCGCACCTGGGCGTTGTCGAACACCGCGACGCCGAACGCGTACTCCTTCTTGAGATCGCTGAACTGCACGTCGTACTCGCTGCCGGTGACGAGCTTCCGCCAGAAGACGCTGGTCCGGACCCCGTCCTTGTAGGTGATCTTCGCCGCGATGTCACCGCGGTCGCCGGTGAACGGCGCCACGATGATGGAGGGCACCTCATCGCCCGCCTTGTACTTGGAGTCGTCGAACGCCTCCTTCTGGCCGTCCACGATCCAGAAGGGCGGGGCCGGCTTGTTGCCCGGGAGCGCGAACCGGGGCGCCTTCTTGTCGTCGGTCTGGTTGTCGACGTATCCTCCGCCCGTCTTGGGGTCGGACTTGCGACCCGCCTCGGGCGCCTTGTCCTTGTCGTAGCGCGTGCTGTCGACGTACTGGTCGTCGACCTGGTCGAGGGTGCCGGTCCGGACGCCCTTCATGTGCCACATGTCCAGGAGCTCACCGGGGTTGGCGGTGTACTTGTTGCCGAAGGGCTTGCCCTCGCCGGTGTGGCAGGCCGAGAAGCATCCCCGCTGCTCGAAGGCCGGCGAGTTGATGTTCCAGATGATCGCCCACTTGTCCTCGTAGTACAGATTGTTGTCGCCGCCCTTGTCGTTGGGATCGCCGAGCTTCTTCCAGGAGCCGTCGGCCTGCTTCTGCCAGGGCGCGCGGCGGACGCTGTCGGTCGGGTCCTTGTACTGCATCATGAAGTACACGGTGTCGCCCACGTAGACCGCGCGGAGCGAGACCTCGGTCGAGCCGTTCTCCAGCCCACGTCCGCCGACCACCTTGACGCTCATCGCCGGGGCCGCCTGCCACGTGGCGTCCATCGATCCGTCGAGCGTCGGCGCGGCTGCGCTCTTCTTTGCGGCCAGCACGTTCTTCGGCTGGGCCTGGCTCGTGGCCACGGTCAGGCCCGAGACCAGGCCCAGGACCAAGGCGCCGGCGAGGATCCACCTCGATGGATGCTCCATGGAGTGCTCCTTTCACGGTTAGGGAGAGGGGCCAGGGTGACGAGTTGTCGAATGAGCAGGAGCAACCGGAGTGCCAGGAAGACAATGACGTCAGAACGGTGACTTGCCGGGCGCGACCCCGCGGCCCCGAGCGGCGCAGTGGGGTCGTGCGACCCCAAGTGAGTCAGGGCCGCCCCGGGATTTCGGATTGACGCGCTCGGCCCGCAGTGTAGAGTGCCTGGCATGAGACCGCGCGCCCGCCGCTCCGGAGGAGCGCGCTGGGTCTTCCTGATCCTCTCGCTCCCGCTGTTGACCGGTCACGTGTGCGTCCTGCCGACGCACGGCCACGCCGAGCCCCCCGCGAGGCCGGCCGACGCGGGTCACTCCCACGACGGAGGCGAGGGCGACGGCGTCCACGGCGCCTCGTGCGAGGCGCTGCGCTCGTCGGGGGGCACTCCGACCGTCGCGCCCTCCGCGGCGTTCGTGGTGGCCGATGCCCTCGCGCCGTGCCGTCGCTGGATCGAGTGCACCGATACCCCGAAGACGGCCGCGACGAGCCCCCCGCTCTTCCTGCTCCACGCCGCGCTGCTGATCTAGTCGCCGTCTCCTCCGCCAGCTCGCTCGGCCGCGGGTCGGAGTGCGTCTCCGGCCCGGGACGATCTCGTTTTCCGGTCCGGACCAGGGAGGAGTCGCACGATGCGTTTCACCATTCGCGGGAGGCTTGCGCTCGTGGCGGGGATGGCGGTCGCATGGCTCGCCGCCGGCTCGCCGGGCGGCGCCCACGACGACCACCCGGCCGCCCCGGGTGCGGACGGCGAGCACATCCACGCCGCGGTCCCGGCGGGCTACGCCACGGTCGAGGCTCCGCCCCACATCTGGACCGACCCCGCGGTGCTCCGGCGGGGCGAGGCGATCCACGCGACCCGCTGCGCCTCCTGTCACGGGGCCAGCGGCGGGGGCGACGCGCCCGACGCCTCGTGGTCCGGACCCAAGGCCGGCTCGTTCCAGGACCGCCCGATGGTCGCGCGCATGAGCGCGGCCTACTGGTTCTGGCGGGTGAGCGAGGGCGGACTGGTCGAGCCGTACCACTCGAAGGGCTCGGTGATGCCGGCCTACAAGGACGCGCTCTCGGTGGAGGATCGATGGGCGGTGATCGCCTTCCAGCACGCCCAGTCCGGCCACGCCGGCCCGCACGCGGCCGCCGAGCACCCCGAGCTGGGCGCGGGCCCGCGGCCGCACCCCGAGCCTCGCGGCGTCGCGTTCACGAGCGGGTGGGTCCAGCGCGACCATCGCGGGCAGCCCCGCGGCCCGTGGCGGTGGACGGTCATGCGAGAGCTGCCGCAGCTCTATCGCGAGTTCAACGGGATCGACTTCGGTCACGCGCATCTCGCCGAGACGCTCCTGCGCCCCCAGGAGCCGCGCGCGGTCGAGCAGGCGCGCCAGGAGGTCCTCGCCTTCATCTGGAGCGCGCCCCGGGTGCCGCCGGACGAGGAGCAGATCGCGCCGACCTTCACCCGGATGGCCTGGGAGGTCGCGCGCACCTTCGACTGGGCCCATCTGTTCCACCGGAGCCTCTACGACCTCTTCGCCCGCGACTCGGTGACCGACAAGGAGGGGGCGTACCGGAAGCTCCTCGCCGACTACCTGGAGAAGCCGGAGGCGATCACGCCCCACCGGCTCGATCACCACGAGGCTCTCTGGAGCTTCCCCGAATCGCGATCGTTCCGCGACCGGTTCCGCACGTTCAACACCCAGATCTGGGCCTATCACTGGCTGCAGGCCGCGGTCTACGACGTGCAGCTCGCGGGCGGCCTGAAGACCCAGCAAGAGCTGCTGCCGAAGATCATCGACTTCTATCACGGCTACCTGCGCCGGCCGCCCGAGCAGTGGCGGTACATGCCCATGACGCCGGAGGCGGCGCCCGAGTTCGCGCGGCGATTCCCGGAGGCGGCCGCGATCTTCGACAACCTGCACATGCTCCACGATAACTTCGACGACGTCCTGGCGCGCCCGGACCTCTACCCCACGCCGGACGCGCGCCGCGCCGCCATCCTGAAGATCCTGCCGATCTACCTGCACCGCAGCCACGGCACGAGCGACCTCTACCCGGACTTCCACGAGCATCCCGGCATGGTCATGACCGACATGGGCCCCCGACCGCCGTCGGCGCGCGACGTCCTACGATGATCCCCCGTGCGCTCGCGATCGTGCTGTGCCTCGCCCTGGCCGTCGACTGGGCGCAGGCCATCGACCACAAGAATCTCGACGCGGGACGCCCGGCGCGGGTGGAGGACGCCTACGCCATCGCGGATGGCGAGATCGCCCTCGAGGTGGCCGCCGGCTTCACCCTCGAGCGCAAGGGCTCCGATCGGGGCGTGTTCCCGGTGGAGGCGCTCTACGGAGCGTACCCGAACCTCCAGCTGGCGGTCGGGACGACGCTCTCCACGAGCCCGCGGGAGATCGACGGCCGGCCCCGGTCCGGGGACCTGCAGGCGAGCGCGCTGTACAACTTCAACCAGGAGACGCTCGTGCTGCCGGCCCTCGCGCTCCGGCTGGGCCTCGAGATACCGACCGGAATCGGGAGCCAGGGCGTGGCTGTCGAGGTGAAGGGGATCGTCACGAAGTCGATACAACGCCTCGCCGTCCACCTGAACGCGGGCTACCAGCTCCTGACCGCGACGCGCCGCGGTGAGCGCGACGGCGTCTACGAGCTCGCCCTCGGCGCGAGCTATCCGCTCGGCGCCCCGTGGCTCACCCGACTGCTCCTGGTCGGTGACGTCTTCGCCGAGCAGGCCCCGCGCCGCGGCGAGGCGCCGATCGTCGGCACCGAGATCGGCCTGCGCTACCAGCTGACCCCGCGGCTCGTCTGGGACGTGGGCATCGGCACCGAGTTCGCCGGACCACGACGACGGTCGGATCTCTTCATGACGACGGGCAGCTCGATCGGATTCTGAAGCGTGGCGCGGCCGCGACGCGTCGCGCGTCGGGGGTGGAAGAGCGTCAGCCCGGAGACTGTCCGTGACACGCTCCTGACGGCGGGGAGCCCATGTCTGCGCGAATCGCTCGCTTCCGGGACGATCCTCGTCGGTCGGGTGTGGCCCGATTCTTGCGATCCTCCGGGCGAGGCCTCGATCCGGCACGATGCGACCCACGGCGAGCAAGGCATTCGATTCCGATCAGGAGCAGCGCCGCTGCCCGCGCCAGCGCGTGTCGTGGCTCGTGACCGTCGCGGCCGGGAGCAAGAACTTCCAGGGCCTCACCCGCGACGTCAGCGCCTCCGGCGCGAAGATCCTCGTCAAGGAGCGGCCGGCCCTCGGCGCCGAGATCAACCTGTCCTTCCGCCCGCCCGGCCGGCGCGCCGTCGCGACCCGCGCGCTGGTGTGGCGCGTCGATCCGGACGGGGTGGCCTGCATGTTCGTGGGTACGCAGGAGGCGGAGTTCCTGGCCGCGGTCGCGCCCCGCGTCGCACCACCGCCGCGCTCCACTCCTCCGCGCCCGACTCCGCCGCCCCGCGGCGTGGCGGTGCCCGCCGCGCCGCCGCCCGCTCCGGCGGCCGTCCCGGCTCAGCGGAACGAGGTCGGGACCGTGCTGCTGGCCACCGCCGACGCCGGCCTCCGGGCCCTGGCCCTGGCCGGGCTCGAGCGCGAGCGCTATACCGTGCTGGATGCGGGTCCGCAGCCGCTCCTCGCGCTGCGGATGGCCGAGCAGCACGGGAGCGTGATCACGCTGGCGCTCGTCGCGGCCGAGCTCAAGCTGATGAACGGCGAGCCGCTCACCCGCCGGCTCGGCCCGCTGCTGCCCTCGGCCAAGCTCCTCCTCGTATCGAGCCGCACCGCGCCGAGCCCGGCCGGCCCCGGTGAGCTCTGGCTGCCGACGCCCTGCTCGGACGCCGAGCTGGTGACCGCGGTCCGCCAGGCCCACATCGTCTAGCCGCGTCGCTCGGCGGGCGCCGTCCACCGGCGTCGCGCGTCAGTGGTGCCCGTTGCCCTTCACCGCCTCGGACAGCGCCGCCGCCAGGTTGCGCGAGGCCGACGCCAGATGGGGGTGGACCTCGAGCGTACGCCGGAACAGCGCGGCGGCCTCGCGGTGCTGGCCGAGCGCCATGTGGCACAGCCCCTGGCCGGACAGCGCGCCGAAATGGTGCGGGTTGCGGCGGAGCGTCTCCTCGCAATCCGCGATCGCGCCGGTGAAATCCTCGGCCATGTAGCGGATCGTGGCCCGCTTGTTCCAGCCCTCGGCGAACTGCGGCGCCCGCTCGATGATCCGGGTGAACACGCCCCGCGCCGCATCGAGGTCCTGGCGCTCCATGGCCTCGACTCCCTCCCGGAAGAGCCGGTCCACCTCCGGGATTCCCGCGTGGCACCAGATCTGCCAGAGCGCGGATTCCGCCCGGGCCACGAGCCCCGGGTCGCTGCCCCGGAGGGCGGCGAGCGCCTCGGCCTCGGTCATCGCGACGGCAGCCGCCTCATGGGTCCCGAGCGTAACCGACCCCCGGGCCCGTTGGCCAGCGCGACGCCGAGCCGCGACGTCGCCCAATATTCATGTATCTACATGGTAATCGCTTGCCCGGTGAGGGTCGCGGTAGGTAGGATGGGGCCATGACGCGACCGGCGGCGCCACCGTCTCCCTGCGTCTGCAATACCCTCCGCATGGCCACCCGCGTGGTCACGCAGCTCTACGACGACGCGCTGCGACCGAGCGGGCTGCGGGTGACCCAGTTCAGCGTGCTCGCCGCGATCGCGCGCCTGGGCCTGGCCCACCTCCGGCAGCTCGAGGAGGCGCTCGCCATCGACCAGACGACCCTCACGCGCAGCCTGGGCCTGCTCGAGCGGGACGGGCTCACCGAGCGGGTGGCCAGCCCCGACCGGAGGGTCAAGGCGATGCGCCTGACCGCCCGGGGCCGGGCCACGCTCGCGGTGGCGCGGCCGCTCTGGAGCCGGGCCCAGGGGCAGGTGCTGCGGGAGCTGGGGACGAAGGGGTGGGCGGACGCGCGGCGGCGCCTCACCCACCTCCTCGAGGTCGGGGTCAGGACGCGGGGGTCGCGGCGAGAGCGGGCGCGGCGGCCGCGGCGCGCGACGCGACCCGGGTGATGTAGTCGGCGAAGCGCGCGGTGGGATCGAACCCGAGCACCTCCGGCGCGTTGGCCACGAAGTTCGACGTGGCGTTGATGTCGTAGTAGTAGATTCGCCCGTCTCGCCGGGCCACCAGGTACTCGACGCCCCCGATGTCGATGGAGGCCGCGCGGGTGAGCCGCAGCACGGTGTCGATCGCCTCGGCGGGCGGCTCGAAGCGGGTGACGGTGAGACCGGGCCTGGGCGCGGTGGGGCAGGCCCCGAGCGGGGGCACCTGGCAGATGTCGGCCGGGCACAGGTTGAAGCCGGCCTCGGCGTCGCGCACGATGCGGATCGCGTAGAGATAGCGGCCGTCCATCACCTCGACCCGGACGATCGCCCCCTCGTCGGATTCCAGGTACTCCTGCACGAGCACCGTGCCGTCCGGCCCGAAGTCGAGCCGGTCGACGCCGGCCTCCAGGTCTTCCCGCGAGGCGAGCCGGACGATCCCGGCCCCGGAGCCGCCGACGTTCGGCTTGACCACGAGCGGGAAGGGGACCTGGTCGAGCGCCTTCCAGATCTGGTCGCGGTGGTTGACCACGACCGTGTGCGGGTAGCGCGCGCCGACGCGCTCGAGGAGATCGAGCTGGAGCGCCTTCGACTTCTCGCCGCGGTAGGCGGCCACCGGGTTGATCACCGGCACCCCGAGCGAGGCGTAGTGGTTGAGCAGCGCCTCGGCGTAGAAGAGGACGCCTCCGTGCCCCCGCGTGGCCGACGAGGGGCTGGTCCGGTTCACGATCACCGAGTACCGGGCCTCGCGGTCCCGGGGGTCGTAGGCGTGGTTGGAATGGTCGATGCGCTCGTACGGCAGACGGCGCGCCTGGAGCTCGGCGACGAGCCGACTCGACCACTCGGGGTGCTCGTCCAGGATCCCGATCGGCGCCTGCAGGGAAACGGTCATGCCTGGTTTCTCCTTCGCTTTCATTGGCTTCTGAAGTTACATCTATTCTCGACCGACAATGGTGATAATCCGCTTGAATTCCAGGGCTGTCAAGCGCGAGGTTCCGGTATCCTCGGGCGCACCGAGCGCCCCCGTATGGCTACCGGCCGGCGCCGGAAGGAGGCACGTCAATGCTGACTCGCCGAGACTTCCTCGCCGCGGGCGGAGCAGCCGCGGCGGTGGCCGCCGGGCCCTCGCGCGCGCTCGGGCAGACCCCGAAGCGCGGCGGCACCCTCACGATCCGCGCCTGGGATCCGCCGCACTTCGACGCGAGCCTGGTGCACGCCTACAAGACGCACGTGGCGATCTCGTTCACCCACAGCCGCCTGCTTCGCTACCGCGCGGGCGCGGGGATCAAGCCCGGCTCGCTGACGATCGAGGGCGATCTCGCCGAGTCCTGGGCCCAGCCGAGCGACACCACCTACGTGTTCAAGCTGCGGCGCGGCGTCCGCTTCCACGCCAAACCGCCGGTGAACGGCCGCGAGCTGACCGCGGAGGACGTGAAGTTCACGTTCGAGCGGATGCTCACCGAGACCGGCAGCAACGCCTCGATGTACCGCGCGATCGCGAAGGTCGACGCGGTCGACCGCTACACGGTGCGCTTCACGCTCTCCGAGCCGTTCGCCTGGTTCCTCGACATGGTGGCGAGCCCGATGGCCGGGGCCGTCGTGGCCCGCGAGTGCGTCGAGAAGTGGGGAGACCTCAAGAAGCCGGAGGCGGTGATCGGCACCGGGCCGTGGATGCTGGAGAGCTACCGGCCGAACGTGTCGCTGACCATGGTGCGCCACCCGGGCTACTTCGTGCCCGGGCTACCGTACATCGACCAGGTCGAGCTGCTGATCGACGAGGACAACGCCTCGCGCATGGCCGCGTTCCTGGCCGGCCGCTTCGACCTGGGCTGGGAGTTCCCGGGGACGATCAACCGGACGGACTGGGTGCAGATCAAGGACCGGCTGCGCCAGACGCGGCCCG
>DATJIR010000030.1:0-5564 GCA_035493135.1 Verrucomicrobiia bacterium
GTTGACCTGGATGTTGTCGCGGGCCCACGCGCTCGCCATCGCCTTCGTGAGCTGCACGATCCCGCCCTTGGAGGCCGCGTAGGCCGGCGCGAACGAGGTGCCGAAGATCGACATCATCGAGCCGATGTTGACGATCTTGCCCCCGCCGCCGCGCTTCATGATCGGGTAGGCGGCGCGGCACGAGAGGAACGCGCTGGTGAGGTTGGTGTCGAGGACCCGGCGCCACTCCGCGAGCGTGAGATCCTGGACCGGCTTGCGGATGTTCATGCCCGCGTTGTTGACGAGCACGTCCAGGCGTCCGAAGCGATCGACCGTCTTGCGGATCAGCGCCTCGACCGCCGCCTCGTCGGCCACGTCGGCCTCGATGGCCACCGCCTCCGCCCCGAGCGACGCCAGCTCGGCCACCGCGCGCTGGCTCTTCTCCGCGTTGCGCCCCGACACCACCACCGCCGCGCCGGCGCCCGCGAGCCCGCGCGCCATGCCGAGCCCGATCCCCCCATTCCCGCCCGTCACCACCGCCACCCGTCCCTTCAGCTCTCCGTCGGCCACCCTCGCCTCCTGGCTCAGCACGCTCTCGTCATTCATCCAGACGCGTCGCGAGTCGTGGCAGAAGTCTACCCGGTCTCGAAGATCGAGAAAAGCCTGGCCGGGCGCCCGGGAACGAGCTGAGGACGAGCTCGGAGGTGTGCGAGGGCGGTGGGGTGGCCGACTCGGCCGGAGTGGGCCCCCCTCGGCCCCCCCGGCTCGCAGAGCCACGGGTGGGCCGAGCGGATGGCGGAGGTCGAGGCGGCCGGGCACCCCCGACGACAGGGCCCGGCCGACTCGCGCGCGCGGCCTCAGGCTCCGCGAGCGCCCCGCGCCCTACCGCCGCGCGTGGAGGAACTCGAGCCAGGTCACCCGATGCTCGCGGAAGAAGAACCCCAGCATGACCGTCGCGGCCAGCAGGTTGCCGGCGAGGATGGTCCACCACGGCACCGCCTCGAGGAGCCACTCGGCGAGGATTGCCACCAGCGCGGCGAAGAAGACCTCGAAGCAGCAGAAGAGCATGAAGAACCCGAAGAGCAGCCGCGGGTCGCGATCGGCCAGCGTGAGCAGTCCCGCGGTCAAGAGCCCGAAGGCCACGAACGCGGCGCCGTGGACGATCGTGTACTGCAGGACGAGCGGGCCGGTGACGACCACGGCGCCCGGATCGCGGAGCCCGTGGAAGAGCGCCGCCCCCAGGAGCGCCGGGGTGCGCAGCGGCACGCCCGTCACCGCGTCGTAGGCCAGGAACCAGATCGCGACGGTGGCCGCGCCCAGCAGGCCGGCCCAGATGCCCTCGCGCACCGTGCGCGTCCAGAGCGGGCCCAGCAGCGCGCGGCCGACCGCGCGCTGGCCGATCAGCAGGTAGAGCAGCATCCCGGCGGCGGCGAGCGCGTTGGCGACGAGGATGGCCCACCACGCGAGCTCGTCGAGCACCGGGTGCGCGAGCCAGGTCACCACCGCGAGGAACGCGATCTCGAAGCACATGAGCGCGATGAACAGCGTCATCACGCGGCTCGGCTCGCGCTGGGCCGAGACGATCAGGTAGGCGATCAGCACCCCGATCATGGCGAAGACCACACCGTGCAGCACGGTGTATGGCAGCACCAGGTGCGCCGCAGTGGGAACCGTGGAGGGATTCGTGACGCCCTCGAAGGTGGCGGCGCCAAGCAGCGCCGGAGTGCGGAACGGCCGCCCGCGGGCGGCGTCGTAGATGAGGAACCACACGGCGACCAGGGCGGCCCCGATGAGGCCGGCGATGACGCCTTCGCGGAAGTACCGGGAGTGGGAGGCCATGGGGACCCTCCTTTGCCGAACCGATCCGGTCAGACGGCGTAGGCTCAGGGGTACCACCATCGCCCGGCCACGGCAAGCCGCGAGCCGCGCGGCGGGTCAGGCGGCGGCGAGCACCTCGAGCACCGCGGGGCCGAGCAGGCCGACACGCCAGCCGTGCACACCCTCGACCTGGCGCAGCGCGGCCAGATCGGAGGGCGGGGCCGCGGCCAGGCGGTCGATGAGCCGCTGCGGAAACAGCACGCCGGGCTCGAGGCCGATGTCCTTCGACGCCTTCGTTCGCCACGCCCGGAGGGCCTCGGCCCGGCGGCGCACCGCCGCCGGCAGATGGGGACGCGGCATCGGGCGGTAGACCGGCAGGTCCCCCTCGGGTAGCGCGAGCCCCTGCGCCACCGCCTCCCGGATGGCCGGCCCCATCCGCCGCAGCACCGGCTGGGTGCAGCCGGGGACCGACAGGATGGCCTCGTTGTCGGTGGGCAGGCGCTTGGCCAGGGCCACCAGGCTCTCGTTGCCCACGATCATGAACGGCGGGCGATCGAGCCGGAGCGCCATGGCCTCGCGGGCGGCGTGGAGCTCGCGCAGGACCGCGAGCCCGCGCGCGTCGAGCTCGCGCGCGCCCTTGAGCTTCATGTAGGCGTCGGGATCCGCCGGCTTGTCGGGCACCGCTAGGGCGGCCAGCGCGGCGCACTCCTCCTCCACCCACTGCTCTCGGCCCATCGCGCGCAGCTCCTCGAGCAGGCGCTGCCGGAGCGGGATGAGGTGCAGCACGTCGTCGAGCGCGTAGGCCTCCTGCGGGGCGCTGAGCGGGCGCCGTGACCAGTCGTCCTTCTGGCGCGACTTCACCGCGGTCACGCCGAGGTACTGGGTCAGCAGCCCCTCTAGGCCGAGCGAGGTCGCCCCCAGGAAGCGCGCGGCCACCGCGGTGTCGAACAGCGAGGAAACCGTGACACCATAGAGGCGCTTGAGATAGGCCAGGTCGTTGTCGGCCGCGTGCAGGACCTTGACCGTGCTCGGATCGGCCAGCGCCGCGCCCAGCGGAGAGAGGTCGCGGAGGACCAGGGGGTCGACCAGGTGGCCCCGCCCCTGGGCGTCGGCCACCTGGACGAGGCAGAGCTTGCCCGGGTAGTGGTGCAGGCTGTCGGCCTCGGTGTCGATCGCCAGGGCCGGGGTGCCCGCGAGCTCCGCGGCCAGCGCGGCGAGCTCGTCGGCGGTCCGGATCCAGAGGGGGAGCGTCATGGCGGCTCGGTTATACTACACCGTCGGCGACACTCCCCTCCCAGGAGGACGGCAATGCAGATCGCGGGCTCGACGACGGTGATCACGGGTGGCGCCTCCGGCCTCGGCCGGGCCACCGCGGAGCGGCTTCACGCGGCGGGCGGCTCCGTGGTGCTGGTGGACCTCGCGCGGTCGGCCGGGAAGGACGTGGCGGCGGGCCTCGGCGACCGGGCCCTCTTCGCGCCCGCGGACGTGACGAGCCCGGACGAGGTCGCCGCGGCCCTGGAGGCGGCGGTGGCGCGCTTCGGGGGCGTGCAGGGCCTGGTCAACTGCGCGGGCATCGGCACCGCCGAGAAGACGTTCGGCAAGCGCGGCCCGGCCGACCTGGCCGCCTTCTCCCGCACCATCCAGATCAACCTGATCGGCACCTTCAACTGCATCCGGCTCGCCGCGGCCCAGATGGCCAAGAACACGCCCAACGGCGAGGGCGAGCGCGGGGTCGTGATCAACACCGCGTCGGTCGCCGCCTTCGACGGACAGATCGGCCAGGCCGCCTACTCGGCGTCCAAGGGTGGCGTGGTGGGGATGACCCTGCCGATCGCGCGCGATCTCGCCGAGCTCGGCATCCGCGTCTGCACCATCGCGCCCGGCATCTTCGAGACGCCGATGCTGGCCGGCCTGCCCGACGTCGCGCGGGCGTCCCTCGGCAAGCAGGTGCCCTTCCCGCCCCGGCTCGGCCGCCCGTCCGAGTACGCGGCCCTCGCCGCTCACATCTTCGAGAACGCGATGCTCAACGGCGAGACCATCCGGCTCGACGGGGCCATCCGCATGCAGCCACGCTGACCACAGGAGCGACCATGTACCATCCCCCGATCTTCTTCGACCCGCAGTTCACCATCGGCGTGATGGCCGGCTGGGTCCTGACCCTGGCCGGCGTGGGCGCCCTGCTGCTGGCCGCGGTGTGGTACTCCTGCGCGGGCGAGTGGCGGCACGGGACCTCGCCGCCCGGCGCGTTCCGCGCCCTGATCGTCCTCGGCCTGATCGGCTGGATCGGGGGGCTGCTCTGGCAGTTCGTCGGCTACTTCGGGACCGGCACCCTCAGCTGGTGAACGGGCGCGGACGCGCGATCCCGGCCGATCGCGCGAGACGTCAGCCCGCGAGGCACTCGCGGACCTTCGCGATGAGGCCGTCGGGGCTGAACGGCTTCTGCAGCCAGGCCGTCCACGGCTCTCCGTCGGCCGCCTGGCGGTGCGCGCTCTCCGGATAGCCCGACATGCAGAGCACGCGCAGCTCGGGGCGGCGCAGCCGTAGCTGGCGCGCCAGCTCTGGGCCGCTCATGTGCGGCATGATCACGTCGGTGATCAGCAGATCGAGCGGGCCGGAATGCGTCTCGCCGAGCCGCAGCGCGTCGGCGGCGTCCAGCGCCTCCAGCACCGCGTAGCCGTGCATCTCGAGGACGTCGCGGGTGAGGTCCCGCACGTCCTCCTGATCCTCGACGATGAGGATGGTCGGAGGAGCCGCCGGATCAGCCACCGAGATCCCGCCGGGACGCCTCGGTCACCACTGGGCGACGATGCATGGAGCAGACCTCGCCCGTCTATTCGTAACTGTACGTAATTTGGGTTCGCTCCAGTCCCGTTGTACTGCAGTGACCGGTAGTTAGCTTACCGAACGTATGTTCGCGGCGCGGGACTCGCTCGTTGGCATTACGCCCCAGCGGCATCCTGGGCCCCGTGCTTTCGCCCTACAACGAACGCGACGCTTGAGAGAAGGACTACGGAGCTACCAGCCCTGCTGGCGAGCCATCAGCAAGAGCTCGCAGCTGGCTCAGCGACGAAGGCCAGCAACGCGTTCAGCACGTCCGGCATGGGCCGGAAGAAATACCATAGCTTCCCGGCCGGCAGAGCTACCCTCTCGGTCGCTCATACTCGGCAACTCTGGCCACCCTCTTCAGAGCGATACCGCTATTGCTGGTTGGAGGTGCGAATGCTGCGGACGGCCGAGCGGCACGTCCTTTGCTCCAGTAGACGCTACGGGGGTAAGCTCAGTGCTGCGGGAATGGATCGCTATTGCGCTGACGGGCCTGTGCCTCGTCGGCATGTCCGCCTGCAAGCGGCCTGCTTCAGAGCAAGACCTGCGAGGGGCCAGCCCCGGAGACTCAGAGACAGCCAAGTCCGTTCACCCGTCGGTACCGGGACGAAACATCCCCTGCCCTCGAGAGGGGGGCTTGGACAAGGCAGGTTATCCGTGTGAACCGTCTGCATCGAGCGCCGGCTCCAAAGACAAGCCGTAGGTATGCTGCGACGAGCGAAGCGCTGTGGTGTGCGTAATGTTCCCGCGCGATTCAGCACCATGAGGGGGAGACCGCTGAAAGTAGAAGATGACACGCCCCGACCCAACCAGATTTGTTCGCTGTGTAAGAAGTCGATCTTGCCAGGACTGCCGCGCTATCGACGTGGATTGACCAGCGTCCATGTGGCGTGCGAGGAAGCCAAGAAGCGAAGTCAGTCGGGGTCGGCTCGCCCTAGACGTAA
>DATJIR010000031.1:0-15913 GCA_035493135.1 Verrucomicrobiia bacterium
TCGATGGGGATGGAGTCGCCGCTGGGCAGGCTCAGGTCAAAGGTACTGGACGGGGCGGCGACGTAAAAGGGGATGTCGTGGGCGCGGGCGAGCAGGGCGACGCCGTAGGTGCCGATCTTGTTGGCGGTGTCGCCGTTGGCCGCGATGCGGTCCGCGCCGGTCACGACCAGGTCCACCTCCCCGCGCTGCATCACGAAGCCGGCCGCGACGTCGGAGATGAGCCGGTGGGGAATGCCCTCCTTGGCCAGCTCCCACGCGGTCAGTCGCGAGCCCTGCATGACCGGCCGCGTCTCGTCGACCCATACCAGCGCGAGGCGGCCGCGCTCGTGGGCGGCCCGGATGACGCCGACCGCGGTGCCGTAGCCCGCGGTGGCCAGCGCGCCCGCGTTGCAGTGGGTGAGCAGGCGCGCGCCCTCGGGCACGAGCGCGGCGCCGTGAGCGCCCATCGCGCGGTTGGCCGCGAGGTCCTCGGCCAGGATGGCCTGGGCCTCGGCGAGCAGCCGGTCCCCGAGCGCGGCCACCGGCAGATCCGGGCTCGCCAGGGCGGCGCGCCGCATCCGGTCGAGCGCCCAGAACAGATTGACCGCGGTGGGGCGCGTCGCGGCCAGACCCTTGATCGCGTCCTCGAGGTCCGCGAGGAGCGCGGAGCGATCGGCCGCCCGGCTGGCCCGCGCGGCGAGCACGACGCCGAACGCGGCGGCCACCCCGATCGCGGGCGCGCCGCGGACCACCAGGCTGCGGATGGCGAGGGCGACCTCGGGCCAGCTCCCGCAGGCGCGCTCCATCTCCTCGGTGGGGAGCCGGGTCTGGTCGATCAGGATCAGCCGGCCGTCCTGCCAGCGAACCGGGGTGATCATCGCGCCATCCCGAGGCGGGAGCGGACGTCGGACGGCGAGAGGCGCTCGACGCGGAAGAGCTTGTCGCGGGAGGCCGCGCCCCGCACCAGCGCGATCCGCGACGGGGCGATGCCGAGCGCGTCGGCCAGCAGGGCGGTGACCGCGTGATTGGCCTCGCCGTCGGCGGGAGGCGCGGTCACCCGGACCCGCAGGACGTCCCCCAGCCAGCCCAGGATCTCGTCGCGCCGGGCCGCGGGTTTCACCCGGACGTGCAGCAGCTCGGAGCTAGCCGCCGTCGCCCTGGCTGGCATCCGCCTCGAGATCCTGGTCCAGCAGCCGCTGATACATGTCGACGGTGGCCCGCAGGGACTCGGCGAGCTGCCGCCGCGTCCGCTTGAGCTGGCTGATCTGGGCCTGGATGGCGCCCTCGGCGGTGCGGGCGGCCTCGATGGTCTTCTCACCCTGCATCTCGGCTTCCTTGATCAGGAGCTGGGCCTCGCGCCGGGCATTGTCCTTCATCTCCTCGACCATGCGCTGGGTGGTGACCAGGGTCTCCTGCAGCATTCGCTCCCGCTGCTCGAGCCCGCGGGTGCGCTCCTCGGCCGCCTGGAGGTGCTCCTTCAGGAGCGTGTTCTCCTTGAGGAGCGCCTCGTAGTCGGCGGCGAGGTCCTCGAGGAAGGTGTCCACCTCCTGGACGTCGAAGCCGCGGAACATCCGGACGGTGAACTGCTGCTGACGGATATCCATGGGCGTGATGCGCACGGGACTCTCCTCAGTACATCGCTCGGAGCAGGCCGGGTAGGATCACCCGCTCCACGAACTGGATGGCCAGGATGACGATCAGCGGGGAGAAGTCGAGCCCCCCGGTCTTCCACGGCGGCAGGAAGCGGCGCACCGGCGCCAGCACCGGCTCGGTGACCTGCCGCAGGAACATCACGATGGGATTTCGGGGATCGGGACTGACCCAGGTGATGAGGGCCGCCGCGATGATCACCCACGAGTAGAGACCCAGCAGCCAGCCGAGGAAACCGATGAGCTCCGGCACTAGCGCTTGCCTCCCAGCTCGCGCGAGCGCAGCGTCGCCCGCTCGACCGCGCCGATGAAGGTCCGCCGCACCCCGCCCTCTTCCAGCGCCGCGATGCCGGCGATGGTGGTCCCGCCCGGCGAGGACACCATGTCCTTGAGCTGCGCCGGGTGCATCCCGGTCTCGAGTATCAGGCGCGCCGAGCCGAGGACGGTCTGCGCGGCCAGGATCATCGCGGTGGCGCGGTCGAGCCCCATCTTCACGCCGCCGTCGGCCAGCGACTCGATGACGATGGCCACGTAGGCGGGGCCCGAGCCGGAGAGCCCGGTGACCGCGTCGAGGGCGTCCTCGTCCAGCACCACCGCGCGTCCCACCGCCCCGAACAGCTCCTGCGCCAGCTCCAGATCGCCGGCCTCGAGGCCCTCGGCCCGCGCGATCGCGGTCACGCCCTCGAGCACCAGCGCCGGCGTGTTCGGCATCACCCGGATCAGCCGCGCGGGCTTGCCGAGATGCTCGCGCAGCGCGGCCACCGGCACCCCGGCCGCCACCGAGATCAGGAGCCGGCCGCGATCCACCGCGCCCGCGACCTCCCGCAGCACCGCGCCCATGATCTGCGGCTTCACGGCCAGGATGATCACGGCGGACTGGGCGACCAGGTCCCGGTTCGAGGCGGCCGCGCGGATGCCGTACCGATCGGCGAGCTGCTGCAGGCGGTCGGCCCGCACGTCGGTGGCCGCGAGCGAGGACGCGGGCACGAGGCCGGTCTCGAGCAGGCCCTTGATGATGGCCTCGCCCATGTTCCCCGCCCCCAGGAACCCGACCCTCTTGTCCTTGATGCTCACCGCGTCCGCTCCTGTCCGCCGCCCTCGTGGGCGGAAGCCCCGTGCGGGGCCCGCGCGCCGAAGATCGCGGTGCCGACCCGCACCATGGTCGCGCCTTCCTCGATCGCCACCTCGAAATCCGCGCTCATGCCCATCGAGCAGTGCTCGAGGCCCAGCTCGTCGCGCAGCTCGCGCAGCCGCCGGAAGTACGGGCGGGCCTGCTCCGGCCGCTCGGTGGCCGGCGGGATCGCCATCAGCCCGCGCACCTTCAGGCCCGGCAGCCCGACCACCATGTCGTGCAGCCGCTTCAGCTCGGCGGGAGCGACGCCGCCCTTCTGCGGCTCGTCCCCCAGGTTCACCTGCAGCAGCACGTCGAGCGTCCGCTCGCCACCGTGCGCGCGCCGCGACAGCTCCTGCGCCAGCTCGAGCCGATCCACCGAGTGGATCCAGTCGAAGAGACGGGCGGCGTCCTTCGCCTTGTTGGTCTGGAGCGATCCGATCAGGTGCCAGGGCACCGCACGCCCGAGCGCCTCGATCTTCTCCTTCGCCTCCTGGACGCGATTCTCCCCGAGCGCGGCGACGCCCGCGGCGATCGCCAGCCGCACCCGCTCGACATCCATGGTCTTGGAGACCGCGATGAGCAGTACGTGGTCGGGAGAGCGACCGGCCCGCGCGCACGCCCGCGCGACGGCCTCCTGGACCCGCCCGAGGTTGGCGCGCAAATCCAGCATGAGTGGGGGCGATTCTAGCACGCCCGGTCGGGGCCGTCAGGGGCCGCCGGCAGCTCCGCCACCGCGACGAGCCGGCCGGCCCCGCGCTCGCGCCGGTAGGAGAAGAGCAGATCGGGCCGGCAGCCGGTGCAGAGCCCCAGCAGATCAATGCGTTCCGGCCGGACCCCGGCCGCCGCGAGCTGGTCCCGGTTGGCCCGCCAGAGGTCGAGCATCCACTTGCCCGGGCCCTTCGCCGTGACCCACGGCTCCCACCCGCCCGGGAACGCGGCCTCCAGACGCTCGAGCACGGGGGCGTCCACCTCGTAGCAGCAGGGTCCGATCGAGGGGCCGATGGCGACGACCAGGTCGCCCGGCGCGCTGCCGGCCTGGACCAGGGCCGTGACGGCCGCGCGGGCGACCGACTGCACCGTCCCCCGCCAGCCCGCGTGCACCGCGGCGAGGCGGCGGGCCCTCGGATCGTAGAGCACGATGGGCAGGCAGTCCGCGGTCGAGACGCAGAGGGGAACCCCGGCCCGGCTGGTGGCCAGCGCGTCCGCGTGCCCGGCGAAGCCGCCGCGCTCCACCCGGATCACGTCGGCGCCGTGCACCTGCCGCGCGAAGGCGGGCTCGCCGGCCAGGCCGCGGGCGGCCAGGAGCTGGCGCGCCCCGGGGCCCAGCGGGGGCCGAGACTCGGTGGGACGCGCGACACCCGGGAAGTGTCGCGTGGTGAACAGGTGCGGCAGCCCGTGCTGCTCGAGGAGCCGGGAGGTGACGAAGAGCGGAAGATCGGCGTGCTCGCGCGGGGCGCGGGAGGTCACCCGGATATTCTCTCACGGCCGGGGGTATGCTGGCCCGGTGAGCGATACCGGCGCCTACAACGACGCGCGCGTCCGCGCGGCGAACGACCGGTCGCCCGCTCCCGGCGGCGACTACGTCCTCTACTGGATGCAGATGGCGCGGCGCCTGCACCGCAGCCACGCCCTCGATCACGCGCTCCGGGAGGCCCGGCGGCTCGGCAAGCCCCTCGCGGTCTACGAGGGCCTCCGCCTGGACTACCCGTGGGCGAGCGTACGACTGCACCGCTTCGTGCTCGAGGGCATGCAGGCCAACGCGGCCGCCGCGGAGCGGCTCGGGCTCGCCTATTGGCCCTACGTCGAGCGCGAGTCCAGACACGGCCGTGGGCTCCTCGCGAGGCTGGCCGCGCGCGCTGCGCTGGTGGTCACCGACGACTTCCCCGGCTTCATCGTGCCGGACCAGACCGCCGCTCTCGCGGCGCGTGTACAGGTCGCCGTGGTCGCGGTCGACGGCAACAGCATCGTCCCGGTGAGCCGCCTCGGCCCGACGGTGTCGGCGGCTGCGCACCTACGCCCGCGTCTGCACCGCGCGTTCGGCGAGGCGTGGGAGCACCGCGCCGCGGCGCGGCCGCACGTCCCGCCCGGCGCGAAGGCGCCGGCGCCGCCCTTCGAGCCGGCGGACCTGCGCGACCTCGACGGCCTGCTCGCCCAGCTCCCGGTCGACCGGAGCGTGCCGCCGGTCGCGTCGATGCCGGGCGGTGAGCCGGCCGCGCGCCGGCGCCTCGCCGAGTTCGTCGCCCACCGGCTGCGCGGCACCGCGGAGCGACGGTCGCTTCCCGCCCCGCCGGGCGCCGGCCACCAGAGCGGGCTCGGCCCGTATCTCCACTTCGGCCACATCGCCATCGGGGAGGTGGTGGAGGGCGTCCTGGCGAGCACGGGCGACTGGAGCCCCGCGGTGCTCGACGCGCACGCGGTGGGCCGGCGCGAGGGTTTCTTCTGCCGCGACGCCGACGTCAACGCCTTCCTCGACGAGGCCATCACGTGGCGCGACCTCGGGCTGCACTGGCACTGGACGCGCCGACGCGATACCGCGAGCCTCGAGCGCGCGCTGCCGACCTGGGCGCGGACGACGCTCGGCGCGCACGCGGGCGACCGCCGGGCCTTCACCTACTCTCGGGAGGAGTGGGAGGCCGGCCGCACCCACGATCCGCTCTGGAACGCGGCCCAGCGCGAGCTGGTGGCGACCGGCACCATCCACAACTACATGCGGATGCTCTGGGGCAAGAAGGTGCTGGAGTGGTCCCGCACGCCCGAGGAGGCCTACGCGACCCTCGAGCACCTGAACAACAAGTACGCGCTCGACGGACGCGACCCGAACTCCTACACCGGCATCCTCTGGTGCTTCGGCCTCTTCGACCGACCCTGGGCCCCCGAGCGACCCGTCTACGGCTCGGTGCGTTACATGTCCTCCGAGAACACCGCGAAGAAGTTCAAGCTCGGCCCGTACCTCGACTACATCGCCTCCCTCCCCGCCCCTCCCTCTCCCCCGTCGAGGGGGAGAAGGCAGGGTGAGGGGGAAAGGTTGGTGAGACCGTCGTCGAACTTCTAGTCGGCCTGCCGCCGCAGGAAGGCCGGGACGTCCAGGTCCTCCTCGGCCGGCTCCTCCCCTTCCGCGCGCAGGTCGGCGATGCGCCGCCGCCAGTCCTTGGAAGGCTGCGGGTTCCGCGGGCCGGAGGGAATCGGCACGACCTTGGGGCCGGGCAGCGACGCCTCCTTGCGCTCGGTGAAGCCGGTGGCGATGACCGTGATCCGCACCTCGTCGGTCAAGCTGTCGTCGAGCACCGCGCCGAAGATGATGTTGGCCTCCTCGTGCGCGGCCTCCTGCACGATACGCGCCGCCTCTTCCACTTCGTGGATCGACAGGTCGGGGCCGCCCGTGAAGTTGATGAGGATACCGCGGGCCCCCTCGATCGAGGTCTCGTCCAGCAGCGGGCTCGCCACCGCCTTCTGGGCCGCGTCGAGCGCGCGGTGCTCGCCCTTGCCGGTGCCGGTGCCCATCAGCGCCATGCCCATGCCGGACATGATCGTGCGCACGTCGGCGAAGTCGAGGTTGATCAGCCCCGGGACCAGGATCAGGTCCGAGATGCCCTGGACCGCCTGCAGCAGCACCGTGTCCGCGACCTTGAAGGCCTCCAGCAGCGGGGTGCCGCGGTCGACCACCGCGAGCAGCCGCTGGTTGGGGATCGCGATCAGGGTGTCGACCACCGCGCGCAGCTCGGCCATGCCCGCCTCGGCCTGCAACGCGCGCTTGCGGCCCTCGAAGGCGAACGGCTTGGTGACCACCGCCACCGTGAGGATGCCGAGCTCCTTGGCCACCGAGGCCACGATCGGGGCGGAGCCGGTGCCGGTGCCGCCGCCCAGGCCCGCGGTCACGAACACCATGTCCGCGCCCTCGAGCACCTGCTTGATCTCGTCGCGGTCTTCGATGGCCGCGTTCTTGCCGACCTCGGGATTCGACCCGGCGCCGAGCCCGCCGGTCAGCCGGGCGCCCAGCTGCAGCTTCACCGGCGCGGGCGACGAGCGGAGGGCCTGTAAGTCGGTGTTCCCCACGATGAAGTCGACGCCGGTGAACGAGGCCGCCATCATGCGGTTGACGGCGTTGGAGCCGCCCCCGCCGAGGCCGATCACCTTGATCTTCGCCGCCTCGCGCTCCTCTTCCAGCTCGAACACCGGCCGCCGCCCCTGAGTGTGCTCCATCGACTCCTCCTTGGCTTCCCCCCGCGGGGATCGGTCCCCCGGAGATCGTCCTTCTGGATGCCGCGCCCGGACGGGCGGCATGGTGGTGAACAGCTCCGCCTGTCCGGCGGCGCGCGGGGGCTTGCCCCCGCCGCGCTTCTTAGAAGAGCTCCGCAAACCAGTCCCGCAGCCGCCGGCCGGTGCGCCCGACCAGCGTGCGGTCCTCCATCTCGGTCGCCCCCCCGCCGGCGCCGTGACCGCGCGCCCCGTAGAGGGCCAGCCCCACCGCGGTGGCGTGGATGGGGCTCTGCACCACGTCGGCCAGGCCGGAGAGCCCCGCGGGCACTCCCCGGCGCACCGGCATGTCGAAGACCTGCTCGGCCAGCTCGGGCACCCCGTGCATGATCGAGCTGCCGCCGGTCACCACCACCCCGCCCGCGGCCACGTCGTTGAGCCCGGCCCGCACCAGGTCGCGCGCGACCAGAGTGAAGATCTCCTCGACGCGCGGCTGGATGATCTCGGACAGGATCTGTCGCGACAGCTGCCGCGCCTTCCGTCCGCCCACGCTCGGCACGTCCACCACCTCGTCCTCGCGGACCAGTGCGGTGAGCGCGCAGCCGTGACGCTTCTTCAGCTCTTCCGCGTCGGCGGTCGGCGTGCGCAGCCCCACCGCGATGTCGTTGGAGATGTGGTCGCCCCCGAGCGGCAGGCTGCTGGTGTGCCACACCGCGCCGTCGCGGAAGAGGGCCACGTCGGTGGTGCCGCCGCCGAGATCGATGAGGAGGATGCCGAGCTCCTTCTCCTCGGCGGAGATGACCGCCTCCGCGGAGGCGAGCGGCTCCAGCACCAGGTCCTGCACCTGCAGCCCGGCCCGGTTCACGCTCCGGACCACGTTGCGCACCGAGGTCGTCGCGCCGGTGACGAGGTGCACCTCGACCTCGAGGCGCACCCCCGACATCCCGAGCGGCTCCTTCACCCCGTCCTGGTCGTCGACCAGGAAGGTCTGGGGCAGCACGTGGATGATCTCGCGGTCCTGGGGCAGGTTGACCGCCCGCGCCGCGTCGAGCGCCCGGTCGATGTCGGCCTGGCTCACCTCGCGGTGCTTGCCCGAGACCGCCACCACCCCGCGGCTGTTGATGCCGCGGATGTGGCCGCCCGCGACCCCCGCGATCACCGAGGGGATCTCGACTCCCGCCATCTCCTCGGCCTCGGCCACCGCGTGCTTGATCGACTCCACCGTCGAGTCGATGTTGACCACCACGCCCTTGCGCAGGCCGCGCGACGGGCTCGTCCCCACCCCCACGATGTCCAAGTTGCCGACCGGCGACCAGTCGGCGATGACGCAGCAGATCTTGGTCGTGCCCACGTCCAGCCCGGCGATGACCTGCCGCACTCGGGATCTGGCCATTGCCCTCCTCACCTCGTCACGGTCTTGAGGACCACCTGATCGCGGAATCGCAGGTCGATCGCGCCGACCGTCTCGCCGCCCGACCGTACCTGGGCGAGCACGCCCTGCAGCCGGCCCAGCCGCCCTTCCCAGTCGTCGGCCCCCAGCCGGACCTCGATGCCGTCCACCGTGTAGAGCACGGGTCCGTCCGGGTGGCTCACGTCGATCTCGGAGATCTGCTGGAGGAGCGTGGTCTCCGACCGCAGCAGCACCCGAAGCAGCGAGATCCCCGCCGCCACCCGCGGCGAGGGCCCCCCGTCGGCCGAGGACAGATCGGCCGGGCCGAGCCCGGTGATGACCGGGGCCTTGGGCGCCACCGCCCGCGTCTCGGCCCCCAGGTTCACGCCCTGCTCGTCGATCCAGTGCAGCCGGCCCGCGTGGGCCAGCGTGAAGGGTCGCCGCTCCTCCACCGCGAGCGTCACCTGGTTCGGAAAGCGTCGCACCATGTCGGCGCGCCGGATGAGCGGCAGGGCCTCGAGGCGCGCCACCACCGCGGCGCGGTCCAGGCGGAACAGGTTGGTGCCGGGGCCGATGCCGGAGGCGGCGACCACGTCCTCGGGGCGCAGCCGGCTCGCCCCGGTGACCGCCACCTCGGTGACGGTGAAGCGCGGCGAGGTGAGTGCCCACAGCGCCCCGAGCGCGCCCGCGCCGAGCACCGCCAGCGCGATCCCGATGGGCACCGCCCGCGAGGTGACCCAGCGCACCCGGCGAGTGACCCGCCGGGCGAGGCGCGCGCGGGAGACACGCTGCCGCTCCATCGCGGGGCCGCGCTCGGCCAGGTCGGCGAGCCGGCCGCGGCCCGCCCGCGGGGAGAGGACGGAGCTGTGGGTTCTCAAATCTCTCCCATGGTCTTCATCTCGGGCTCGAGCGTGATGCCGAAGTGGTTGCGCACCCGATCGAGGGTGAGCTGCATGAGGGCCTTGATGTCGGTCGCGGCCGCGCCCCCGCGGTGGACGATGAAGTTGGCGTGCTTGGCCGAGATCTCGGCCCCGTTCAGGCGCTTGCCCTTGAGGCCGACCTTCTCGATCAGGCGCGACGCGGTCTCGCCCTGCGGGTTCTTCCACACCCACCCCGCGGAGGCCAGCGCGAGGGGCTGGGTCGCCTTCTTCTGCTTGAGGCGCTGCTTGATGTCCTTCTGGATCTCGGCGAAGGGCCGCCGGTGCAGTTGCAGACGGGCCCCGATGAGCACCGAGCCCGGCGGCGCGGCGAACATCCGGTAGCTGAACGAGCCCGCGCCCGGCTTGAACTCGCCGAGGGTGCCGTCGGGGTGGAGGAAGTAGACCGCGGAGATAAAGTCCGCGATGCCCCCGTCCGGGGTGCCCGCGTTCATCGCCACCGCCCCGCCGACGGTGGCCGGCACCCCGACCAGGCACTCGATGCCGCCCAGGTTGAGCGCGGCCGCCTCCCGGATCAGGGCCGACAGGCTCACCCCCGCCCCGGCCACCGCCTCCTCGCCGTTGAACTCGGCGCGGCCGAGGCAGCCCTCGAGCTTGAGCACGACCCCGCGGACGCCGCGGTCGCTCACCAGCAGGTTGTTGCCGCCGCCGATGACGTCGATCGAGAGCTGCTCCCGCTCGGCGAACGACAGCGCGCAGCGGATGTCTTCCACGTCCTGCGGGACGATGAAGATGTCCGCGGGACCTCCGATGCGCAAGGAGGTGTGGAAGCTGAGCGGCTCCTTGAACCGGACCTCGCCGCGGATCTCTCCCAGCATTATGGTCTCCCTTTCGACGATGTCCCGGGTTCGTCGCCGAGCCGCTGGAGCAGTTCCCCGCCCAGCTGGCCCACGTCGCCGGCCCCGAGAGTGAGCACGAGATCACCCGCTCTGGTGGATTCGCACAGGTAGTCGATGATGGCCGCCCGGTCGCTGCCCAGGTAGAGCACCTCGCGGTGCCCGTGGGCCGCGATGCCGTCGGCCAGGTCGCGGGCGTGCACGCCGGGAATCGGCGCCTCGCCGGCGGCGTAGATGTCCATGACGATGAGGACGTCGGACTGGTAGAACGCGGTCAGGAAGTCGTCCCGCAGGTGCTGGGTGCGCGAGTAGCGATGCGGCTGGAACACCGTGATCACGCGGCGGTCGAACCCCGCCTTGGCGGCGGCGAGGGTGGCGCGGATCTCGGCGGGGTGATGGCCGTAGTCGTCGACGACGAGCACGCCGCGGGCGGTGCCGCGGACCTGGAAGCGGCGCTGCACGCCCGCGAAGCCGGCCAGGGCGGACTGGATCTTCTCGAACGGGATCTCGAGGTCGAGCGCGACCGCGGTGGCGGCCAGCGCGTTGAGCACGTTGTGGCGGCCCGGGATCTGCAGCGTCATGCTCCCGAGCGGGACCGCGCGATGCACGACCTCGCACGTCGAGCGCATCTCGGTGAACTGGAGCCGGCGCGCGGTGACGTCGGCCCCCGCCTCCAGGCCGTAGGTCACCACCCGCTTGTCCATCCTCGGGATCATGCGCTGGAGGTTGGGGTCGTCGAGGCAGACCACCGCGCAGCCGTAGAACGGCACCTTGTTCACGAAGGCGAGGAAGGCGGTCACGATCGCGTCGAGGTCCGGGTAGTGGTCGAGGTGCTCGGCGTCGACGGTGGTCACCACCGCGATGGTGGGAGTGAGCTTGAGGAACGAGCCGTCGGACTCGTCGGCCTCCGCGACCAGGAACTCGCCCTGGCCGAGGCGGGCGTTGGTGCCGAGCCCGTGCACGCGGCCGCCCACCACCACGGTGGGGTCGAAGCCGCCCGCGCCCAGCACCGCGGCCACCATCGAGGTGGTGGTGGTCTTGCCGTGGGTGCCCGCGATCGCGATGCCGTACTTGAGCCGCATCAGCTCGGCGAGCATCTCGGCCCGCGCGATGGCCGGGATGCCGCGCTGACGCGCGGCCGCCACTTCCACGTTGTCGCGCGCCACCGCGGAGGAGTAGACGACCACGTGCGCCCCCTCCACGTGCGTCGCGGCGTGGCCCAGGTAGACCTTCGCCCCCAGCCGCTCGAGCCGCTCCACCGCCTCGCCGCGCCGGGCGTCGGAGCCGGTGACCCGGTAGCCGAGCGTGAGCAGGACCTCGGCGATGCCGCTCATGCCGACGCCGCCGATGCCCACGAAGTGGATGTGCTGGTACTTCTTGAACACTAGGCCGCTCTCCCGTGCTGCGAGATGTTGAGCAGCACGCCCGCCGAGAACATGGTCATGAGCAGCGCGGAGCCCCCGAAGGAGATGAACGGCAGCGGCAGCCCCTTGGTGGGCAGCGCCCCGGTCACCACGCCCAGGTTCACGATGGTCTGGGTGGCGAGCATGATGGTGAGCCCTAGCCCCAGGAAGGCCCCGAAGGAGTCGGGCGCCCGCAGGCCGATGCGCAGGCCGCGCCAGATGAGCAGGGCGAAGAGGGCCACGATCACGGTGGCCCCGAGCAGACCGAGCTCCTCGCCGATGATCGCGAAGATGAAGTCGGTGTAGGGCTCGGGCAGGTAGAAGAGCTTCTGCTTGGAGTCGCCGAGCCCCACCCCGAGCCAGCCGCCCGAGCCCAGGGCCAGGAACGACTGGATGATCTGGAAGCCGCTGCCCTGGGGGTCGTCCCACGGGTTCATGAACGCGACCATCCGCCGCCACCGGTAGGGCTTGAGCGCGATCAGCGCGATCACCACCGGCAGCGCCGCGCCCGCGATCAGCGCCATGTGCTGCACGCGCGCGCCGGCCAGGTAGGCGAGGACCAGGGTCAGGATGACCAGGGCCAGGCTGTTGCCCAGGTCGGGCTGGAGCAGCGTGAGCGCGGCCATGCCCCCCGCCACCAGCAGCACCGGCAGCAGGCCCTCGGTGAAGCGGGCGAGGACCTCCTGCCGGCGGGTGAGGAAGGAGGCGAGGTAGAGCACGAGCGCGAACTTGGCCAGCTCCACCGGCTGGAACGAGACGGGGCCCACGTGGAACCAGCGCCGCGTGCCGTTGATCGACTGGCCGAACGGTGGGACCAGGACCAGGACGAGCAGCACGAAGGAGACGACCAGGAGCGGGATCACGAACCGCTCCAGGTTCCGGTAGTCGAGCAGCATGCCGCCCCAGAGGCAGCCCAGGCCCAGCACCGCCCAGAACAGCTGCTTCTTCAGGAAGAAGAACGGGTCGTGAAAGCGGTCGGCGGCCACGATCGCGCTCGCCGAGTAGACCATCACCACGCCCACGCACACGAGGGTCACCACCACTCCGAAGAGGGGCAGGTCGGGCGTGAGCTTGCGGGGCATCAGCCGAGCAGCGCCCGCACCACGGCCTTGAAGACGTCGCCGCGGTGCTCGTAGTTGCGGAACATGTCGAACGACGCGCAGGCGGGGGACAGCAGCACCACGTCCCCCACTCCCGCCGCGTCGCGGGCCCGCCGGACCGCGTCCTCCATCGACTCCGCGTCCTCGGTGGGCACCCCGGCCGGCTCGAGCGCGGCCCGGATCTGGGCCCGGTCCTGGCCGATGAGGATCGCCCGCCGCACCCGGCCGCGGGCCGCCTCGGCGAGCGGGCCGAAGTCCTGGCCCTTGCCCTTGCCGCCCGCGATCAGCACGACCGGCTCGGTGAAGCTCTCGAGGGCCTTGATGGTGGAGTCGACGTTCGTGCCTTTGGAGTCGTTGTAGTAGACGACCCCGCGATCGTCGTGCACGCGCTCGATGCGGTGGGCGACCCCGCGGAACGCGGCGATGCCGCGCCGGATCGCGGCGGGCGCCATCCCGGTCCACAGCGCGCACGCGGTGGCGGCGAGGACGTTCTCCACGTTGTGCTGGCCCCGCAGGGTGATCGCGCTCACCGGGCAGATGCGCTCGGTGGTGCCGTTGAGCTTGGCCACGATCCAGCCGTCGTAGATGAACACCCCGTGCGGCAGCGTGCTCGCGCGGCTGAACCAGATCACCCGCCCGCGCGCCCGCCCCGCGAGCCCGGCGGTGACCGGATCGTCCGCGTTCAGCACCGCGCAGTCGGTCGCGGTCTGGTTGGCGAAAATGCGCGCCTTGGCGTCCACGTACCGCTCGAAGGTGCCGTGGCGGTCGAGGTGGTCCGGGGTCACGTTCAGGACCACCGCCACCCGCGGGCGGAAGCGGTCGACCGCGTCGAGCTGAAAGCTCGACACTTCGGCTACGACAATCCCGTCGCCCGGGAACTCGAGCGCGTGCTCGGCGAGCGGGGTGCCGATGTTGCCGCCCACCATCACCGGGCGCACCTGGGTGCGCAGCAGCTCGCCGGTGAGGGCGGTGGTGGTGGTCTTGCCGTTGGTGCCGGTGATCGCGATGCAGTCGGCCTCCATCACCCGCCAGGCGAGCTCGAGCTCGCCGATGACCGGCACCCCGCGCCCGCGCACCGCGGCCAGCGCGGGCAGCTCGAGCGGCACGCCCGGGCTCACCACCACCAGCTCCGCGCCGCGGAAGGCGTCCTCGGGATGGCCGCCGGTCCAGAGCGTGTAGCCCTCGCGATCCAGCGCGCGCGCCTCCGCGGTGAGGGTCTCGAGCGCGCCCGAGTCGGAGGCGAGCACGCGGGCCCCGAGCCGGCGCAGCAGGCGGGCCGCCGCGACTCCGCTCTTGGCGAGGCCCACCACCGCCACCGTCTTGCCCGCGAGCGACTCGCGATACGGCACGCCGCGCGTCCCGTCCCCGCTCACGAAGATCCCCACCTGGTACGCGGCGCCGCGCCGCGGTGTCGCCAGAATCGCCATGTCATATCACCCTAGCGGAGCTTGAGAGTGGTGAGGGCCAGCAGCGCCAGCATGATGGACACGATCCAGAACCGCACGATGATCTTGGGCTCCGCCCATCCCTTGATCTCGTAGTGGTGGTGCAGCGGCGCCATGCGAAAGACCCGTCGTCCGGTCAGCTTGAAGGAGGCGACCTGGATGATGACCGAGGCCGCCTCCACCACGTAGATGCCGCCGATCAGCGGCAGCAGCAGCTCCGACTTGGTGAGCACCGCGAGGGTGCCGAGCGAGCCGCCCAGCGACAGCGAGCCCACGTCGCCCATGAAGACCTGGGCCGGGTAGCTGTTGAACCACAGGAAGCCCAGCGCGGCCCCCACCAGCGCCCCGCAGAAGATCGTCAGCTCGCCGGTGCCCTTGACGTTCAGAATGCGCAGGTACTCGGCGGCCCGGAAGTTGCCGGTGAGGTACGCGATCACCGCGAAGGCCCCACCCGCGGTCACGATCGGCCCGATCGCGAGCCCGTCCAGCCCGTCGGTCAGGTTCACCGCGTTGGACGACCCCACGATCACCAGGATCGCGAACGGGATCCAGAGCCAGCCGAAGGTGAGCAGCCAGCCCTTGAAGAACGGGATCACGACGCTGGTGGTGAAGCCGTCGGGCGGCCAGACGTAGAGCCACGCCATCAGCAGGCCCACCAGCAGGATCTGGGCCCCGAACTTCTCGCGCGCCGAGATCCCCTTGCGGGTCTTGAGCTTCTTCCAGTCGTCCTTGAGCCCGATCAGCCCGAGCCCCGCGGTGGCCAGCACCAGCACCCAGATGTAGCGGTTGCGCAGGTTGGCCCACAGCAGCGTCGAGACCAGGATCGCCACCAGGATGCCGATGCCCCCCATGGTGGGCGTGCCGGCCTTGGTCTTCTGGTGCCGCTCCGGGGTGTCCTCCCGGACCGACGATCCCCCGTGCTGCATCTCCCGCAGCCGGGTGATCAGCCAAGGGCCCAGGATGAACGAGATCACCAGCGCGGTGACCGTCGCCATCGCGGTCCGGAAGGTGATGTACCGGAACACGTTGAAGGCGGTGTGGTACTTGGCGAGCGGCACCAGCAGCTCGTAGAGCATCAGGCATCGTCTCCTCCGAAGCGCGCCACGAGCGCGTCCACCACGCGCTCCATGCGCATGCCCCGGGAGCCCTTGACGAGCACCGCGTCGCCGGGCGCGAGCCGCTTGAGCAGCAGCGCCACCGCATCCTCGAACGTGGTCACGTGATGGCTCTCGGCGAGCCCGGCCTGGCGCGCGGCCTCCACCGCCACCCGCGCCCAGCGGCCCATCCCGAGGAACTCCGCCGCGCCGGAGGCGGCCACCGCGCGCCCCATGTCGCGGTGGGCGGCCTCGCTGATCTCTCCCAGCTCGAGCATGTCGCCCAGCACCACCACGCGCCGGCGCACGTCCGACGGCGCGGCCAGGGTCTCGAGCGCGGCCGCCACCGAGCCCGGGTTGGCGTTGTAGGTGTCGTCCAGGATGCGCAGGCGGCCCGCGGTGCGCCACACGCAGCGGCCCTTGGCCGGCCGCGCCGACTCGAGGCCCCGGGCGATCTGCTCGAGCGACAGCCCGAGGGCCAGGCCCACGCCGGCGGCCGCGAGGGCGTTGGTGACGTTGTGGCGCCCCGCGAAGTGGAGGCGCACCGGGCGCTGCGCGGTGCCGATCGCGAGCGTGAAGCGCAGGCCGTCGCCCGGATCGGCGGCCGGGCCCACCGCGTGGACGTCCGTCCCCGGGCGCGTGCCGTAGTAGAGGACCCGCGCGCGGCTCTGCTCCCGCATCGCCAGCACCCGCGGATCGTCCGCGTTGAGCACCACCGTGCCGTCGGGCGGGATCGCGCGGACCAGCGCGCTCTTCTCGGTGGCCACGCCG
>DATJIR010000032.1:0-26731 GCA_035493135.1 Verrucomicrobiia bacterium
CGGTGACCAGGGCCTTGCCCCCGAGGAGCACGCGGACGATCGAGCGCTCGGCGGTGGAGATGCGGTCGCGAAGGAAGACGTCGTCCTTGAAGCGGAGCGGCCGCGGCTCCGGCAATGCGGCCCGCGCCACCGTGGCGTTGCCGGCGAGCGTGGTCACGACTCCGACGTTGCGGAGAGCCTCGGCGCCGGACTGCGCCCATGCCAGCGTGGGACAGACGAGCAGCAGGAGCAGGACCGGAGCGAACTGCTTCGAGCGTCTCATGGCCTCCACTAGCCTCCGTGCACGGGTTGCGTGGCGGCGCTGATGCCCCGCCGCATAGAGAGGTAGCAAGGCTGCTGCCACGGAAGGGGGGCCTGGAACATCGCGGAAAAGCTAGAAAACTGGATGGTTGCGGTGGCCGGGGCGGGGCTTGTTCCGCAAATCGTGACGGGCCCCCGGACGCTTTTTGTCCGCGGGCTCGAACCGCGCGGCGGCTCGGCCCCGCCGCGCGGCGCGGTTACGTTTCCGCCCTACATCCCGTTGATCGTAACCCTGGTGCCCGCGCCATCGACGCGGATGACCGCCGCGTTGGGCGCGATGTTCAGCGAGCCGAGCCCGCCGTTCTTGATCGCGCCCGCGATCGTCACGTTGCTGGCCAACGCCCCGTTGGTCAGGCTCACCGGGAGCCCGCCGATGGTGGTGCAGGGGCAGAGGCCGTTGGCCACTGACACGAGGTTCCCCCCGGTCCCGCCGAAGCCGACCAGCGCACCGTTCACGCTCAGGATCGACCCGCCGCTGAGGCTGACGAGAGGACCGTTGAGGAGCGACAGCGTGCTGCCGTTCGTCAGGCTGAACAGATCGCCGGTCACGCGAAGCACGCTGCCGCCGGCCAGGTTGAGCGCGGAGCCCTGGGCAACGATGAGGGCGCTCCGATCGAGCGTGACGATCGAGCCCAGGCTGGTCACCGCGGCCTGGTACGAGAGCTGGATCGTGTCCGTCGCGGTCGTCATCTGGGTGCCACCGCGCAGCGCGAGGAGCGGAGCGGTGGCCTCGAGCAGCGCGTTGTCGACACGCACCCCCTGGTGCGCGTTGATCGTGGCCTGGGACGCGTCGAGCAGGGCGCCCTGGGTCTGCAGTGGCTGGTCGGTGCCCAGGGTCAGGCCGGTCGTCGCATCGATCGCGGTGTTCACGCCGGCGATCTCGAAGATCGGCAGGCCCATGCTGCCGAAGCTGTGCGTGCCGCCGACGAGCTGGACGAGCGGATCGGTCGTCGTGCTGATGACGCTGCCGCCCTGGATGGCGCTCACCAGGCTGAACGGCACGGTCAGATCACTGTTCGTCGCCTGGAGCAACGGACCCGCGAGCTTCGCCCTAGCGCCGCAGCAGACGATCATGAGGGAGTCGAAGGTCTGCGGCGTTTCAGAGAGGCGGAGCAGGGGATCGCTCGCGCCCCACGTGAGGGAGTCTCCGGTTCCGAGAAAGTACAGCGGAGGGTCCGAGATCACCGATACGTCGTCCAGCCCGAGGAAGCCCGGATCGTCGCGAAAGCCGAGCTGCAGGGTTGTCGACGACTCGGTCGCCACCTCGGTGAAGCTGAGGGGCATCCAGCCCACGTTGGGCATGTTGACCTGGGAGAAGAATGTCTGGCCTCCCCACGACGCGGAGAAATCGTTGGCGAACAAGCCGTCGCTCCGGAGCGCGAACGACACGATGTAAGCCTTCCCGGGAGTCGTCTGCAGGGTCTGCGAGAGGATCCCGTCCGAGCCGACCGGGCCGAGGGACGCCCCGAAGGTCCCGCTGTTCACGTAGAACGGGGAGCTGGTCACGCTGGTGAAGCCGGAATTGCCGGACCTGGTCCAACCGCTAAAGTCGCCGGTCTCGAACCCACCATTGACGATCAGCCCGGTTCCGGTCGGCGGAGGGGGCGGTGGCGGGACCACCGGACCCGAGGTGCCGGAACTCGACGGACTGCCCGGAACGTCTCCGCTGGAGATCCCCGTGTTCGTGGTCGAAATGACCGGCGCGCAGCAGGCGGTCGGGGTCGGGGTCGGAGAGATGGTGGTCGCTACCGGTCCGCCCGTCACGAACTGCGCCACCTGGATGGCCTGGCTGGCCTGGGTCTGGAACATGCCGTTCACGAAGGCGGCGTCCGGCGAGCTGAACGCCTTCGTGCTCGACTGCACCGTCACCGCCGCATTCCGCTCGGCCTCGCTGACCGGCCCGACCTGTCCGTTCTTGCCGCCCTGCCCCGGAGGCAGCGGGTTCGTGAGGCCTCCCGCGTACTGGTAGGTGCAGTCACCGGAGTGGCAGATGGCGGTGGTCAGGTTCTGGGCCGCGTCGTAGGCGACCGCGAGGATGCTACCCCGGACCGCCGCCACCGCGTTCGGGGTGCGAATCTCGACGGACTCGCCGGGGCGCATGCGCTGCTTGGCCACCGCGAGGACCACCTTGCCGCTGGGCAAGGTGACCACCGCGCGTCCCGGCTCTTCGCTGATCGTGACCTGGGAGAGCTCGCGGACGGTGAGGATCGCCTTGCCGCCGAGCAGGACCCGCACCAGCGAGTTCTCCTCGGTGCTGATGCGGTCGCGACCGAAGACGTCGTCCCTGAACTTGAGGGCGAGGGGGGCGTTGAGCGCGGGACGCGCCACGCTGGCGCGACCGTCGAGCGTGGTGACGACGCCGACGGCGTCTGACGTCTGAGCGGCGGCCGGAACCGGATGACGTGCTGCCACCAGCATCGCTGCGAGCCCTGCGGCTGCCATCCACCGTGCCATCGTGTTCTGCCTCCGTGCCGACGCGAATGTGTCTCGGCCCGCGACCGAGTGCCTGATTATGCGTGGCGCATCGGGCGCGCGCAAGGAGAAGCGCGTGCTAGAATCCGCTTCGCATCCTCGATCCGTCGCGCGGAGAAGGTCGGTCGCGGTCCAGGCGCCGGAAGCGCGCATAAGTTGCGCTCGGCGGCCGACCTCGCACGGAGTGATATCATCGGAGCCTGAGCCAACCCACTCATGTTCGACATCGGCCTGCAGGAGCTGGTCCTCATCTTCGTCATCGCCCTCCTCGTGTTCGGGCCGAAGAACCTTCCCCAGTTGGGCCGCTCGCTGGGGCGTGCGATGCGCGAGTTCCGTCGCGCCAGCGACGAGTTCCGCTCCACGATCGAGACCAACCTCAAGATCAACGAGCCGGATCCCCTTCCAGAGCCGCTGGTGACCGCCGCCCCCGATCCGGCCCCCACTCCGATCACCACGGCGGAGGCCCTCCCCGAATCGGTGCTGAACCCCTACGACACGCCCGCCATCGCGATGCCGGAGGGGGAGGCCTACGTGGCGCAGCGTGGAGGCAAGCTCTTCCACGGCCGCGAGTGCGGCTGGGCCCGGCGGATCGGAGAGCCCGAGCGCATCTACTTCAAGCGGGTCGTCGAGGCCCGCGAGGCCGGCTTCGCCGCTTGCCCGTCCTGCGAGCCCTGGGAGCCGGCCGGGTAGGCCCCCCTTTTTTTGCTTGCCGGACTCAACGGGTGTTGACTATCATCCTGTTGAGGCTCGACCAAAGGGAGGAGTGGCCACGGTGAAAGAGATGACCCATCGGCAGCGCGAGGTGCTCGAGTTCATCCGGACGTTCGGCGAGCGGCATGGGGTTCCGCCCACGGTTCGGGAGATCGGCGAGAAGTTTGGGTTCACGGCCCGGGCCGCGTTCGACCACCTGCGGGCGCTGGAGCGGAAGGGCATGCTCGAGCGACGGGTGACCGGCAAGCGGGCGTCGCGCACGCTGATCCTGCCCAGCCACAAGGGGGCCCGACGGGCGGAGCCGGCGGGTATCCCGGTCGTCGGGCGCATCGCCGCGGGCGCGCCCATCACCGCGGTCGAGAACCACGAGGACACGATCCCGCTGCGGCCGGACTGGCTCGGCACCGGGGGGCAGGACGTGTTCGCGCTGCGGGTGCGTGGCGAGAGCATGATCGACGCCCACATCGTCGACGGCGACCTCGTGCTCGTGCGCAAGCAGGAGACCGCGGGCACCGGCGACATCGTGGCCGCCATGCTCGACGGCGAGGCCACCGTGAAGCGCCTCGGGCGGGAGGGCGGCGCGGTGGTGCTGCGACCGGAGCACCCGACCATGAAGCCCATCGTCGTCGAGCCGGGACGGGGCGACTTCCGCATCCTGGGCAAGGTGGTCGGCATCGTGCGGCAGATGTGATGGCAACGTGAGCGGTGGAAAGGAGCAGGTGATGCGGAGATCGGTGACGGCGACACGAGGCAAGAAGCGGCGGCCCATCACGCGTCGCGACTGGCGGAGCGGCGGGCGGCATCGCGCTCGCTCGAGAATCTGGGTCGGCGTGCGCCCGCGTGCGATGGCGGCCGCTCCTCTTTTTTTGCCCCTGAGGGCTCAACACGTGAGGAGACCGCTCGCGGCCGAGTGGCTCGGCGCGGCGGCGATGCTCCTAGGAGTGCTCTCGTGGGGCGTGCTGGCCGCGCTGCTCGGGGCCTGAGCCCCGAGGCGGATCACGACGGGTCGGCGCGCTCCCAGGGACGGACCGCGATGAAGAGGGACAGCAGCTCGCCGTCGAGGGCTCCCGCGCGGCGCTCGTGGCCGAGGATGTCCAGCGCGCGCTCGACCGGTACCGCGGCCTTGTAGGGCCGATCGCGCGAGGTGAGGGCGTCGAAGATATCGGAGATGGTCATCATGCGCGTCTGGACGGGGATCTCCGGGGCGCGCCAGCCCGCGGGATAGCCGGAGCCGTCGAGCTTCTCGTGGTGGGAGCGCGCGATCTCGGGAATGCGCCGCAGCTCCTTGGTCCACGGGATCTGCTTGAGGAACTGGTAGGTGTGGACCACGTGCGACTGGATCTGGCGGTACTCGTCGGGAGTCAGGCTCCCGCGGGAGATCGACAGCACGCGGGCCTCCTCCGGCGTGATGAGGGTCAGCGGCTCACCCAGATGGTCCGGAAAGACACGGTCCGCTAGGTCGCGGATCCCGGCCGAGACGTCGTCCGGCATCACGGTGGGCTCGTTCGCCGCCGCGACCGCCTTCAGGTGGGCCTCGAGGTCGGCGAGGACCGCCGCGAGCTCAGCGTCCCAGGCCGCGCAGCGGTCCGCGAAGCCGGCGCGGCCGTGCTGGAGCAGCCAGTCGGTCTTCCGGTGGGCGTGGCGCAGTTCGAGGCCCCGGCGGATGATCTCGCCGCGCTGGCGGATGAGGTCGAGGTGCCCCGGTGGCAGCTTCTTGGCCTTGACCAGCACGTCCTCGCGCACGCCGACCTTGCCGAAGTCGTGGAGCAGCGAGGCGTAGCGGATCTCTCTCATCTCGTCCGTCGAGAAGCGGATCTCACGGAACGGGCCGTGATCGGCCCGGTCGACCGCGGCGGCGAGGGCCACCGTGAAGTCGGCCACCCGGAAGGAGTGGCCCGAGGTCGTGGGATCGCGCGACTCGATGGCGATGACCGACGCCTGCACGAAGCCCTCGAACAGGGTCTGGATGGACTGGTAGAGGCGGCTGTTCTCGAGCGCGACGGCGGCCTGTGACGCGAGGGACGCGGCGAGGCTGCGGAAGCGCTCGGGATGCGGGGTCACCGCGGCCTCGACGGCGCCGGGGCTGCCGAGCGCGACGCCGGGGTCGCGCTTGCAGTTGATGAGCTGCAGCACCCCGATCACGGTGCCCTGGGGTGTCGCCATCGGCACCACCAGCATGGACTTGGTGCGGTAGCCGGCCCGCTCGTCGAATTCCCGGTTGACCTGGAACGGCGAGCCCGCGGGCAGCACGTAGGCGTCGTCGAGCTGGAGGATCGACGCGGTGAGCGCCACGTGCCCGGCCACGCTGGCGTCGTCGATCGGCAGGGTGAACTCGGTGAACGGCACCCGCACCGAATCGTTCTGTGCGAGCTTGAAGCGGAGCCGCGGCGCTCCGTCCGGCGTCTCTTCCACCAGGTAGATCGAGCCGGCGTCGCTGCAGGTGATCTCGCGCGCCTTGCTCAGGATCAGGGTCAGCAGAGCGTCGGTGTCCCGCTCGGCGGAGAGGCCGACGCCGATCTGGTTGAGCTGCTCGAGCTCGCGCCGGGTGGCGTCGGCCTCCCGGCGGGCCCAGGCGTGGTCGCACGCGTTGCGCAGCGTCACGGCCAGGATCTCGAGCGCGACCGGCGCGGTCACGTACGCGTAGCAGCCGGCGGGCGGTGTCGCCCCCGGCGCGACCAGCGCCACCACCGGGAGTTCGGGCACCCGCGACGCGAGCGCGCTCGCCCCGCCGGGGTCGCCGGTGGTGAGGTCGACCAGCGCGACGGCGCCCTCGTCGGGTCCCGATCGTGGCACGCCGCCCGCGGGCAGCGGCATCGCCTCGAGATCGCCGGGGAGCGCGGAGAGCAGGGAGGCCGCCGGGGAACCCGCCGGGTACCAGACCACTCGGCGTGGCATGTCACGAGCGTAGGACTCACCTCGGCGGTGTGTCAAGGTTGCTTGACCGTTTCGCGAGCGGGCCGCTAGAATCCCTCGTCTATGACCACGCGCGTGTCCACCGGAAGTCCGAAGCTCGACGAGATGCTCGGTGGGGGCCTGCTGCCCGGGACCCTGACCGTCGTCTACGGCGCCACCGGGATCGGCAAGACCCATCTGGGGCTTTCCTTCTGCGACCACGGGGCCCGCGCGGACGGCGCCCGCGGGATCGTGTTCGACATGAACGCGCGCGGCGACTCCCAGCAGCATCACGCCTACGCGGCGCGCCTGCACGGGTGGGACCTCAAGCGGTGGACGCATACCGTCCTGCCCATGGCCGACCCGTACCCACCCGCCGAGCAGATGCAGGCCTTCTACTGCGATGCGCTGCCGTGGGTGGGCAAGCTGCGGGACTACCAGGTGCCGACCGCCGACGGGCTCGAGTTCGACTGGAACTGGAAGGCCCAGTACAACCAGGCGCTCTACACCGTGCGCCCCTTCGTGTACTTCCACCTGGGGGCGGGGAGCCGACGCATCGTGGTCGACGGCGTCGAGCCGATGGACGTCCCGGGCGACTACGTCCAGCCGTACATCTTCGACGACCTGTACCGGAAGGTGATCCACCGCGACAGCGAGACCCTCGGCATGGAGATCTGCCTGCCGGTGTGGCAGCACAAGACCTTCATCGACGCCCATCGCTACGATCACGCGGCGGTGACCACGCTGCTCCTCGTGACCACCGAGGAGACCCAGCTCGAGCACCTCATCGCCCGCAAGGTGGCCGCGGGGGACATCGGCGCAGTCGCGAACAGCATCGTGGTGATGGGGAGCGAGCGGGTGGGCAAGCGGCTGGGGCGCTTCCTCTGCGTGGTCAAGCACCGCGGCAGCGCCAAGAGCGACGACATCGTCGAGTACCGCGTCACCGAGCGGGGCTTCGAGCTCGGATAGCCCGGGCATGGACGCGGCCGCGCTGCTGGGGCGCCGGCGCTCGAACTTCCGCCAGACGCCTTCCCGGCGCGTGAGATCGGCGCAGGGGGCGCGGGCGTTCGTCGACGCGGTGGGCTTCTGCTCCACGTTCTACGTCTTTCCCGACGGGGTGGGCTGCCTCTGGGAGGCGGTGGTGGGTCGGCCCGCCCCGCGATGGCCGCGCCGGTCGCACCACGACGCGGGCATCGGCCTCACGTGGGAGCTCAAGGACGTCCTGCCCGCGCGGCGTCACGTCTACTACGGCAAGCTGGTCAAGGGGCGCCCGGTGCTGGTCGCCCTGGATCTGTTCCCGGCCTTCTACGCCCTCGTGCGGGGCCGCCAGCGGGCCCGAGACTACCGCCGTGAGTACGAGGAGGGGCGGCTGTCTGTCACCGCCAAGCGGATCATGGACCGCCTGATCCGTGAGTCCCCGCAGTACACGCGGAGCCTGCGGGCGGAGTGCTTCATGCTGGAATCCTCCAAGACGCGCGAGTTCGAGCGCGCGATGGGCGAGCTGCAGCAGGGCCTGTGGATCGTCAAGACCGAGGAGCGCTACGAGCCCACCTTCTCCTACCGCTGGGACCTGCTCGAGCGCTGGCTGCCCGACCAGGTCGCGGAGGGCCGGGGGCTGCGCCGGCCCGCGGCGCTCGAGCGGCTGCTCGCGCGCTACCTGGCCGGCGCGGTCTACTCGACGCCGGCCCGACTCGCGCGCCTCTTCGCCGTCGGGCGCGGTGAGGTCGAGGCGGCGCTGAGTTCCCTCGCGCGCGCGGGTGCCGTGGAGGCCCCGGTCGAGGTGGCGGGCTGGCCCGGGCGCTGGGTGGTGCACGCCTGATGGCCGCGCCGCCGCCGGGCTTCCGCTACATCGACATCCACACGCACCTGCACCCGCCGTGGCTGTGGAAGGCGATCCGCCGCTGGTTCGAGGGCCGGCCCGGCTGGCAGTTCCAGTACCCCACCGATCCGGACCTGGTCGCGCGCTTCCTCGCGGAGCGGGGCGTGGAGCGGTTCGTGTTCTTCTCCTATGCGCACAAGCCGGGTCTCGCCCGAGAGCTGAACGCCTGGCTCCACGAGACGGCCGGGCGCCTGCCCACCGGGCTCGCTCTGGGCACGCTGCACCCCGGCGATCCGGACGTGCTCGACGTGGCACGGGAGGCCCTCGACCGCTACCGCTTCAGGGGCTTCAAGTTCCACATCAACGTGCAGCGCTTCCATCCCGACGACCCGCGGATCCTGCCGGTGTACGAGCTGCTGGTGGCCCGCAGGGCGGTGCTCCTGATCCACGTGGGCAGCGCGCCCTGGCCCAACGAGTACGATGGCTTCCCGCGCTTCGAGGGGGTGATGACGATGTTCCCCGACCTGAAGGTGATCGTGGCTCACATGGGCCAGTGGGAGACGCGGCGGCACCTCGAGCTGATGCCCCGCTGCCCCAACATGTACCTCGACACCACCGGGGCGATGGCCGCCCAGAGCCCGATCTACCTCGGAGGCGGTGACGCGAGCCCGGCCGACGTCACCGACGACGATCTCGTGCGCTGGCAGGATCGCGTCGTCTTCGGGAGCGATTTCCCCAACACCCCGCATGACTACGAAGAAGAGCGGCGCCCGATCTGGGAGCGGGCGCTTCCCGTGGCGGTGTACCGCAAGATCTTCCACGACAACGCCCGACGGCTGCTCGACCTGTAGCGGATGTCTCCGCGCGTGTCGCTGCTCGCCATTCCCGAATCCGGCCGGCGCGCGCTCGCGCTCCTGGTCGAGCTCGGCGCCGGCCGCCCGCTCTGGCTCGTGGGCGGGGCGGTCCGGCAGCTGATGGCGTCGGAGCCGGTGGCCGACCTCGACGTGGCGGTAGCGGGTGACGCCCTGGCCCTCGGCCGGCGGCTGGCCGACCGGCTGGAGGCGCGCTTCGTCGTCCTCGACGAAGGACGCGGCGCCGGCCGGGTCGTGGGGGCGGTGGGCCAGGCGCTCCCGATCGACGTGGTCGACTTGCGGGCGCCCACGCTCGAGGGCGACCTCCGGGCCCGGGACTTCACGATCAACGCCCTGGCGGCGCCCCTCGCCGACCTCCTGCGGGACGGCAGCGCCACCGTCATCGATCCGACCGGCGGGCTCGCCGACCTCCGCACGCGCGTGGTGCGGCTCTGCGGCCCCGCCGCGATCGTGGACGATCCCGTGCGCGTGCTCCGCGGGGTGCGGCTGGCCATGCACGGCGGATGGGGTCTCGATCCGGGCGCCGAGGAGGCGATGCATGCGGGGGCGCGGCTGGTGGTGGGCGTGGCCGCGGAGCGCGTGCGGGACGAGCTGGTGGGCATCCTGGGAGAGCCTCGCGCCGCGGTGGGGCTCCGGATGCTGGATCGGCTGGGCGTGCTCGCGGCGCTGCTGCCCGAGAGCGCCCCGATGCGCGCCACGGCCCAGCCCCTCCCGCATCACTTCGACGTGTGGGAGCACTCGATCCGGGCGGTGGAGGGCGTCGATGCTCTGCTCGCCGATCTCGACGCGCTCGCCCCGTGGGGTCCGGGGCTCCGCGAGCATCTCGGCGAGCCACTGGGTGGCGGGCTCACGCGGCGGGAGACGCTCCGGCTGGCCGCCCTCCTCCACGACGTCGCCAAGCCCGAGACCCGCACCGAGCAGGCCGGACGTGTCCGCTTCTTCGGCCACGATGCGGCCGGCGCGCGCCGGGCCGCGTCGATCGCGGAGCGTCTGCGGCTGCCGCGGCGGGCAAGCCGGGTGCTGGAGCGGCTGGTGGCCGAGCATCTGCGTCCGATGCACCTGGCCCAGGCGGGGGAGATCACCCGCCGGGCGCGCTTCCGGTTCTTCCGCGATCTCGGTGACGAGGTGTCCGATCTCCTGCTCTTGAGCCTGGCCGACGCGGCGGCGCTCACCGGTGGATCGCCGCTCGCGGTCTGGGCCGGGGACGGGGGCGCAGTGGTGCGCACGCTCATGGCGGGTGCGGAGGCCGAGGTGACGGCCGCGACCAGGCCGCCCCTGCTGCGCGGGGAAGAGGTGATGGCCGCGTTCCATCTGGGCCCGGGCCCGGCGGTCGGTCGGCTGCTCGAGCGAGCGCGGGAGGCCCAGGCGCTCGGGCTGGTGGCCACGCGCGACGAGGCGCTCGACTACCTGCGCCGCGAGCCCGACCCGGGCGCTTGACTTCAACCCGGAGCGTCCCTAGAGTAGCGCCACTCCGAGCCCCGTCGTACCTCACGACCCACTGACGTCAGCGCCGACAACGAGAGGAGTCTCCATGCCCGGCTGGCGCTTCCGCACCCAACCGATGTGGCGGCTGATCTGGGTCCTGCTGCTGGTGCCGGTCGGGATGCCCGCCTTCGCGGCGGCGGCGCCCACCGGGACGGTGGTCGTCGCCCAGGGCGTCGATCCCACCACGCTCGACCCCATGAACCACCAGGAGACCCCGGCGGGCGTGGTGGCGCGCAACATCTTCGACACCTTGCTGGAGCGGGACGAGCAGCTCGTGGTGCGCCCCGCGCTGGCCGCCGAGCTGCCGAAGCTGGTCGCGCCGACCACCTGGGAGTTCAAGCTGCGCAGCGGCGTCCGCTTCCACAACGGCGAGCCGATGGATGCCGAGGCGGTGAAGTTCAGCCTGGAGCGGCTGGTCGATCCCAAGCTGAAGCTTCGCGGGTCGCCCCCGTTCTCGCCCATCGAGCGGGTCGAGATCGTCGACGCGACGACGGTGCGCGTGCACACGCGGGCGCCCTGGCCGATCCTCGACACGCTGGTGAGCACCGGGCAGTCCGCGATCCTGCCCCCGAAGTATTACCGGGAGAAGGAGCCCGCCTTCCTGGCCCGCAACCCGGTGGGCTCCGGGCCGTTCAAGTTCGTCCGCTGGGTGAAGGACGACCGCATCGAGCTCCAGGCCAACGAGCAGTACTGGCGGGGGGCGCCGCGGGTCGGGAAGGTCGTCTTCCGCCCCATCCCCGACGACGCGGTGCGGGTCGCGGCGCTGCAGAACGGCGAGGTTGACCTGGCGGTGAACATCCCGCCCCACCTCGCGACCCTCATCGCGAACCACCCGAAGCTCTTTCTCTCCACCGCTCCGAGCGTGCGCACCATCCAGCTCCTGTACTACACCCACCAATACGACGCCCAGCACAAGCTGGTGGGGCCGTACCCGGGGCCCACCGCGGACCGGCGGGTGCGCCTGGCCATGAACTACGCGGTGGACGTGGACGACATCATCCGCACCGTGCTCGACGGCAAGGCCACGCGGGTGGCGACCATGCTCACCGACAAGCACTTCGGCTTCGATCCCTCGCTCAAGCCCATCAAGCCGGATCCCGCGCGGGTCAAGCAGCTGCTCGCCGAGGCCGGCTTTCCGGGTGGGCTCGACATCACGCTCAACAGCCCGCAGGGGCGCTACATCCGAGACAAGGAGGTCGCGGAGGCGCTGGCCGGGCAGCTCACCAAGGCGGGCATCCGCACCACGCTCCGCACCCACGAGTGGGTTCACTACTTCGGCACGCTCGGCTACAACCACCGGGCCGCGCCGGTATGGCTGATCGGCTGGGGCACCTCGACCTACGACGCGGAGGCGGTCTACGTGCCCCTGTTCCGGGCCGGGCGGTTCCTGAGCAACTACCACAACGCCGACTTCGAGGGCCTGATCGAGCAGGCCCAGTCCACCATGGACGCCCGCAAGCGGGCCGAGATCTACCAGCGCATCAACCGGATCTGGGTGGAGGACGCGGCGGCGATGCCGCTCTACCAGCAGCAGGATCTCTACGGCGCGAGCCGACGGCTTCAGTGGAAGGCCCGCGGCGACGAGCTCATCAAGGGCTACGAGATGGGTCTGCGCGAGACCCGATGAGGCGCTCCGGAACTTGACACGCGAGCCGGGGGTTGCCTAGAGTGTGGGCACTTTCCCGGCACATTCCCCGCTTCCAAGGAGGGTTCAGATGCTCGTGAGACGTCTCGGTGCGCTCATCATCGGCCTGCTCATCGCGCCGGGCCTGGCGTGGGCGGCGCCCCAGGGCAAGGTGGTCATCGCCCAGGGGGTGGACCCCAGCACGCTTGACACCATGAACCAGCAGGAGACGCCCGCGTCGGTGGTGGCGGCGCACATCTTCGACACGCTGGTGGAGCGCGATCAGAACCTCAAGATCGTCCCGGTCCTCGCCGCGGAGGTGCCGAAGCTGGTGGCCCCGACGGTGTGGGAGGTCAAGCTGCGGAAGGGCGTCAAGTTCCACAACGGCGAGGAGTTCAACGCGGAGTCGGTGAAGTACAGTCTCGAGCGGGTCAAGTCGGGGCTGCGGGCCAGCTCGAACTTTCGCCCGATCGATCACGTCGAGATTGTCGATCCGTACACGGTGAAGGTGCACACCGCCAAGCCGTGGCCGACCTTCGTGTCGATCATGACCTTCCGCCAGGCGTCGATGTACCCGCCCAAGGCCTACGCGGGCAAGGACACCGCGTTCATCTCGAAGAACCCGATCGGCACCGGCCCCTACAAGCTCGTTCGCTGGAGCAAGGACGAGGAGATCGTGCTCGAGGCGAACGACCAGTACTGGCGGGGCGCGCCCAAGATCAAGACGGTGGTGTTCCGGCCCATTCCGGACGACGCGGTGCGGGTCGCGGCACTGCAAAACGGCGAGGTCGACGTGGCGGTGAACATCCCGCCGCACCTCGCCAACATCATCGCGAGCCATCCCAAGATCTTCCTCTCCACCGCGCCGTCGATCCGGACCCTGCAGCTGATGTTCGTCACCCACGAGTTCGACGCCCAGCACAAGCTGGTCGGGCCCTACAAGGGCGTGACCGCGGACAAGCGGGTGCGGCAGGCCATCGCCTACGCCCTCGACGTCGACGAGATCATCAAGGGCGTCCTGGACGGCAAGGCGATGCGGACCGCCACGCTGCTGACCCCGCTCCACTTCGGCTACGACGCCTCGCTGAAGCCGATCAAGCAGGATCTCGGGAAGGTGAAGCAGCTCCTGACCGACGCGGGCTTCCCGGGCGGCCTCGAGCTCACGCTCAACAGCCCACAGGGTCGCTACGTGCGAGACAAGGAAGTGGCGGAGGCGGTCGCGGGTCAGCTCACCAAGGCCGGGATCAAGACCCAGCTCAAGACCTACGAGTTCGTCAACTACCTCAACAACCTGGTGTACGTGCACAAGCCGGGACCGGTGTGGCTGATCGGCTGGGGGACCCCGACGGTCGACGCGGAGACGGTATACGGCCCGCTCTTCCGCACCGGGAGCAACCTGGGCAACTACAGCAACGCCGACTTCGACGGCATGGTGGACCAGGCGCAGACCGAGATGAACGAGAAGCAGCGGCTCGCCATCTACCATCGGATCAACAAGCTGTGGATCGAGGAGATGCCCGCGGTGCCGCTCTACCAGCAGCTCGACCTGTACGGGGCGAGCAAGCGGCTCAACTGGAAGGCGCGCAGCGACGAGCTGATCAAGGCCTACGACATGTCGCTCAAGTAGGATCCCGGTCGATTGACACCGGGGACACGAGGACTAGAATAGGGGAGCACGGGCGGCCGTAATTCAGTGGCAGAATGCCAGCTTCCCAAGCTGGACGTCGCCGGTTCGAATCCGGTCGGCCGCTCCAAATTCTCGAGGGGGTCGCGGTGTAGCGCCGCGGCCCCCTTCGACCGTAGGGTCCCCGGCTGTCCTACCGCCTTGCGATGGGCTGGACCATCGCCCAGATCAGCCGGGCGTAGAAGCCGAGACAGATGCTCGTGAGGGCGAGCGTTCCGACGACCACCTGCGTCGCGTCGCCGGGTGACCGGAGCAGGTTCGGCGTGACCGGGATCGAGGTGATGCACACGAGGATGTCGATCACCGTGAAACCGAGGGCCGAGTAGAGCAGGAAGATGATCTGCCGACGCGCCTGCATCGCGCGGTACGCGCGCCGGCACGCATTCTGCTCGGCCGCCCCGGCCGGCGGGCTCGGGTCGAGCCGCCGGAGCGCACGCTCCACGCCCTTCCACCCCTGCCGCTCGAGCGCCCGCCAGACTTCCCGGAGGGGATAGTCGCGCCAGATGGTTTCCAGGTACTCGGTGGCCCGGTCGATGGCGCGATCGATCTCGGCCAGGCGGTAGAGGACGACGGCCACCAGGATCGCGGCTCCCCCGGCCAGGGTCTGGGGGATGGTGCTGAAAGTGTGGTAGAGGGTGCTCTCGCCCATCGCGCTGGGCAGGATACCCGAGTTCGGGGTCGCGGCGCGCGTGACGGCGCGGGCCCGCGGGCGCGGCGCCGCGTCCTAGTCCTTGCGGGGCGCCTCGCCGCGGTTGAGTCGCACCGAGGAACCTGGTCAGGTCGCGGGCCGTGTCGTCGAACGACTCGCGGAGATGGTCCTTGCTGTCGCCGCCGAAGAACCCCATCTGGGCGACCCGGCGGTCTGCGGTCACCATCACCGGCTGGCCGGTCTGGGCGTCGCGGAACGTCATGTCGCTCTGGCCCCGCGCCTTGCCAGCCCCGTACAGCCCGAACATGGCGCGCGCGGCCCCCTCGAGGCGGAGCGCCTTCTGTGCGCCGGGCTGCCACGGGGTCTCGGTCAGGTTGACGACCTGCGCGAAGAGCCCGCTCTCACGGAGACGCCCCACGAGCTCGGATTGCAGAAAGGTGGTTATGGACGCGGCGGTGCGCCGGTCGCCCTCGTCCTTGACCGATGGATCGGTGACCCGGAAGAGGGCCACCGCGATCACGTGGTAGGACTTCACGTCGAACCCGGGGGCGAGGCCGACCAGGCCGCATCCTTGTCCTCCACGGTCGGGCGGAGCGAGCCGGCCCCGGTGGGATTGTCGGCCGTCACCTGGTAGGCGCCGAAGCAGCCGGCCAGGACGAGCGAGAGGGCGAGGACGAGGTATCCGGCCATGGCGCGCTCCTCCTGGTTCGTGAGCTCGGCCGCGGTGAGGGCGAAGGGCCGACGGCGGCGATCGCACAGGATCACGCCGAGTGGGCTCTCGAGGCGCTGCACCCGGCGGCCGACCGCGGGCTGGGTGAGGTGCAGCTCGCGGGCGGAGCGGCTCACCGAGCGCGCGTCCGCCACCGCCACGAATGCCCGGATGTCGTCGAGTCCATCGCGGCACACCAGCCATGCGCAGTATTCATGTGCAACATGCGGCCGAGGCCGGTATCCTCTCGGGAATGGCCACGCCGCCCGCCTCGGTGATCCGCTCGTGGTCGGCCCGCGCGGCCCCCGCCGGGGCGGACACCTACGTGGATCACTTCAGGTCGGCGGTGCTCCCGGCGCTGCAGCGGCGCCCGGGCCATCGCGGCGCCCTGATGCTGCAGCGGCGGCAGGACGGCCTGATCCGGATCACCGTGCTCACGCTCTGGACGTCGATGGCGGCCGTCGCGGAGTTCGCGGGAGCCGACGCGGACGCGGCGGTCGTGGAGCCCCCCGCCCGCGACGTGCTGGCCGACTTCGACGAGCGCGTGGAGCACTTCGAGCTGGCCCTCCACGCCGAGCCCTGAGGTCTCCATGTCGCGCTACTTCTGTCACGAGCACCCGGACGTCCTGCTCGTCGAGACCGGCGTGGTGGACGCGCGTCCCGGGGCGGTGTTGCTGGAGCGGTCGCCGTTTCACCCCGGCGGGGGCGGGCAGCTCGCCGACCGGGGAGTGCTGCGCTGGAGCGGCGGCGAGGTGCGCGTCACCGGCATCGAGGTCGCCGCCGGCGGCTTCTGGCACCTGTTCGGCGAGCCGGTGGAGATGGCCGGCACGGTGCAGGTCGCGGTGGACTCCGTCTTCCGGTCGATGATGGCGCAGCTGCACACCGACACCCACGTGCTGAACGCGCTGGTGTTCCAGCGCTTCGAGGGCGCCCTGGTGACCGGCGCACAGCTCAACGAGGACGGGACCGCGCGGATGGACTTCGATCTGCCCGACGCGGACAACGATCGGCTGCGGGCGCTCGAGCCCGAGATCAACGACGTGGTCCGGCAGGATCTGCCGCTGCGCTACGCCTACGTGCCGGAGGCCGCCGCGCTCGCCGAGCGGGGGCTGATCCGCAACCGCTCGGTGGCGCCCCCGCCGGCCTCGGACGGGACGGTGCGCGTGGTGGAGATCGTGGGGCTGGACCGGCAGGCGTGCGGCGGGACGCATCTGGCCTCCACGGGAGCCTCGCGGCCCGTGCGCATCCTCAAGATCGACAACAAGGGCCGCCACAACCGGCGAATCAGGATCGGGCTCGTGGGCGAGCGGGAGTGACACCGGAGGCCGGCGGGCTCGCCCCTTCCGGATCGACGTTCCGGCGAGCGTTCTGGAGGATCTCGCCGAGCGGGTCGCCCGTGCACGATGGCCCGGGGCCCCCGCCGGCGGGGGATGGGACTACGGGATCGAGCCGGATATCTCCGCCGGCTCGTCGAGTACTGGCGCACCGGCTACGACTGGCGCGCGGTTGAGGCCCGACTCAACCGCCCGCCGCAGTTCATCGCCACCGTCGGGGGCTACCGCGTGCACCTCGTGCCCGAGCGCGGCAGCGGACCCGATCCTCTGCCGCTCGTGCGCACCCACGGCTGGCCCGGGTCCTTTGTGGAGTTCGAGGCGGTGGTCGGGCCGCTCGCGCATCCGGAGCAGTTCGGCGGGCGGATCGAGGATGCCTTCGACGTGATCGCACCGAGTCTTCTGGGTTACGGCTGATCGTCGGCGCCGGCGACCCCGATCACGCTCGGGTACGGCCGGTATGTGGCGCAGGGGGGCGACTGGGGCGGCCTCGTCACGTCCTGGCTGGGGGTGGACGCGCCCTCGCACGTGGCCGCGATTCACCTCAACATCATGGGCCGGCGGCCGTACCTGGGCGAGGGCAGCGCCCCGCTCAGCCCCGAGGAGAAATCCTGGGTCGCGCGGACGCGCGCGCGGCTCGCGCGCGAGACCGGCTACCAGGCGATCCAGGGCACGAAGCCACACACGCTCGCCTACGCGCTCACCGACTCACCGGTGGGACTGGCCGCGTGGATCGCGGAGAAGTTCCACGGCTGGAGCGCCCCCGGGCCCGACGGTCCGCCGTTCACGCTGGACCAGATCCTCACCGACGTGATGGTCTACTGAGTGACCGGCAGCGCGAACACCGCCAACTGGCTCTACACCGCGGCGCGGCGCCTCGACGGCATGCGCCTGGCGCGCGGCGAGTTCGTGGGGGTGCCGACCGCCTTCGTGGCCTGTCCCCACGACCTGTTCCCGGCACCGCCCGATAGCTGGGTGCGGCGGACCGACCTCGCGCTCGGGGGACACTTCCTCGCCTACGAGCGGCCGGCGGAGTTCGTGGAGGACGTGCGCGCGTTCTTCCGGGACTACCGGGGCGCCCGCGGCCGCTCGGTGGGCTAGCGGTCCCGCGCGGGCCCGCGGGCGGTCACGCGGGTCCGAAGCCGACCATCGTCTGGCCCGCGATTTCGACCGGGCGAAAGCGGACCGGCAAGCCGGCCTTCAGAGCCTCGAACGGGATGTCGACGACCCGCCCCAGGATCGAGACCCCCTCCTCGAGGCGCACCACCGCGACCGCGTAAGGAACCTCGCCGCTCCGGCCGCGGGGCGCCACGCGAATCACCGTGAACGAGACCACGGTGCCGGCGCCGCCGAGGAGAACGGGCTGCCATTCGCGCTGCTGGCACTGCTCGCAGAACTCCTTCGGCGGGATGGCCAGCGCGCCGCAGCGCCCGCACCGGATCCCGGTCAGGCGGCCGGCCCGGGCTTCCGCGAAGAAGTCCTTCAGGTGCACCATGCGCTCAGTCACGGCCGAACAGGCTCACCAGGACGGTCGCGGTGTTGCCGCCCAGGGTGTGGGTGAGCCCGGTCGAGGCCCCGTGAACCTGTCGAGGCCCCGCCTCACCGCGGAGCTGCGTGACGATCTCGGCGATCTGCGCGGCTCCGGTGGCGCCGATGGGGTGCCCCTTGGCCTTGAGGCCTCCCGATGGGTTGACCGGCAGCTTGCCACCGAGGCTCGTCCAGCCCTTCTCGGCCGCGAGACCGCCGGTACCGGGCTCGAAGAACCCCAGCCCCTCGGTGGCCACGATCTCCGCGATCGTGAAGCAGTCGTGCAGCTCCACCACGTTGACGTCCGCGGGCGTCTTGCCGGCCTGGCGGTACGCGCCCTGGGCGGCTCGCTCGGTGGCGGTCACGCGCGAGAGGTCCCGCTTCTCGTGCACGAACATGGTGTCGGTGGCCGCGTGGCTGCCGAGGACCCAGATTGGTCGCCGGTGCTTGCGGGCGACCTCCTCGGAGGCCAGCACGAGCGCCGCGCCCCCGTCGGTGAACGGGCAGCAGTCGTAGAGCTTGAGCGGATCCGCGACGTAGGCGCTCTTGAGGACGGTCTCGAGCGAGATCTCCTTCTGGAACTGCGCCTTGGGGTTGAGCGTCCCGTGGCGGTGGTTCTTGACCGCGACGTGGGCCATCTGCTCCTCGGTGGTCCCGTACTTGTCCATGTGCGCCCGCGCGATCAGGGCGAAGACCCCTGGGAACGTCAGGCCGGCGGGCTGCTCGATCGAGGCGTCGGAGCAGTAGGCGAAGAACTCGGTGGCGGACTCGGTGGGGACGTTGAGGACCCGCTCGGCGCCCCCGACCAGGACGATGTCCGACACCCCGCTGGCGATCTCCATGAGCGCGTGCCGAAAGGCCACGTGGCTGGTCGCGCAGGCGTTCTCGAAGCGGGTGGTGGGCACGGTCGGCAGCCCGAGCAGTGTGGCGGCCAGGGGCGCCATGTGCAGCTGTCGCTCGGTCTCGCCGCCGGTGACGTTGCCGAAGTAGAGGGCCTGGATCGCAGTCGGGGCGATGCCCGCGTCGAGGATGGCGTCGGCGGCGGCCTGCGCGAACAGCTCGGCGCTGGTGCGATCGTGCTTGCCAAACTTGGTGACGCCCACTCCGATGACGGCGACGCGACGCATGCGGTCTCCTCGGGACGGCGAAGATGGGACTCGGTCAGTGTCTGCATCATACCGCGCCGCGCCACGTGAACTCAAAGGCGGGCCGGGCGGCGGCAAATGATCGTGGAATGCCGGGGGGCATGGTACGGTGGGCCGCATGACGCCGGTACGGCGGTATCGGGGCGGCGCGTGACCGTCGAGGAGGCGCTGCTCGCGCTGGTCGCGGCGGTGGCGATCGGCCTGCTCTTCGTCGGTCTGACCGATGCGCTCGAGGGCGACGTCCGCGCGCGCCTCCGTGCCCGCCGCCGCCGGCTGGGGCGGCGATCACCGCCGGCGCGCCCGCGACCCGAGGCCGTGCCCGCACGCCCCCCGGCGCCCGCCCTCGCGCGGCGGCCGACGTCCACGCCGAGGGCAGTGGAGACGCCGGCGCCGGCGGTGGGGTTGGACCGCAAGGAGGTCCCGGAGTGGCGCGAGCGCGCGGCCACGCTCATGCGCGGGCGGGAGTGGGCCGAGGCGCGGGGGGTCGTGGAGTCGGCGGTTGCGACCGGCGACATGAGCCCGGACAGTGCGGGATTCCTGCTCGAGGTCTGCTCCACCGCGACCGCGCGCGAGCTGTGGCGGCTGCGGAGGGCGCAACGGCGAGGAGCGGGCGACGAGGCACCGCTCGGCGGCGCCCTCGAGACCGCGCGGGCCCTGCTCGACTGCGAGCCGGCCATGGGGCTGCCCGCCGAGGTGAGGAACCGGATGGGCCGGCGCCTCTGGCGCGGTCATACGCGCCTCGGCCTGCGTCGCTGGCGGGAGGGGGACTTCGACTCGGCGGTCGTGGTGCTGTTCGAGGCCCTCGCGGTGCCGGGTCTCGGCGACCGCCGGCGCGCGCTCGCGCGCGACCTGCTCGTACGCACGCTCGAGGACATGGCCGGACAGAGGCTCGAGCTGATCCCCCAGCCCCTGGGCGACGGGGACCGGGCGGCCGCCCTCGAGCAGGCCCAGCGCCTCCTCGCCCACGTCCGGCGGGCGCGCGAGGAGGGCATCGCGGCGGAGGACCTGGCGGTCGCGGCAGCGCGGGCCCGCCAGCTCCTGGAGCACCTCGAGCAGACGCCCGTGCGATGACCGATCCCGGGCCCGCCCTCACGCTGGGCCAGATGGTTGATCGGTCGGCCGAGCGGTTCCCCGACCGCGAGGCGGTGGTGTTCAAGGGGGAGCGGGTCACCTACGCGGAGCTCAAGCGCCGCGCCGACGATTTCGCCCGCGGCCTGCTCGATCTGGGCCTGGGCCCCGGCGACCACGTCGTGCTGTGGATGCCGAACTGCGTCGAGTGGAGCGTCGCCAATCTCGGCATCGCCAAGATCGGCGCGGTGACCGTGACCTGCAACAGCCGCTACAAGGCGCTCGAGGTGGAGTACGTGCTGCGGCAGTCCGCCGCGCGCGCGCTGATCATGGTGGACCGGTTCGCGGCCGGCTCGATCGACTACCTCGAGATCCTCCGCGAGGCCCGCGCGACGGGGCCCGGGCTCCCCGCCCTCCGCCACGTGATCGTGCTCGGCGAGCGGCGCCCGGCGGACGCGGTCGGCTTCGGGGAGGTCGAGCGGGCCGGCCGCACCGGCCGCCGTGGTCTCGCCCAGATCCCGGTCGGCCCCGACGATTCAGTGGAGATGCTCTACACCTCGGGGACGACCGGCGAGCCGAAGGGCTGCCTGCTCTCGCACCGCAACATGTACGTCAAGTGCCGCGTCTACACCGAGCTACACCGCTGGACCGCGGAGGACCGCTACCTGGTCCCGGTGCCCTACTTCCACATCTTCGGGTCGATGGGCGGGATCGCGGCCAACTGCCTGGTGGGCTCGACGCAGGTCGTGATGGATGTCTTCGATCCGCTCGAGGCGATGCGCCTGATCGAGGCGGAGCGGGTGACGATCTTCTCGGGGGTGCCGACCATGTTCATCACGATCCTGGGCCACCCCGCGTTCGGACGGCACGACCTGCGCTCGCTGCGGACCGGCTCCATCGGGGCCGCCCCGGTTCCGGTCGAGATCATGCGGCGGATCATCGATCGCGAGCGCGGTCTCGGGATGGACGCGCTGGTCGTGTACGGGCTCACCGAGGCCACCGGCGGGACTCACTGGACGCGGTCCGGTGACCCGGTCGAGAAGCGGGTCTCGACGGTGGGCCTGCGGACCGCCGAGATCGTGGACCGGGTCGTGGATCCGGCGACGGGGGCCGAGGTGGGCCCGGGCGTCGAGGGCGAGCTCTGCATCAAGGGGCCGACCCTGATGCTCGGCTACTACGACAAGCCCGAGGCGACCGCGCAGAAGATCCGCGACGGGTGGCTGCACACCGGGGACATGGCAGTGAAGGACGCCGACGGCTACGTGCGGATCACCGGGCGGCTCACCGACATGATCATCGTGGGCGGCTTCAACACCTATCCGGCGGAGATCGAGGATTTCTTCCTGCGCCACCCGAAGGTGCTCGACGTCTCGATCGTGGGCGTGCCGGATCCGATCATGGGCGAGGCGGTGATGGCCTTCGTCATCCCGCGAGAGGGCGAGGTCCTCACCCCGGAGGAGATCCTCGCGTTCGCCCGCGGGAAGATCGCCAACTTCAAGGTGCCCAAGCACGTCGAGGTCGTGGATCGCTTTCCGCTGACCGGCTCCGGGAAGGTGCAGAAGTTCAAGCAGAAGGCGTACGCGATCGAGAAGTACCACCTCACCGGCCCCGCCTGAGAGATGCGGGCCGGTCGGCCCGGCCGGTCGTGGGTGCGGCGCGCTCAGGCGGTGGGGTAGTGGACCGAGCGCGCGCGGGCGGTCTCGAAGACGTCGAGTGGCATGCCCAGGAACGTGGCCACCACGTCGGGGTCGAAGTGGCTGCCGGCGGCCATCCGGATCCGCTCCCGCGCCGCCCCCATCGGCATCGCCTTCGAGTAGGGCCGGTCGAAGGTGAGCGCGTCGAAGGCGTCCGCGACCGCGAAGATCCGGGCCCCCAGCGGGATGGCGGGGCCGGCCAGGCCGAGCGGGTAGCCGGTGCCGTCCCAGCGCTCGTGGTGGTGGTAGACCACCGGGATCGCGTCGCGCAGGAACGGGATGCGCTCGAGGAGCTGCCGCCCCACTTCCGGATGCCTCCGCATCGTCGCCCATTCCTCGGGAGTGAGCGGACCCGGCTTGAGGAGGATCGCGTCGGAGATGCCGATCTTGCCGATGTCGTGCAGGAGGACGCCCCGGCCGAGCGCCTCGAGCTCGGGCTCGGGGAGCCGGTGCGCCCGCGCGAGGGCGAGCGAGTAGGCGTGCACGCGACGGGAGTGCAGCTCGGTGCCGACCTCGCGGGTGGCCAGGGCCGAGCCCAGGGCCTCGAGCGTCGCCTGGTAGGTCTGCCGGAGCTCGGCGAGGGCCGCGCCCAGGTCGCGGGTGGCCTCGGCCACCCGGCACTCGAGGAGATTCTGGTGCTCGCGGTGCTCGATCAGGAGGTCGCGCCGCTCCAGGGCCCGCTCGGCGGAGAAGAGGATCTGGTCGAGGTCGACCGGCTTCAGGATGAAGTCGCTGGCCCCCTGCTTGAGGCTCTCCACCGCGACCGCGACGTCGCCGGCGCCGGTCAGCATGATGACCGCGGCGTCGGCGTCCCGGGCGCGCAGGTGACGGAGGAGCTCGAGCCCGCCCATCCGCGGCATCTTCAGATCGGTGATGGTGAGCGGTGCCCGCTCGCGGTCGTACATCGCCATCGCCTCTTCCCCGTTGCCGGCGATGCGGCATTCGTAGCCGGCGGAGCCGAACGCGGCGCGGAGCGTCAGGCGGATGTCGGATTCATCGTCCACGATGAGGACGCGCCGGCCGCCGGCTCCGGGAGACGCCGTGCTCGCGCTCGTCACCGTCACGCTCCGGGTCGAACTCCGGGGGCGGTGCCGATGTCCTCGTGGACGGACACGCGGTTCTTGCCGGCCCGCTTCGCCGCGTAGAGCGCCTCGTCGGCGGCGCGGATCAGCTCGTCCGCGGCGGGCGCCACGTCCTCGGGCAGGGAGGCGATCCCAAAGCTCGCGGTGACCCGGCGGCCGTGGGCGAAGGTCCACGTCGAGAGCACGTAGCGGATGCGGTCCGCGTAGAGCCGGGCGCCGCTCTTGGAGGTCTCGACCAGGAGCACCGCGAACTCGTCGCCGCCGTAGCGGCAGATCACGTTGATGCCGCGAGACTGCTTGAGGAGGATGTCGGCCATCGCCCGGAGGGTCTCGTCCCCCGCCGCGTGCCCGAGGTCGTCGTTCACCGCCATGAAGCCGTCGAGGTCGAGCAGGACCACCGAGACCGGATGGTTGAAGCGCCGGTAGCGCGAGACTTCTTCCTCGAGCCGGATGGAGAAGAAGCGGCGGTTGTAGAGCCCGGTCACCTCGTCCTTGAACGAGAACTCCTTGAGCTGCGCGCTCGTGGACTCGAGGTCCTTGTAGGCGGTGTCGAGCCGGCGGGCGTACTCGTTGACGTCGGCGGCCTGCTGCTCGATGGTGGCCAGCATGCGGGAGAAGGACTGCATGAGCGAGTCCACCTCGTCGCTCTGCTGCACGTACTGCTGCACCGCCGCCGTCTCGGGGCTCGCGACCGGTGCCGGCGCGCCCGGCTTCTGCACCGGTCGGTTGCCCGCGGTCGAGTCCGCGTGGCGCACCACCGAGGTCGCGAGGTCCCACAGCATGAAGCTGCCCGAGGCCATCAGCAATCCGGTGCCGACCAGCATGACGAGCATCCAGGGCAGGTCGCGCTCCTGGGTCTGCGCATCGAGGAGGGGGAAGGCGTAGGAGTAGACGAGGTACGCGACGACCAGCATCGGCAGGAACGCGGTGAGGGTGATCGCCACCAGGATCTTGCGCTTGATGCGACGTGCGGCGGGCGTCTCCGGGGCCGTCGGGCGCTTTGGCATTCTGGGCCGCCTCCAGGATATCGGCCTCCGGCCGCCGGCGGGGTGGGAATTTCAACGGCGTTCGCGCCCGCCCGGCCCACGGGGGCTTCCTTGACGGGGCGACGACCGGTGAGGTACGGTAGCTTCCGATGGTCCTGGAGTCGAAACTCGTCAATCCTGACAGGCAGATTGACTGCACCGGCCTGTTCTGTCCCATGCCCATCGTCAAGGCCCGCGAGGCCATGACGCAGATGGTGGTCGGCGAGGTCCTCGAGATGCTGGCCGACGATCCCGCCGCGGAGGCCGACATGCGCAGCTGGTCGCGGAGCAGCGGTCACGACCTCCTCGAGGTCGGCCGGAGCGGGGTCGTCTACCGCTTCGTGGTCCGGAAGACCCGGTAGAGACGGTGGAGTCCAACGGAGCCGAGCCCGAGCGCGTCTATCTCGACTACGCCGGCTTCGCTCCCGTCGATCCACGGGTCCTGGCGGTCACCCGGCCGTTCCTCGAGGCGGGGATCGGCAACCCGTCCGCACGGCATACCCTCGGCGCGGAGGCGCGTGAGTCGCTCGACGCCGCGCGCGTGAAGGTGGCCCGCCTCTGCGGGGGGGCCGCCGGGGGGATCGTCTTCACCTCCGGGGCGACCGAGGCGAACAACCTGGCCGTCAAAGGTGTCGCGCTCCGGTCGCGCCCGGGCACGGTCCGGGTGGTGCTGTCGGCCATCGAGCACATCTCGGTGATCAACGCCTGCCGCGACCTCGAGAAATCGGGTGCCATCCTGTGCTTCCTGCCGGTGGACGGGGAGGGACGCGTGGATCCGGGCATGCTGCGGGCGGTGCTGACCCCGGACACCACGCTCGTCTCCATCGCGGCCGCGAACCCGGAGATCGGCACGCTCCAGCCCCTCAAGGAGCTGGGCCGGGTGACGCGGGCGGCCGGGGTGCCGCTCCACGTGGATGGGGTGGGCGCCCTCGGGCGCGTGCCGCTCAACGTCGAGGCCATGGGCATCGATCTGCTGACCATCTCCGGCAACGATCTCTACGGCCCCCCCGGCAGCGGCGCGCTCTGGGTACGGCCCGGTCTCCGCATCCACCCCCAGATGCTGGGCGGCGGGCAGGAGGGCGGCTTCCGCTCCGGCACCGAGAACCTGCCCGGCATGGTGGGCTTCGGGGTGGCCGCCGAGCTGATGCGGGTGGAAAGCGCACACCAGGAGGCCGGGCGGCTCGCGGCGCTGCGTGACCGGCTGGCGAGCGGCCTCCTCGAGGCGATCCCCGACTGTCGGCTCACCGGGGCGCGGAGCGCGCGCCTGCCCCACCACCTGAGCCTGGTGCTCCGGGGCGTGAAGGCCGACAGCGTCCTGCTCGACCTGGACCTGGGCGGCATCGCGGCGTCCTCGGGCTCGGCCTGCGCCTCGCTCACCCAGACGACCTCGCACGTGCTCCGCGCCATCGGGTGCCCGCCCGAGGAGGCGGAGGGCTCGCTCTGCTTCACGCTCGGACGCTGGAGCACCGCCGCCGACGTGGACGCGGTGCTGGAGCGCCTGCCGCCCATCGTGGCCCGGCTGCGCGCGCTGGCCGCTCCGCTGCACACCTGAGCCGGGCGGCTCGCGCGTGAAGCTCGTCCTCTTCGACATCGACGGCACCCTCATCACCTCGCGGGGCGCCGGGCGGCGGGCGATGCGGGCCGCCTTCGAGCGCGTGTTCGGGACGGCGGGAGGCATCGACCACTACGACCTGCGCGGGCGCACCGACACCCACATCGTGCACGATGTCATGGGCGCGGAAGGCTGGGAGCCGGCGCGGGTGACCGAGCGCCTCGACGACTTCTTCGAGGCCTACGTGGGGGGGCTCGTGGCCGAGATCGGCAACGGCCAGGGCGTGGTGACGCTGCCCGGCGTCACCGCGGTGGTGGAGCGCCTGGCCGGATCCGCCGACGTGGTGCTCGGGCTGGTGACCGGCAACATCGAGGCCGGCGCGCGCATCAAGCTCGGGCCGACCGGCCTGTGGCCGCGCTTCCGGATCGGCGCCTACGGCTCGGACCACATGGACCGCCGCCGGCTGCCGTCGCTGGCCGCCCGGCGGGCCCACGCCCTGCTCGGTCGGGAGTTTCCGCCCGCCGACGTGGTCGTGATCGGCGACACGCCGCACGACGTCGACTGCGCGCGGGCCTGCGGAGCGGTCGCGGTGGCGGTCGCCACCGGCCAGTACCCGCGCGAGGCGCTGCTCGCCGACCGACCCGACCACTTCTTCGAGGACCTGAGCGACACCGATCGGGTCCTGCGGGCCCTCCTGGGCGACCGGGCCTAGGCCAGCCGCTTCACCCCGAGCTCCGAGGCGATCTCGTTGCACTGCCGCACGAGGGTCGGGGCCACCGGGATGCCGTGAACGCGACGCTGGCGCTCGGTCTCCGCCTCGGGCTCCCCGGCGGTGTAGACCCGCTCCTGGCCGTCGGGGCGCGGGGTGTCGTTCAGCGCCTGCAGCATGTCGTCCATCGCGGCGGTGAAGTCCTCGAGCGGCCGGAACCGCTTCACGTCGATCGCGGCGAAGCAGTGCCCGGTGTTCGACTCCTTGCGCTCCCGGGCGCCACTCCGGTCGAGCCGGTCGCCGTAGACGCCGCCTGAGAGCACGCCGGAGAGGATGTCCACCATCACGCCCAGCCCGTAGCCCTTGTGGCTGCTCAGCTCG
>DATJIR010000033.1:0-5040 GCA_035493135.1 Verrucomicrobiia bacterium
CGCGTGCTCGTGGCCGGCGGTCGTCTCGCCTTCACCGACTGGATCACCCATCCCGCGCTCTCGGATGGCGAGCGCGCCCGCCTGCACTCGTGGATGGCGGCCACGACCCTGCAGTCGCTGCGGACCTACCGCGACCTTCTCGGACGCGCGGGATTCCACGCCGTGGGGGCGGAGGACCTGTCCGCGGAGTGGCGACCGCTGCTGCGCCGGCGCCTCGAGATGTACCGCGCCCTGCGCGCGCACACGGTGGCGCGCTTCGGCCACGAGCACTACGAGGCCTACGACCAGCTCTACACGTTCTTCGTCGGTCTCGTCGACGCGGGCAAGCTCGGGGGCGGGCGCTTCACCGCGACGCGCTGAGTTCACGGACCCCGATGGTTACGTTACAATCGCCAGCCGTGGAACCGCCCCGTCCCTTCGAGACCAGCGTGCTCACGCCGGAGATCGCACGGACCGTCCGGGAACGCTTCGGAACGCCGGCGTACGTGTACGACCGCGGACTGCTGGAGGCCGCCGCGCGTCGCGCTCTCGCGTTTCCCGCCCCGTTCGGCTTCACGCTCCGCTACGCCATGAAGGCGAACCCCAGCCACGGCGTGCTCGCGCTCTTCCGCGATCTCGGCCTGCACGTCGACGCGTCGAGCGACCACGAGGTGGAGCGCGCCCTGCGCGCGGGCTTCGCGCCGGGGAGCATCCAGCTCACGTCGCAGATGCCGTCGCGGCGACTGAAGGAGTTCGTCGACCGCGGCGTCCTCTACAACGCGTGCTCGCTGCACCAGCTGGAGGCGTTCGGCGCCGTCGCGCCCGGCCGTGAGGTCTCCGTGCGCATGAACGCGGGGCTCGGCAGCGGCTCGACGAACCGGACGAACACGGGCGGTCCCGCGTCGAGCTTCGGCATCTGGCACGAGTACCTCGACACCGTGAAGCAGGCCGCCGCCCGCCACGACCTGCGCATCACGCGATTGCACAGCCACATCGGCTCGGGGACGGATCCCGAGGTGTGGAAGCGCGTGACCGTGATGACGCTCGATCTCGCCGCCAAGCTGCCCGAGGTGACGACCGTGAACCTGGGCGGCGGCTTCAAGGTCGGCCGGATGCCGGGCGAGCCGACCGTCGACCTCGCCGACGTGGGCGCGCACGTGCGGCGCGAGATCGAGGACTTCCGCGCCCGGGACGGCCGCGCGCTGCACCTCGAGATCGAGCCCGGCACGTTCCTGGTCGCCAACGCGGGGGTCATCGTGGCCTCCTGCGTCGACGTGGTCGATACCGGCGCCGAGGGCTACGTCTTCGCCAAGCTCGACGCGGGCATGCCCGAGATCACCCGGCCCTCCCTCTACGGCGCACAGCACCCGATCGACGTCCTCGCGCGCGGGCGGGAGCAGGCCGCGGTGGTCTTCGTTGGACCGTGCTGCGAGTCGGGCGACATCCTGACTCCGGCCCCCGGCGATCCGGAGGCCCTCGCTCCGCGGTGGGTGCCGCGCCCGCAGATCGGCGACCTGGTGGTGGTGGGAGGCGCGGGCGCCTACTGCGCCGGGATGGCGACGATCAACTACAACTCCTACCCGCAGGCCCCCGAGGTCATGCTCGACGGCGCCACGCTCATCCTCCTGCGTCGCCGGCAGGTGCCGGAGCAGGTCTGGCAGAACGAGGTCTAGCTACTCGACGCGCGCCGAGACCTCGTTGGACCGCGCGCTCTCGTTGGGCTTCCGCGCACGGTCGATCGCGGTGACCGCGTACCGGTAGGTGGTGCCCGGGCGGACGTCCCGATCGGTGTAGACGGTACCCGGTGGGAGCGCGGTCGCGATGCGCATGAGCTCGCCCGACTCGCCCGCGCGGTACACCGCGTAGGCGGCCACGTCCGCCTCCGGGCTGGGGCTCCACGCCAGCCGCACCGCCCCGCTCGACGGCACCGCGACCAGGCCGGTGGGCGCGGCGGGCGGCGTGGTGTGCACGGGGGCCGCCACGACGGCCGCCGTCGTCTCGCCCGCCGCGGTCACCGCCGGCTCCACCCGGACCGCGCGCACCGCGTAGCGGTAGTCCACGTCGTTGTCGACGCCGCGATCGGTGAACGTCGTCCCGCTCACCGGCTGGGGCGTGATCGAGGCCAGGGCACCCGCCGTCCCGCCGCCGCGGAGCACCAGGTAGCGGATCTCTCCGGCGGCCGGCGAGCCGTCCAGCATCGCGTCGGGCGGCTGCCAGGCGAGGGTCACGCTCCGGTCTCCCGGGGAGGCGGTGAGCCCGCTCGGCGCCTTCGGAGCGGCCAGGAAGGGCACGACCAGTCGCGCGGAGGGCCCGCTCGTGCGCCCGAGGTCGTCCTCGGCGGTCACCACGTACACGTAGCGCCGCCCCATCGAGAGCGCGCGCGCATCGACCCACGTCACCGCGGAGCCCTGCACGGTCGCCGGGCCGGGCGCTCCGGGCCGGATGGTCGCGACCTCGTCGTAGCCCACGACGCGACCGGAGGAGAGCATGGCCGACTTGACCGGCTCCGCGTCCGCCTCTTCCCGGCGATAGACGCGGTACAACCCGATGGTCCGCAGCCGGGTGCCGTCGAGCCGCGTGCCGGGCGCGGTCCAGCTCACCACGATCGAGCGCTCCTCCACCGCACCGTGCAGGTTGCCGGGGACGGTCGGCACCCGGATCTCGGGCGCCACCGGTGGCCCCTTCTTGCCGCAGGCCGCGAGCGCCCCGACCGCGAGGGCCAGGGCGAGCAGCCGGCGCCGCGTGGCCCGCCTCACGCGCCGGGCTCTTGCGCGAGCCAGGCGCGAACCTGCGCGAGCTGCTGGCGCACCGACTCGGGCGCGGTGCCGCCCACCACCGCCCGCGCGCGCAGGGAGGCCTCGACGGTGAGCGCGGCGTACACGTCGCGCCCGATCAGAGGCGAGAAGCGGCGCAGCTCCTCGAGCGGCAGATCGCCGAGCTCGCGGCCGCGCGTGATGGCGTGGCGCACCGCCTTGCCCACCACCTCGTGGGCCTCGCGGAACGGTAGGCCCTGGCGGACCAGGTAGTCGGCCAGGTCGGTGGCGGTCGAGTAGTGCGCGCCCGCCGCGTCCCGCATCCGCTCCACCCGGAACGACAGCGAGCCGAGCATCGGCGGCAGCACGCGGAACATCGCCTCCAGGGTGTCCACGGTGTCGAAGAGCGGCTCCTTGTCCTCCTGCATGTCGGAGTTGTAGGTCAGCGGCAGGCCCTTCATCGTGGTGAGGGCCGCGGTCAGGTTGCCGTAGAGGCGCCCGGTCTTGCCACGGATCAGCTCGGCCACGTCGGGGTTCTTCTTCTGCGGCATGATCGACGAGCCGGTCGCGAAGGCGTCCGAGAACTCCACGAAGCCGAACTCGGCGGTGGCCCAGAGCGTGAGATCGGCGGCGAGCCGCGAGCCGTGCATGCCCAGGATCGCGGCGTGGGCGAGGAACTCCACCAGGAAGTCGCGGTCGGCCACCGCGTCCATGCTGTTGGGGCTCGGGCCGGTGAAGCCGAGGTCCTGCGCGAGCGCCTCGCGATCGATCGCGAAGGCGGCGCCGGCGAGCGCCCCCGCGCCGAGCGGCATCACGTTGACCCGCGCGCGACAGTCGCGGAAGCGCTGCCGGTCGCGCTCGAGCATGAACACGTAGGCGAGCAGGTGGTGGGCCAGGAGCACCGGCTGGGCCCGCTGCAGGTGGGTGTAGCCGGGCATCGGCGCCTCGCGGTGCTTCTCGGCCTGGGCCACCAGGGCCCGCTGGACGTCGCGGAGGCCCGCGTCGACGTGATCGATGACGTCGCGCAGGTAGAGGCGCTCGTCGAGCGCGATCTGGTCGTTGCGCGAGCGCCCGGTGTGGAGCTTGCCGCCCACCGGCCCGGCCAGCTCCACGAGCCGCCGCTCCACGTTCATGTGGATGTCCTCGAGCTCGCGACGGAACGGGAACCGGCCGCCCTCGAGCTCGGCCCGCACCGCGTCGATGCCGGCGAGCAGGCCCTCGAGCTCGGCCGGCGTGATCAGCTTCGCGCGCGCGAGGGCCCGCGCCCACGCCGCGCTGCCGACCAGGTCGTAGGGCCAGAGGCGCCGGTCGAACGAGAGCGAGGAGGTGAAGGCCTCCGCGGTCGGATCGGCGCCCTCGGCGAAGCGCCCGGACCAGGCCTTGCCCGGGGGCGTGCCGGCGGCGCTCACGAGACGCCCGCGCGGCCGGCGGCCGCGGCGGGCGCGGAGGCCGGCTGCAGCAGCGCGGCGATCTCCGACATGATGCGGCGAGTGACCTCCTGACGCTCCGCGCGCGCGATGGGGCGATGACGCGGGTGATCGAAGACGAGCGGCGCGCCGAAGCGCACCGAGAGCGGCCGGCGGCGGGGCACGTAGAAGCGCCGCGCCCGCAGGGCCTCGTAGGTGCCCTCGATCGCGGCGGGCACGATCGGCACGCCGGCCCGCAGCGCGATCAGCGCCGCGCCGGTCTGGCCGGGCACGAGGCGGCCTTCCTGGCTGAACGGGCCCTCGGGAAAGATCCCCACCACGCGGCCCGCGTCGAGCGCGCGCAGCACGCGCTTGATCGCCCCCGGATCGGGGCGCTCGAGGTTCACCGGGATCGAGCCGATGCGCCGGTGCAGCGGCGGATGCAGCGGGGTGGCCCGGTACACGCGCGGCATGACGAGGAACGCGATCGGCCGGGGCACCGCGACCCCCAGCACCACGCCGTCGAGATAGTTGTGGTGGTTCGCGGCGAGGATGAACGAGCCGGCGGCGGGCAGGTGCTCCGTCCCTTCCACCCGCAGGTCGAAGAGCCGGTGCAGCAGCGGCGCGCAGGCGCCGCGGACCAGGCGATACAGCGGAGGAAACCGCTCGGCGCTCACGGGGGACGGCACGGCGGCCGGCCCCAGCACGGACAGGGTCGAGGTCTCCTCTCCCGGCGCCATAGCGCCCCTTATAGCACCCACCCCCCAACCTGACAACCGCACCACCCCTCGGGATGAGGCCGGGGTCGACCAGTGGGGGGCTCAGAACTGGAGCGTCGAGCGACCGGGATGAATCGGCGGAGGCGGGCGTGGAAGGCAGGCACGACCGACACGGGAAAGGCG
>DATJIR010000034.1:0-10624 GCA_035493135.1 Verrucomicrobiia bacterium
GCGCTCCCGCCCCGCGTCCGCCCTCACCGGAGCGAGTCCAGGAGCTTCGCGAGCGCGTCGCGTACCGCGGGCCAGGGCTCGGTCGGGATCCGCGCTTCCACCGTGTACTCCTTCTTCAACGTGAGGCCTCCTCGGCTGACCGCGATAGCCTTGAGCATTCTCTCCGGGGTGACCTTGGTCGACGGTGCGAAGGTGAGCACCGCCCGCCCCCCCCCGGCCTCCACCCGCTCCACCCCGAGCTCGCGGGCGGCCACCCGGAGCCCGATCACGTCCAGCAGCCCCTCGACCGCCGGCGGCAGCGGCCCGTAGCGGTCGGCCAGCTCGGCGCGCGCGTCGACGACCTCTTCGGTGCGCTCGATCTCGGCCAGCCGCTTGTAGAGCGCGAGCCGCTGATTCACCTCGGGAACGAACGATTCGGGCAAGAGCGCTTCCACGTCCGCCGAGATGACCGGGTCGACGCGCTCGGCCGCCGGTTCGCCCTTCAATTCTCGCACGGCCTCGGCCAGGAGCTTGCTGTAAAGATCGAATCCCACCGCCGCGATGTGGCCGTGCTGGGCGGCCCCCAGGAGGTTGCCGGTGCCCCGGATCTCGAGGTCGCGCATGGCCAGCCGGAGCCCGGCCCCGAGCTCGGTGGACTCCTCGATCACCCGCAGGCGCTTCTGGGCCGTCTCGTCGATCCGGCCGTCGGCGGGCACCAGGAGGTAGGCGTAGGCCTGCTGCCGCTCCCGGCCCACCCGCCCGCGGAGCTGGTAGAGCTGGGCCAGGCCGAACCGGTCGGCGCGGTTGATGATGATGGTATTGGAGGCCGGGATGTCGAGGCCGGACTCCACGATCGCGGTCGAGACCAGCACGTCGGCCTGGCCGTCCACGAACTTCACCATCACGCTCTCCAGCTCCCGCTCGGCCATCTGGCCGTGGCCCATCACCACCCGCGCCTCCGGGACCAGGGTCTGGATGAAGTGGGTCATGGAGGCGAGCGACTGGATGCGGTTGTGGACGAAGAAGACCTGGCCGCCCCGGTTCAGCTCGCGCTCGATCGCCTCGCGGATCACGGTGCGGTTGAACGCGGTCACCACCGTCTCCACCGGCAGGCGGTCCAGCGGCGGGGTCTCGATCACCGAGAGATCCCGCACCCCGGAGAGCGCCATGTGGAGCGTGCGCGGGATCGGGGTCGCGGTGAGGGTCAGCACGTCCACCGAGGTGCGCAGCTGCTTGAGCCGCTCCTTGTGGGTGACCCCGAAGCGGTGCTCCTCGTCCACCACGAGCAGGCCCAGGTCCTTGAACTGCACGTCCTTGGAGAGGATGCGATGCGTGCCCACCACCACGTCGACCGCGCCGGTGGCGAGCCCGGCCACCACCGTCTTCTGCTCCTTCGGGCTGCGGAAGCGCGACAGCAGCTCGACCCGGGCCGGGAACGGCGCGAACCGCTCGACGAAGGTGTTGTAGTGCTGCTGGGCCAGCACGGTGGTCGGCACGAGCACCGCCACCTGCCGCCCGTCCGCCACCGCGCGGAACGCGGCGCGCAGCGCCACCTCGGTCTTGCCGTAGCCCACGTCGCCCGCGACCAGGCGGTCCATCGGCCGCGCCCCGAGCATGTCGGTATTGACTTCCTCGATGGCCCGCATCTGATCGGGCGTCTCCTCGAAGCGGAACGAGGCCTCGAACTCGCCCTGCCAGGGCGTGTCGTCGGGGAAGTGCGGGCGCTCCGCCACCGACCGCGTCGCGTAGAGCTTGAGCAGCTCCTCGGCCATCTCGCGCAGAGCCGCCCGCACCGATTCCTTGAGCCGCTGCCACGCGCCGCCACCCAGGCGATCCAGCCGAGCCGCGCCCTCCGGCGCGCCCATGTACTTGGAGATCAGGTCGAGCCGCTCCACCGGCAGGTAGAGCCGCCCGCCCTCGGCGTACTCCAGCAGCAGGAAGTCCGCGTCGTGCCCGTCGGTCGAGAGCGTGCGGAGGCCATGGTAGCGCGCGATGCCGTGCTGCTCGTGCACGACCAGATCGTTCGGGGCGAGGTCGTTGAACGAGGCGATGGCCGCGCCGCGTTGGAAGAGAGGCCGCCGCAGCCGTCGCCGCTGGGCGCCGAAGATCTCCTCCTCGCAGAGCACCACGAGGCCGAGCGCGGGGATCTGGAATCCGGCCGAGCACTCGCCCACCAGCACCCCGAGACCCTCGGCGCTCCAGAGGGTCGCCTCGGGCCACGCCTCGAGCTCGTGCTCGGCCAGCATCTGGCGCAGGCGGTCGCGCTGCCGCTCGTCGTCCACCACGAGGCGCACCGTGAAGCCCTCGCCGCGCCAGCCGCGGATCTCGGCCGCGAGGGTCTTGAACTGGCCGCGGAACCCGCCCACCGAGCGCGCGCCCATCGAGACGCGGGGCACCGCGCCGTCGCCGCGCTGGAGCAGCGGCAGCTCGAGCCGCTGGAAGCGCCCGAGCAGGGTCGCGAGCGGCGCGGCCGAGGGCGCGTCGTCGGGGGGCGCCTCCAGCAGCGCGGGATCCTCGAGCACGACCACGGCCTCGGCCGGCAGATAGTCGAGCAGGGTGACCGGCGCGGCGTCGCGGGAGCCGAGGGGCAGCACGGTCAGCTCCTGGAGCGGGCCGATCGAGCGCTGCGACGTGGGATCGAAGAGGCGCAATGACTCCACCTCGTCGCCGAAGAACTCGGCGCGCACCGGCTGGGCGTGCGTGGGGGAGAAGATGTCGACGATACCGCCGCGGAGGCTCCACTGCCCCACCTCGAGCACCGTCTCCACCCGCTCGTAGCCGGCCGCCTCGAGGAGCTCGAGCAGGATCTCCCGGTCGCTGCCCTCGCCCATCGTCAGGGTGAACGTGCGGCGCTTGAACGACTCGGGCGGCGGCACCGGGATAGAGAGCCCCGACGGGGTCGCCACGATGGCCACCGCGTCGCCGTCCAGCAGCCGCCGGCAGCAGAGGGCGCGCTCGGCGTCCGGCTCGCGGTGGCGGCCCCCGCGCCAGGACGCGCCCGAGCCGGACGGGAACTCGAGGACCCGGCCCTCGCCGATCGGCGCCGTCGATGGGCCTCCCGAGAGCGTGGTGAGAAAGAACGCGGTGTCCTGCGCCGTCTGGTGGCGCTGGACCGGGCCCGGGGTCAGGAGCAGGATCGGCCGCCCGGTCCGCTGGAGCAGCCCGGCGGTGGCCAGGGCGCGGGACGAGCCCCAGAGACCGTCGGCCCGCAGGCAAGGGACTCCCCTGGAAAGGGCCGCCAGCACCTCGTCGAAGGCGGCCCAGCGGGACAGGACCGACTGGGCGGACACGCTCATCACACGCAACGACGGAACAGAGGTACCACCGGGGGGGCGCGGCGTCAACGCCGCGAGGCTCTCAGCGCGATCCCTGGGCCAGATAGAACGACAGGGTCTCCAGCTCGATGGCCAGGTCCACGTTCTTCAGGCGGACGTCCCGTCCCGCCTTGATGCGCCCCGGCGCGAAGTTGAGGATGGTCTTGATGCCGGCCGCCACCAGCTTCTCGGTCACCGCCTGGGCCGACTCGCCCGGGACCGCCACGATGGCGATCTGTAGATTGCGGGCCTTGGCCTCCTTCGGCAGGTCCTGCATCGGCTGGATCGTCACGCTGTCGACCGCCTTGCCCCACTTGGCCGGGTCGTCGTCGAAGATGGTGGAGATCCGGAAGCCCTGGCGCGCGAACCCCTTGTAGTGGAAGAGGGCCGAGCCCAGGTTGCCGAACCCCACCAGCGCCACCTGCCACTCGCGGTCGAGCCCCAGGATGCGCTGCAGCTCGGCCTTCAGCCCGGCGACGTAGTAGCCGATGCCCCGCACCCCGAACTCACCGAAGTAGGCGAGGTCCTTCCGGACCTGGGCCGAGTTGAGGCTGAAGCGCTCCGCCAGCTCCTGGGACGAGATGGTCTTCACCCCGTCCTCCTCCAGCTGCTGGAGACTCCGGGTGTAGACGGACAGCCGGCGCACCGTCATCTCCGGGATCCGGGGGATCTTGAACGGTGACCGTCGCGCCATGTTGGTTTCAGGCGCTGCTCGCGCCGGCTGGGCGTCTCGCGGGGAGGCCCGCGTGCCGTCCCGGGGCCAGGCCCCGGGACGGTGCCGTAAGTGCTCCTCCCTAGGACTTCACGAACAGCAGGATGACCGCGATGACGAACACGAACAGCACGAGCGACTCGATGAACGCCAGACCGAGCAGCATCGCGGTCTGGATCCGGGCGATCGCGCCGGGCTGCCGCGCCATGGCGTCCACCGCCGAGCCCGCCGCGCGGCCCTGACCCAGGCCGCAGAGGCCCGCGGCCAGGCCGAAGCCGAGACCGGCGGCCAGGACCGCGAAAGCCTTCGCCATGTCGGACCCGCCGGCGGCCTCTGCCGCCCAGGCCATCCCCGGGACCGCCAGAACCGCCAGAACACTCAGGGTGAGAATGCGTTGCACGGGTTTCCTCCTTGTTGAGGGTGACTGCGACTAGTGGTGCTCGGCTTCCTCGACCGCGGCCGCGATGTAGAGCATGGCCAGCTTGCAGAAGATGAAGGTCTGGATGAACGCGACCAGGATCTTCAGCGGCAGCAGGAAGCCCACGACGAAGACGACCATGATGGCCGCCGCGGGGGCGCCCACCACGATCCCTCCGAGGGAGCCGGAGAGGGCCCAGCCCAGCATCCCGTCGAAGCCCATCATGAAGAAGAAGATGGCGAGCAGGATGTGGCCGGCCATCATGTTGCCGAAGAGGCGCAGGGACAGGGACAGCGGCCGGGCGCAGTGGCTGATGATCTCGATGACGAACATCAGCGGCTTCAGCACCGTCGGCACCGGCCCCGCGAAGTGCTTCATGTACGCGATGAAGCCCTGCTTGCGCACCCCGATCACGTGGTAGGTGATGAACACGATCAGCGCGCAGGCCGCGGTGGTGTTGAGATTGGCGGTCGGCGCCACCAGTCCCGGGATGAGCCCCATCAGATTCGACGTGAGGATGAACAGCCCGAGGGTGGCGATCAGCGGCAGGTAGCCCCGACCCTCGTGCCCGATCGTCTCGTCGAGCTCCTTCACGAACTGGTCGAGCACCATCTCCATGAAGTTCTGGCTGCCGGTCGGCACCAGGGCGACGCGGCGCGTGGCCACGAAGGAGACCACCACCAGGATGGCCATCACGAGCCACGTGTAGAGGATGTGGTCCGGGATGGCCGGGATGTGCAGGATCGGCGGGTGCTCGATCATCTCCATGGATCAGGCGTCCTTCCGGGCATCGAGGAGCCCCTGGACCAGCAGCACCGGCGGCAGCGCGGCCAGCCCGATGCCGACCCCGACCGGGTGGGCCCAGCCTTGCGCGATCAGCAGGCCCAGCGCGCCGAAGGTCACGAGCTGCCGGAGCCCGATGCGGCCGATGCGCCCCACCCCGCTCCCGCCTCCCGCGATCAGCGCGGTCGCGCGGCTCACGTCGCGCGCGAGCCAGCGGAAGTTCAGGAGCGCGATGGCGCCGCCGCCGCCCACCCCGGCGGCCGCGGCCGATCCGTATAGCCACCCGGCGCCCACCGTCATGGCGGCCACGATCGCGCCTCCCGTCCAGGTCACCCGTGCGGCCAGATCAGCGATCATCACGATCCTGCTCGTTCAGTGTCTTGATCGTCCGGTAGAAGTTCACCGCCGCCGCCACGATGCCGAAGCCGAGCCCGATCAGCAAGAGCCACGGGCCCGTCCCGAGCCACCGGTCGGCGAAGTAGCCCCCCGCGAGCCCGACCGCGACGCACGCGAACAGCATCGTCCCGAGACTGACGAGCTGAGCGGTCTGACCTTGCGACGGCCCCCGTTCTCCCGGAGCCATGTGAACAGGAACACTATCACACGCCCCCGAGGCTGACAAGCCGGCACAACATGCCGATTTAATGACTCAAACAACTCTCGACGCCCCGTCACCCAGGTACAAGGCAGGCTGGACCCCGATTAGCCGAAGACGCCGCCCATGCGGGTGCCGGCCATGCGGTTGATGACCGCGACGCTGATGGCCGCGACCACGATGAGGATCACCCCGAGCGCGGCCGCCTCGTTGGCACTGCCCGCAATGTAGAAGGCGAAGATACCGTTGGTGATCGACTCCCAGCCTCCCAGGGCCAGGAACAGCACCGCGGAGGCCTCCTGCAGCGAGGTCATGAACGAGAAGAGGCCGCCGACCAGGATGCCCTTCCAGATCAGGGGCAGGGTCACGTCGCGAAAGGTGCGGACGCCCGACGCGCCCACGCTCCCGGCCGCCTCCTCGAGCGAGCGGTGCACCAGCAGCAGCGAGGCGAACGAGCCGCGCACCGTGTACGGCAGCCGCCGGACGGCCAGCACGAGCGGCATGACGATCCAGAACGAGGTGAGCCCGCGGTCGAAGCCGGGCAGGTCGAAGTGGAACGCCCGGATGTAGGCGATGCCGATGGCGGTGCCCGGCACGGCCAGGATCAGGGTGTTGACCGCGTCGAGCGCCCCGCGCCCCGGCACGGTGGACCGCGCGAGCAGCCACGCGATCGGCACCCCGACCAGAACGCAGATCACCACCGCCAGCCCCGAGTAGAGGAAGCTGTTCAGGATGTACTTGGGCGTCTCCACGATCACGCGCTCGTAGTACTGCCACGTGTACGCTACCGGCAGGGGGGTGAGGGCCCACCCCTTCCCCACCGAGGCGAGCGTCACCCCGATGTACGGGATGAAGGACAGCAGCAGCAGGAAGGAGAGGAAGGCCACCACCAGCGCCTGCCGCCCGGCCGGGAGGCGCCGCCGGGCGATGCGCGTGTAGGAGAGCGACGAGTAGTCCTTGATCGCCACGTAGTGCCGTGCCGCGAGCAGGAAGAGGACGGCCAGCAGCACCATGAGCGCCGAGATCACGATGCCCATGCGGAAGATGCGGCGGTCGACGAACTGCACGATGTTCAGGTAGGCCTGTGGGGCCAGCAGGTCCTGCACCCCGAGCACCAGCGGGGTCGCGAAGTCCGAGAAGGTCCAGATGAACACCAGCAGCGCCCCCGCCACGTAGCCGGGGGTGGTGAGCGGCAGGGTCACCCGCCACAGCTTGCTCCACCCGCGCGCTCCCACGCTCTCCGCCGCCTCCTCCAGCGAGGGATCGACCTTGCCGAGCGCGTCGACCACGTTGAGCGTGATCATCGGGAAAAGGTGCAGCGTCTCCACCAGGACCACCCCGTGGATGCCGTAGAGGAAGTTCACCGGGCGCAGCAGGTCGAAGGCGTCCATCAGGAGCACGTTCACGGTGCCCGCGCGCCCGAGGATGAAGGTGAAGCCGAGCACCCCGACCAGCGGGGGCGAGATGATCGGGATCATGGTGAGGTAGCTGAACAGGGCCCGTCCGACGAAGTCGTAGCGCACCAGCAGGAAGGCCACCGTGATGCCCAGCACCGAGGACGTGATCACGGTGGCCACGCCCAGGATCATCGAGTGCCAGAACGAGCGCAGGTAGAAGCGGTCGGTGAAGAAGTCGTGGAAGTTCGCCAGCGTCCACCGTCCCGCCTCGTCGGTGACCGCGTCGTAGAAGATGCGCCCGAGCGGGTAGACGAGGAAGAGGATCAGGAACGCCCAGATGAGCCCGACGCCCACCCACCGGCGCGGACTACGCATCGTCGGAGACGGCCAGGGTCACCGACGGGGGGAAGTGGAGCGTCACCGGCCGACCCACCGGCAGCGGATCGTGGTGCCACGCGTCCCGGATGTCGGCCTTGAGCACGAGGCCGGCCTCGGTCTCCACGTCGTAGCGCACCGTGCTGCCGAGGTAGGAGACGAGGCTGACCCGGCCGGCCACCCGGTTGCCCTCGCCCGCGGCGGCCGATCCCAGGGCCACGTTCTCGGGCCGCACCGCGAGCACGCAGCGCGCCGACACCGCCCCGCTGGCGATGGCCCGCAGGGGGCCGAGCGCGGTGCGCACCACCATGTCCGTGCCGCCCGCGGCGCGGCTCTCCACCTCGCCCGGCACCAGGTTGTTGGTGCCCACGAAGTCGGCCACGAAGCGGGTGCGGGGCCGCTCGTAGAGCTCGCGGGGCGGGCCCACCTGCAGCACGCGCCCGTCGCGCATCACCGCGACCCGGTCGGAGAGCGACAGCGCCTCCTCCTGATCGTGGGTCACGTAGATCGTGGTGATCGCGAGCTCCCGCTGCAGCCGGCGGATCTCCGCACGCACCTGGACGCGGATCTTGGCGTCCAGGTTCGACAGGGGCTCGTCGAGCAGCAGGATGTCGGGGTTCAGCACCAGCGCCCGCGCGAGCGCCACCCGCTGCTGCTGGCCGCCCGAGAGCTGCCCGGGGTAACGGGCCTCGAAACCGGCCAGGTTGACCTTCCGCAGGCCCTCCCGCAGTCGCGCCGCGACCTCCTCGCCCGGCAGACGCTGCAGCCGCAGCCCGTAGCCGATGTTGTCGGCCACCGTCATGTGCGGCCAGAGCGCGTAGTTCTGGAACACCATGCCGATCCGGCGCTCGTACGGGGCGAGGCCGTTGACCACCCGGTCGCCGAACCGGATCGTGCCGCCGTCCGGCTGGTAGAAGCCGGCGAGCAGGCGCAGGAGCGTGGTCTTGCCGCAGCCCGACGGGCCGAGCAGCGTGAACAGCTCGCCGTCGGCCACCGTGAGGTCCACCGCGTCGACCGCGGTCACCACGCCGAACCGCTTCACCACCCCCTGGATGGTGACGATCATCGAGTCGCGGCGGTCGGCGCGACGGCGGGCGCGGCTACCTCTTCAGCTCGTCCCACTTGGCCTCGATGTCCGACCGGAAGCGGGTCTTGAGCGCCTCCGACCGCTTGGCCGCCACCGTCTCGTCGTAGACGTTGGCCACCTCGCCGTCGAAGTACGAGCGCACCCCGCCGGTGAACTCCACCGCGGTCTCCGCGGTCGACCCCGGCGCCCCCTGCACCTTGTACCTGGGGTTGACCGAGAAGAGCCCGCGCTCCATGAACACCTTCTGGCCGCGCTCGGTCAGCAGGAACTCGACGAAGGCGCGCGCCGCCTTCGGATTGCGGGCGCCGGCCAGGATGGCCATCGGCTCCGGGGTCACGAAGGCGTTCTTCGGCGCCACGAACTTGATGTCGAAGCCGGCGAGCTTCTCCTCGAAGGCCATGTAGGAGGGCACCGCGAAGCCGGTCGCGAACTCGCCCTTGGCCACCACCGTCGGCACGTCCCGGCTCCGCGCGGTGAAGTGCCCGGTGTTGGCCGCGAGCTTGCGCAGCCAGCCCCAGCCCGGCTCCTCGCCGTGCAGCGAGAGGATGACCTCGTAGGTCGCGTTCGACGAGGACGAGCGGGTCGGGGCGCACTGGGCCACCTCACCCTTGAGCTTGGGGTTGAGCAGGTCGTCCCAGTCCTTCAGGGGCGCGACGCCCAGCCGCTGCAGCCGCTTCGGGTTGTAGACGACCCCGTAGGGCTCCAGCGTGGTGCCGACCCAGTAGCCGTCCTTGTCCTTGAGCGGGATCGGCTTGGGCTTGCCGATCGAGGCCGGGATGCTCTCCCACGCCTCCTTCGAGATCTCCACCTTCTGCAGGAGCTTCTGCTCGGCCAGCTTCTCGAAGAGCGCGGACTCCCCGCCCCAGAAGATGTCGACCTCCGGCTTGCCCTTCCACTCGGTGATGCGTCCGTACGCCACCGGGGTGCCCGCCGGGATCGCGTTCACCTTGACGGTGACGTTCCACTTCTCCTTGGCGTAGTCCGCGAAGGCCTTGAGCGCCGCGTCGTGGATGAACTTGGAGACCGGGGTGATCAGGTTCAGCTCGCCCTCGATGGGCGCCTGGGCCCGCGCCGGCGTCCCGGCCAGGGCGAGCGCGCCCACCATCGCGGTCAGGGCCACCGCGGTCCTCGTGACGATCGATCGCATCATGCGTCCCTCCTGTCGGGTTCGATCCATCCGCGCGCCCGCTCCACCGCGCGGCGCCAGCCCGCGTACCCCGCCTCGCGCACGGCGGGCGACATGGCGGGGGTGAACTTGCGCCCGAGCTTCCAGCGGCCGCCGAGGTCTGCGCTCTTCCAGAGCCCCGCGCCCACCCCGGCGAGATAGGCCGCGCCGAGCCCGGTGGTCTCGGTCACCGAGGGGCGGAGCACCTCCACGCCCAGCACGTCGGCCTGGAACTGGCAGAGGAAGTCGTTGGCCGCCGCGCCGCCGTCGACCCGCAGGGTGCGGAGCGGCACGCCCGACTCGCGCTTCATGGTGTCGAGCACGTCGCGGCTCTGGTAGGCGATCGCCTCGAGCGCGGCGCGGGCCAGGTGGGCGCGCGTGGTGCCGCGCGTGATGCCTACCACCGTGCCGCGCGCGTAGGGATCCCAGTAGGGCGCGCCCAGGCCCACGAAGGCGGGCACCAGGTAGACGCCGCCGGTGTCCGCCACCGATCGCGCCAGCGCCTCGGTCTCCGCGGCCTGCTTGATCACGCCGAGGCCGTCGCGCAGCCACTGCACCGCGGCGCCCGCGATGAACACCGCGCCCTCGAGGGCGTAGGCCGTCGCGCCCTCCACCGTCCACGCCACCGTGGTCAGCAGCCCCTCGGCGGAGGCGACCGCGCGGGGGCCGGTGTTGAGCAGCAGGAAGCAGCCCGTGCCGTACGTGTTCTTCGCGCTGCCCGGCTCGAAACAGGCCTGCCCGAAGGTCGCGGCTTGCTGGTCGCCGGCCACCCCCGCGATGGGCACGGCCGCGCCCAGCA
>DATJIR010000035.1:0-29321 GCA_035493135.1 Verrucomicrobiia bacterium
GTACCGGACCGCCGCGCGCGCGTAGGCGAAGACGGGCGGCCGCCGGCGACAGGCTCCGCAGAGCGCGCCCGGGCGGTCGAGCCCGGGTGACGCGGGCCCGGCCGCGAGCGGGAAGCCCGCCATCGGCCGACCGCAGCAGCGGCACCATGGGGGCTCGATGCGGGGCAGCCGGGCCCAGCAGGAGCCGCAGAGGGGATCGCGACGATCCTCATCGAGGCGGGCCCGGCACACCGGGCAGAACGGCGGGAAGACGAGGTCCAGCAGGGCGCCGGCCCACCGTCGCCAGGGGCCGGCGTCGACGCGGGGTCGGTCTAGGGCCGGGACGTGTTCCAGCGACGGCACGACGGGCAACGGTCGATCCAGCGCGGATGCAGCGCGCCGCACGCCTCGCAGTGATGCGGCCACTGGACGCTGTCGCTCAGGCGAAGCGCGCGCCGATACTCCTCCATCGCGTCGCGGAACTGGCCGCGCCGCTCGAGGATCGCGCCCAGGTACGCGTGGATGAGGGGGAGATCGGCCGCCCGCACCTCCATCTTCTGGAACTGCTCCGCGGCCTCGTCCAGCATCGCCAGCTCGAAGTACACGCGCCCGAGCCCGAAGGCGAGCGCGAGGTTGTCGGGGTGGCGGTCGAGGGCGTTCCGGTAGAGCGAGATCATGCGGGTGGGCCGGCCCTCCTCCCGGTGCCGCTGCTCGATGCGGGCGAGCACCGGCAGCGCCGGTTGCGGGGCCTCCGCGGCCCGCTCCCAGACCCGGAGCGCGTCCCGTGGCTCGCCCGCCTTGAGGTGGGCCTCGCCGAGCAGGAGCGCGGCGGGCACGAAGTCAGGCTGCACCCGCAGCGCCTCCTTGAGCTGCGACGTCGCGCCCGCGAGATCGCCTCGCTCGAGCCGCTCGCGACCGATCTCGTAGTGGAGGCCGGCGAGGATCGCCTCCTCGGCGGCCTTGTCCTCCCGCGGCACGCCGGGCAGGAGCTGGCTCTGGACCGCGAGGGCCTCGGACCAGCGGCGGCGCTCGATCAGCGCGTCGCGGCCGACGCGGGCCGGAGCCGGCTCGGGGCTGCGGAGCGGCGCGGCCACCTCCGCGCGCGGAGCGACCGTGGGTCGCGGCACCTCCGCCGCGGCGCGCGCGTACGAGCGGGTCAGGTCCCGCAGCAGCCCGAGCACCAGCGCGAGCGCGGCGCCCGCCCCGAAGACGCCTACCACCAGGGCCATCAGGGGCAGGTCGACCGTCCAGTCGCCGCCCAGGGCCAGACGCACGCGGCTCGGATTGATCGAAGCGAGGTAGGTCACGAGGATGGCGAAGAGCAGACCGACGACGAGACCCAGGCGGATCGACACGGAGGGAGGGGGGCGACGCTACCGCGCGGCGGTGCGCTCTTCCTCTTCGACCGCGCGCTGGCACTCGATGCAGTAGCGCGCAAACGGCAGCGCCTCCAGGCGCTTCTCGGAGATCGGCTCGCCGCAGCGCTCGCAGTCGCCGAAGCCGCCCTCGCTGATCTTCTGCAGGGCCAGCACGACCTCTTTCAGGAGCCGGCGGTCCCCGTTGCCCAGCTCGAAGAGGAACTCACGATTGTAGGCAGAGGAAGCCTGATCGCCCAGATCCTTGATCGAGTCGTCCTCGGGGCCCTTGCCGTAGAGCACGTTCCGGCCCACTTCCTCGACGAGCTGGCGATGCTTCTCCTCCAGCTTCTTGCGGTAGTGGACCAATCGATCTTTCTTCATCGTGACCTCCTTGCCGCGCGGCTTCGCCGCTAGTCGCGCAGGCTACCATGGGGTCCACGGCAAAGCAATCCCGGGCGGCCTCACCCCTCCACCGAGACGAGCGGGGCGTCGCCCCACAGGCGCTCGAGCGCGTAGAACCCGCGCGTCTCCTCGAGGAAGACGTGCATCACCACGTCGCCGTAGTCGAGCAGGAGCCAGCCGCTCTCCGCGCTGCCCTCGTTGTGGCGCGGCCGCACCCCCTTCGCGCGCAGGGCACCGCGGATGGCCTCGGCGATGGTGTCGGCCTGCGGCGTCGACCGCGCGCTGCAGACGAGGAAGAAGTCGGCGACGCTCGACAGTCCCTGCAGGTCGAGCACCGCGAGGTCGATCGCCTTCTTGTCCAGCGCGGCGTGGGCCGCGATCCGGACGACGGCTTCCGCGGACAGTGTGGCCATCACGCCTCCGGACGGTAGAGCTGGTGATCGCGTAGGTAGGCCGCCACCGCGTCGGGCATGCGGAACGCCAGGCTCCGGCCCTCGCGGGCCCGGCGGCGGAGATCCGAGCCGGAGATGGGCAGCGACGCGGCGTAGAGGAGCAAGGGCGCGGCGCCGTCGGGCGCATCGGCGCTCGCGGGGACGAAGCCGGGCAGCGCGAGCTCTCGCAGCACCTTGACCGCGGCGGGCGCTTCGGGGTCGAAGCCCATGCCGTTTCGCGGGATCACCACGAGGCGGGCCAGCGTGACCACGCGCGCGGGATCCTTCCAGCTCAGCAGGTCGAGGAAGGTCTCGGAGCCGATGACGAGGTGCAGGCGGCCGCGGGGCTGGAGCGCGGTAAGGGTGTCCACCGTGTAGGACGGGCCGCTCCGCGCGACCTCGACGTCCGAGACCTCGAACTGGGGGTGGCCCAGCGCCGCGAGGGCGGTCATCCGGTATCGGTCGGCGGCGGGGGCCAGCTCGGAGAGCGGCTTGTGAGGCGGCTGGGCCGCGGGCACGAGCAGGACCCGGTCGAGCCCGAGCGTCTCGCAGACTTCGTCGGCCACGAGGAGGTGGCCGAAGTGGATCGGGTTGAACGATCCCCCGAACACGCCGACGCGCGGCTGCAGGCGGCTACTCCCGGATATGCCCGTCGCCCCACACCACGAACTTGGTCGTGGTCAGCTCCCGCACGCCCACCGGACCCCGCGCGTGCACCCGGGAGGTGGAGATGCCCATCTCGGCGCCCATCCCGAACTGGCTGCCGTCGACGAGGCGCGTGGAGGCATTGACGAGCACCGCGGCCGCGTCCACCTCCTGGGTGAACCGGCGGGCGCGCCGCACGTCGCAGGTGACGATCGACTCGGCGAGGCCCGACCCGTGCTTACGGATGTGGGCCACCGCCTCGTCGAGGTCCTCGACCACTCGTACCGCCAGGATGTAGTCGAGGTACTCCGTGTCCCAGTCGGCCGGCTCGGCGGCCCTCGCCCCGGGCATGAGGGCCCGCGCGCGCTCGTCCGCCCGTACCTCCACGCCCGCCTCGGCCAGGCGCGCGGCGAGCCGCGGCAGCAGGTCGGGCGCGATCGCGGCGTGCACCAGCAGCGTCTCGAGCGAGTTGCACACGCTGACCCGCTGGGCCTTGGCGTTGACCGCCACCGCCACCGCCATGTCCAGGTCCGCGCCCTCGTCCACGTAGAGGTGGCACAACCCCTTGTCGTGCTTGAGCACCGGCACCGTCGCGCGCTCCGCGACGAGGCGCACGAATTCCTCGCCGCCGCGCGGGATGATCAGGTCGAGATACCGGTCCAGGGTGAGCATGGCCATGACCCCCGCCCGGTCCGCGGTCTCCACCGCCTGGATCGCCTCGGGGGGCAGACCCGCCTTCTCGACCGCCTTGCCCAGGATCTGCGCGAGCAGGGTGTTGGACTCGAGCGCCTCGCTGCCGCCGCGCAGCAGCACCGCGTTGCCCGATTTCAGGCAGAGACCCGCCGCGTCGGCGGTGACGTTGGGCCGGGACTCGTAGATGAAGCCGATTACGCCGAGCGGGACCCGCACCCGCGCGATCTCGAGCCCGGAGGGCCGGCGGATCGTCTCCACCGTCTCCCCGACCGGGTCGGGGAGGCTCGCCACGTGGCGGAGCCCGGCCGCCATCTCCTCGACGCGCCCCTCGGTGAGGGTGAGGCGGTCGACGAAGGCCCGCGCGTGCCCGGCCGCCCGCGCACGCTCCAGGTCGTGGCGATTGGCGTCCAGGATCGCGGCGGTGCGCTCCTCGAGTCCGCGCGCCATCTGGGCGAGTGCCTCGTTCTTCGCGCGGGTGGAGGCCAGCGCGAGGAGGCGTGACGCCTCCTTGGCCGCCTTCGCCTTCGTCTCCACGTGCGCCGCCGCGTCCATGCTCGCGCTCTCCGTCCCGGTCAGAGGATCACCAGGTTGTCCCGGTGCACCACTTCGTCCACGCCCTTGTAGCCCAGGGTCCGCTCGATGTCCGCGGTCTTCGCGCCCCGGATCCGCCGCAGCTCGTCCGCGTCGTAGTTCACGAGCCCGCGCGCGAACTCCTGGCCGTCGGGCTCGCTCAGCGCGACCACCTCACCCACGCGAAACTGGCCCTCCACCGCGACCAGGCCCGACGGCAGCAGGCTCTTGCCCCTCTCAGTTAAGGCTTTCTTCGCGCCCGCGTCAACCGTGAGGCGGCCCTGGGGCGGGACCGCGAAGGCGATCCAGCGCTTGCGGGCCGCGAGGCGATCGTCGCGCGGCTGGAAGTAGGTCCCGACCGGCTCGCCCTTGAGCACCCGCGGCAGCGTGCCGGGCTCGCGCCCGCTCGCGATCACCATGGGAATCCCGGAGGCCCCGGCCTTCTGGGCGGCCTGGAGCTTGGTGCTCATCCCCCCCACCGAGACCGAGGCGGAGGCGTCGTAGACCATGCGCTGGATCTCGTCGGTGATGGCCTCCACCGTCTCCAGCCGGCGGGCCGACGGATCGCGCCGGGGGTCTCCGGTGTAGAGACCGTCGACGTCGGTCAGCAGCACGAGCAGATCCGCATCGATGAGGTGCGCGACCAGGGCGGCCAGGTTGTCGTTGTCGCCCACCTTGATCTCGTCGACCGCCACCGTGTCGTTCTCGTTGACGATCGGCAGCACCCCGAACTCGAGCAGAGCCAGCAGTGTGTTGCGCGCGTTGAGGTAGCGCGAGCGATCGCTGATGTCCTGGCCGGTGAGGAGCACCTGGCCCACCGCGATCCCGTGCTTCTTGAACGCCTGCTCGTACTCCCACATCAGCGCCGACTGCCCGACCGCGGCGGCGGCCTGCTTCTCCGGGATCGAGCGGGGGCGCGCCTTCAGGCCGAGCCGCGCCATCCCGGTGGCGATGGCGCCGGAGGACACCAGGGCGACCTCGTGCCGGTCCTGGACCAGCGCCGAGAGGTCGGCCGCGAGCCGCGCGATGCTCTCGCTCGAGGGGCCCTCGCCGGGGGTGGTGACCAGCCCGCTCCCCACCTTCACCACCACCCGCCGGGCGCGGCTCAGCGGCCGGCGGGAACCCATCGCTCGCTCGCCAGCCCCCGGGCCATCTCGTGCACCAGCGCGGGCAGGCCCTCCCCGGTCACCGCGGAGACCGCGTGGAACGACAGCCGGTGATCGGCGCAGAAGCGCTCGACCGCCGCGCGGGCCGTCTCGGTGCCGGGCAGCTCGATCTTGTTCACCACCACGAACTGCGGGCGCGCGGCCAGCTCCTCGGAGTAGGCGCGCAGCTCGTCCTGGATGGCCTGGTAGTCGGCCAGGGGATCCCGCCCGGTCGACGGATCGAGGTCGATCAGGTGCACGAGCAGGCGGGTCCGCTCGGTGTGGCGCAGGAAGCGGATGCCCAGTCCCTTGCCGTGGGCCGCGCCGGGGATCAGCCCGGGCAGATCCGCGATCACGAAGGTCCGCTCGTCGCCCGCCCGCACGATGCCGAGGGTGGGCACCAGCGTGGTGAACGGGTAGTCGGCGATCTTGGGTTTGGCCGCCGACAGCCGTGAGACCAGCGTGGACTTGCCCGCGTTCGGAAATCCCACCACCCCCACGTCGGCCAGCAGCTTGAGCTCGAGGTGGATCCAGTGCTCCTCGCCGGATCGGCCGAGGTCCGCGCGGCGCGGGGCGCGGTTCGTGGAGGTGGCGAAGCGCGCGTTGCCGCGACCGCCCCGGGCGCCCCGGGCCACCACCAGGCGCTGGCCGCGCTCGGTCAGGTCCCCGAGCGGCAGCCGCCCATCGCGCTCGGAGACGGTGGTGCCCAGCGGCACGCGCAGGACGGTGTCCTCGCCGCTCCGGCCGTGCTTGTTGGAGCCCTGCCCGTGGGTGCCGCGCTCGGCGGTGTAGTGGCGCTGGTAGTGGAAGTCGAGCAGCGTGGTGATGGCGGGATCCGCCTCCAGGATCACGCTGCCGCCATCGCCGCCATCGCCGCCGTCGGGGCCGCCGCGGGGGACGTACTTCTCGCGCCGGAAGCTGATGCACCCGGCGCCGCCGTCACCGCCCTTGACGAAGACGTCGATCTCGTCGACGAACATGGCGTGATGGGCGCGGTCCGGCGGGGCCGGACCGGCTCAGGCAGGCTGCTGCTGGGCGATGCTGACGTACTTGTCGTCGCCCTTGCGCTCGAACCGCACGTAGCCGTCGGACTTGGCGAAGAGGGTGTGGTCCACCCCGAGGCCCACGTTCGCGCCCGGCTTGAAGCGGGTCCCGCGCTGACGCACCAGGATGCTGCCGGCGGTGACGAACTGGCCGCCGAAGCGCTTCACCCCCAGCATCTGGGGATTGGAGTCACGTCCGTTGCGGGAGCTGCCGACACCCTTCTTGTGAGCCATGCCCCTAGACCTCGATCTTGGTGATGCGCACCGCCGTCATCGTCTGCCGATGCCCGCGATGCCGCCGGTAGTTCTTCCGCCGCTTGAACTTCACGACCAGGACCTTGTCGCCCTTGCGCTCCGCCACCACCTGCCCCACGACCTTGGCGGAGGCCAGGGCCTTCGGCTCGACCGTGACGTGCCCGTCGTTGTTGACGAGGAGGACCTTGGTGAACTCGACCGCCGCCCCCTTGTCCTTCCCGAGGCGCTCCACCTTGATGACCTGGCCCGGGGCCACGCGGTACTGCTTGCCACCCGTCGCGATGACCGCTTCCATCCCCACTACCTTTCTGTGAGGCACGGACCCAGCACAGCGCCCGCCCTCGAGTCTGCCCGCTCGTGAAGCCTGCCGACAGCGTTGCCACCCACCGAAGACCGCGAGCGCATATCTGACCACAGCGCTCGACCGAAAGTCAAGCCCGACGGGGCTTTAGCTCTGGTCCTCAGGCCGCGCGCATGTAGTCGGCCAGGCGCTGCCGCAGGAACAGGCGGGACCGGTGCACCCGCGACTTCACCGCCGGCAGGCTGATATGGAGCGCCTCTGCGATCTCCGGGTTCGAGAGCCCCTCCACGTCGTGGAGCACGAACGCGGTCTTGTAGTCACCCGGGAGATCGTCGATCGCGGTGGTGAGCAGGGAGCGCAGCTCCGTCTGCAGCGCCGGCTCCTCGGTGCGGGTCGACCAGTCCCGGAGCGGCTCCAGGTGCTGCCCCAGCTCGTCGAACCCGGGCGACATCGCGTCCCAGGAGATCTCGTTCCGCTGGCCCTGACGGCTGCGCAGCTTCTGGTAGGCCGCGTTGGCGGTGATGCGGTACACCCAGCTCCCGAAGGCCGACTCCCCCTTGAAGGTGTCGATCTTGCGGGCGGCCGTCCAGAGTGCATCCTGCACCACTTCCTCCGCGTCCTGCTCGTTGCCGGTGATGCGGATGGCCAGCCGATAGACCCGGTCGCCGTACGTTGCGACCAGGGCCTCGGGTGCGCCCGGGTCCTGGCGGCGCAGGCGCTCCACCAGCTCCGCGTCCCGGTCCGCCTTCCGCGGGGCGCCTGCCGTGTCCTGCTCGTGTCCGTTCGTCGCGTGAACCGTCGACATGCTCATGTCCCATAGAGCGTGAGGTGCCGCTTCAGCTCCTCGACGCATCTCTCCATGACCGTGATGTCCTTGGTGACCTTGCTCAGGAGAATGGACCCCTCGAGGCCCGCGACCAGGAACTGGGCCACTCGAGATGCGTCCATATCCGCCCGCAGTCGTCCCCGGGCCTGCCCGCGGCTCACCACCTCCGCGAGATGGACGCGCCAGAGATCGAAGATGCCCGCGAGGCGCTGCCGGAACCCCTCGTGCACGTCGGAGAGCTCCGAGGCCAGATTGCCCATTACGCAGCCCCCGATGCACTTGCGCAGCCGCTGCGCGTCGAGCACCCGGTCGAGGAACGCGTGGATCTGCGCGACCGGGTCCGCCTCGGCATCCGCGAAGGCCGGCCCCAGGCTGCGCTCGACGAAGGCCTGGGTGATACGGTCGATGATGGCGTAGCCCAGGTCTTCTTTGCTCTTGAAGTAGTAGTAGAAGTTCCCCTTGCCGACTCCGCTCTCCCGGAGCACGTCGTCGAGCGAGGTGGACTGGTAGCCCTGCACGTGGATGAGCCGCGCGGCCGCGTTCAGGATCTGGTCCCGGGTGGCGGCCCCCTTGGTACTCCTCGTCTCGGATATCAGCGCCGCTGAGGCTGCCATCCCCGGGTCCCCTCCGTGCTCGCTGGACTACGCGCTGGCCTCTCCGCATTTACCGACCAGTCGGTACAGAACAATAGCCGCCTGCGCCCGGCCTGTCAAATGAAGCAATAAACTCCTTACTTATCAGGTACTTGAATCGAGTATCAGCAGCTTGAGGAGGTCGGACGTAAGGTCGTAGAGCTGAGCGCACCCGGCGATACCGCCGAGCTGCCCCTGGATGCGCTTGCGGAGGGCCGCGTCCACCGGCTGCCCCCGGAGGCACTCGATCCGGGCCTGGGGCTCGGTGCAGATCCCGGCATAGGGCAGCCGGGACGTGATCGAGTCGACCGCCACGATCGTACCTTGGTCGAGGTCGACCTCGTAGTGCAGGTCGAAGCCGTGCACGTTGTCGTGCATGGAGTGGAACAGGTGAAGCCGACGGCCGGTCAACACCAGGCGCGCCACCTTCCTCCGGGTGAAGACGTCGCGGGCCCCGGGTGGGGGGCTGTAGAGGGCGGGCACCATGGGGGAGGTCACCGGCCGCGTGCCGACGAGCGCCCGGCCCGCGGCGCTGTAGGTGAAGCAGGAGTCCGGCAGGTCCACCCAGCCGGCCATGTCGAGAGCCCAGCAGGCCCGCGAATCGCCTGGCTCGAGCGAGGCCACGGCCGCGGCGGGCATCTTGGTCACCTGTCGGCTCAGGCGGGCCACCTCGACGCCGGCGTCCACGAACAGCCCGGCGCCGTCTCGGGCCCCGCACAGCTCGGCGAGGCGCTTCGTGAAGCCGCCCACCATCCGGGTGCCGGCGAGGCGCGGAAAATCCGCGGTGATCGCCGGATCGACCGCTCCCGACAGCGCGCGGGCGCTCGCCTCCTGCACCTCGTACGTGGGCGACGGGGTGCAGACCGCGGTCACCTCCACCGACCGATCGGGATCGGTGAGGCGCACCGTGTGCGTGAGGGCGGCCTCGTGCGTGTTGTCGACCCGACCGTCCATCACCCGCTCGTAGCGATCGCGCCCTGCGAGGAACGCCGAGCCGATCATCGGGCCAGGTACTTCGCGGGATCGGCGTCGAACTTCACCTTGCAGTCCACCGCGCAGAAGTAGTACGTCTGCCCCTGGTACTTCGATTGCGCGGCCGCGGTCTTGGGATCCACGTCCATCCGGCACACCGGGTCCATGGCCATCGTCATCACCCCGCTGTCCGCGTGCACGGGCGGAACCGGCCGAGCCGCAGGCTGTTGGCGACCACCGATACCGACGACAGGGCCATGGCCAGCCCGGCCAGGATCGGCGAGAGCTGGATGCCCCAGATCGGGTAGAGCATACCCGCCGCCACCGGCACCAGCACCAGGTTGTAGCCGAACGCCCACCCCAGATTCTCCTTGACGATGCGCATGGTGCGACGGGCGAGCTCGACCGCCGCGACCACCCCCCGCAGGTCATCGCGCATGAGGGTGACGTCGGCCGCCTCGATGGCCACGTCGGTTCCCGAGCTCATGGCGAGGCCCACGTCGGCCTGGGCGAGCGCCGGCGCATCGTTGATGCCGTCACCGACCATGGCCACCAGGTGGCCCTCGGCCTGCAGTCGCTTGATCTCGGTCGCCTTCTGCTCCGGCAGCACCTCGGCCTGCACCCGCTCGATGCCGGCCTGACCCGCGATGGCCTGCGCCGTGCTCCGGGCGTCACCGGTCAGCATGACCACCCCGAGCTCGAGGCCACGGAGCGCGGCCACCGCCGCGGGCGCCTCGGGCCGGAGCACGTCGGCCACCGCGATCAGTCCGTACGGCTCGCCGGCGAGCACCGTGTAGACCACGCTCTTGCCGCCCTGGGCGAGCCGGCGCGCCGGCTCCTCGAGGGCGTCCAGCTCGATCCCACGGCTCTCCATCAGACGCCGGGTGCCGAGGAGCACCCGCCCCTGCTCCACCAGGGCCTCCACGCCCTGGCCCGGCGCGGCCCGGAACTCGCGAACCGGGGGCATTGCGAGACCACGGGCCTTGGCCGCGCTCACGATCGCCTCGCCGAGGGGATGCTCCGAGCCCTGCTCGACCGCGGCGGCCAGGGCCAGCACCAGGTCCGGGTCGACCCCGGCCGCGGGCACCACCTCGGTGACCACGGGCCGCCCCACCGTGAGGGTCCCCGTCTTGTCGAGGACGACGGTATCGATTCGATGCAGCGTCTCCAGCACCTCCGCGCTGCGGATCAGCACGCCGAGCTCGGCGCCCCGACCGGTCGCCACCATCACCGCGGTGGGCGTCGCCAGCCCCAGCGCGCACGGGCAGGCGATGACGAGGACGCCCACCGCGTTGGTGAGCGCGTGGAAGAACGCCGGCGGGGGGCCCCAGAGCAGCCAGGCCCCGAAGGTGAGCGCCGCGATCCCCAGCACCACCGGGACGAAGACGGAGGCGACCCGGTCGGCGAGACGCTGGATCGGCGCTTTCGAGCCTTGCGCGTCCTCGACCAGGCGCACGATCCGGGCGAGCACGGTGTCGCGGCCCACGCGGGTGGCCCGGAAGGTGAACGTCCCGATGCGATTGATGGAGCCGCCCACCACGGGGGCACCCGGTCCCTTCTCGACCGGCAGGCTCTCGCCGGTGAGCATCGACTCGTCGACGTTGGACGCGCCCTCGACCAGCTCGCCGTCGACCGCGATGCGCTCGCCCGGGCGGACGCGCAGGAGATCGCCGGGCAGGACCTCCTCGATCGCGACGTCGCGCTCTCCGCCCGGCTGGGCCAGGCGCGCGGTCCGGGGCTGCAAGGCCACGAGCCGCCGGATCGCCTCCGAGGTGCCGCCGCGGGCACGGGCCTCGAGCCAGCGGCCGAGCACCAGGAAGGTCATGAGGAGCGCGGAGGCCTCGAAGTAGGGCATCGCCCCCGCGGCCATGAACGCGTGCGGCCAGAGCGTCACCGCCACGCTGAAGAAGTAGGCCGCGTTCGTGCCGACCGACACGAGCGTGTTCATGCTGGTGGCGCGGTGCCGCAGCTCGCGCAGGAAGGCCAGGTGGAACTGCCCGCCGACCCAGAACTGCACCGGCGTGGTCAGGAGCCACAGAATCCGGGGATCGCGGAGCCAGCCCGGCGTCCAGGGAAAGACCTCGGGCATGCCGCCCAGTAGGACCGGCACGGCCAGAATCGCCCCGACCACGAGCTTGACCCGCAGCTGCGCGAGCTCGCGGGCCCGGTCGGTCTGCTCCCGCTCGCGGCTCTCGGGCGTCACCGCGATCTCGTCGGGAATCGTGTACCCGGTCGCGGCGACCGCGGCCCGGAGCTCGGGCAGCGCGGCGGGCGCGGGACCGAGCTCCACTCGCGCGCGCTCGGTCGCCAGGTTGACGGAGACGTCGGTCACCCCCGGCACCGACTTGAGCGCGCGCTCGACCTTGCCGACACAGGCCGCGCAGTGCATGCCCTTCACCGGGAGGTCGAGGTGGGACGCAGCGGACGTCTTCGGGCTCACCCTCGCCACCTATCGTCCGGAGAACCGGGAGAAGACCTCGAGCAGCTCGTCGAGCTTCCGCTGCCGGTCGCGCGAGCTCCCCGAGCGCACCGCGTCCGCCACGCAGGTCTCGAGGTGCTGGCCGAGCAAGAGCTTCTGCACCTGCTCGACCGCGCCCTGGACCGCGGTGAGCTGCAGGAGGATGTCCACGCAGTACTTGTCCTCCTCCACCATTCGCTGGATGCCCTGGACCTGGCCCTCGATGCGGCGCAGGCGGCCCAGCGCCTTGCCCTTCGTCTGCACGTCCATCATGGTGTCTCCTCGCCTCAGACCGCCCGCCGGTGCCGAAGCATGCTCAACACCGAGTAGCCCGCCAGGGCGGCCAGCAGATGTTTGACCGTGTGCCCGCTGACCACGCGGGCCGTCGAGAAGACCCACGCGTCCGCGAGCTCGGGCACCTTCGCCAGCGCGTAGACGCCCGCCGCGGCCAGTAGCCCCGCGCTCCCCGTGTAGCGGGCGGGCAGCAGCCAGAGCATGAGCGGAATGGCCAGCAGCGGGTAGAACTGCACCAGCGCGTAGGGGCGCAGGTCGCCCGCGCCGCGCTGCTCGGTGAGCGCCCAGTATCCCACCGAGGCCGCGGCGAGGGCGACCATGGGGCCCAGGAGCCGGAGCGCCACCCGGAGCCCGACGCGCTCGGCGACGACCGCGTCGAGCAGGCCCATGAGGGTGATCGCCAGCGGCAGCCGGTCCCACGCGAGCCGGGCGTCGCCCGGCGCCCAGTGATAGTACGCGGAGCCGAGACCGGTGAGGAGGAGGCCCGCGAAGAACACCGCGTACGGCCACCGCTCGGCGGGCTCCCGGAAGGGCCCGGGCGACCGCGCGGCGTGCCCCAGGAACCCGAGGCCCAGGAGGCCGACCAGGACGAAGCCCGCGTTGGAGAGCACGTTCAGCGCGTTCGGGACCCCGAGCCAGCCGCGCCCGTCGGCGAGGCGATGGTAGGCCGGATCCTGCGGGATGGGGGGGATGAGGAACGCCCCCGCCACCACCACCGCGGTCAGCACCCCGATCAACCCGATCGCGCCCGCGCGTCTCATCTCGCCGGCCAGCATATACCCTACGGGGGTAGTCATCCAGTGGTTGGATGCGCCGTCCCCCCGCGCGGGATGCCGGACCGCGCGGCCGGTCAGATCTCCGGGAAGAGCGACGGCTGCGCGCCGGCCGCCGCCGGCCGGGCGCCCCGCCGGGTCCGGCCGGCCGGACGCGCCTCGACCCCACGCTTGGACTTGCGGGGCTCGCGCTTGGGCTTCACCCAGCCCTTCTGGTGGGCGATCTTGTCCCCCTGCTTGATGACGGTCAGGTCCACCAGGCGCGCCATCGGGTGGGTCAGCAGGTGGAGATACTTCTCCCAGTAGCGCGGCGAGTACGCCCAGGTCTTCATCTGGTCGATCGCCAGGGCCAGGGCCGCGCGATCTCCCTTGGTCGCGGCCGCCCGGAGTTGGGCGAGGATGGCGGCCCGGCTGATGCGCGACGGGCGGGTCACGGGGTCACTTGAACGTCAGCTCGTACTGCTCACGGTGATAGGAGGGCATCCCCTGCACCACCACCTTGCGACCGATCAGCGCCTGCAGCCGCTCGAGCCCGTCGCGCTGGGCCGACTCTAGGTGATGGGCCATCTCGGGATGAACCCGCACGACCACCTCGCGGAGGCCGCCCTCGTGCGCCCCGGCCTGGACCTTGCGGAAGATCTCGGCCGCGAGGGTGGCGTCCGATTTCACCACCCCACTGCCCTTGCAGGTGGGGCAGGGCGCGCAGAACAGGGACTGCAGGCTCTGGCGGACGCGCTTGCGGGTCATCTCCACCAGACCCAGCTCCGAGATCTCGAGCACGTTGGTGCGCGCCTTGTCGTCGGCGAGCACTTTCTTGAGCGCCTTGAACACCTGATCGCGGTGCTCGGCCCGTTCCATGTCGATGAAGTCGATGATGATGATGCCGCCGAGATCTCGGAGCCGGATCTGGCGCACCACCTCGGTTACCGCCTCGAGATTGATCTTCAGCACCGTCTCCTCGAAGTCGCGCTTGCCCACGTACTTGCCGGTGTTGACGTCGATGGCCACCAGGGCCTCGGTGTGGTCGATCACGATGTAGCCGCCCGACTTCAACCACACCCGGCGGCGCAGCGCCTTGTCGATGTCGCGCTCGATGCCGGTGGCTTCGAAGATCGGCCCCTCCTTGTCCCACCGCTTCACCCGGGAGGCGAGCTGGGGCACCAGCGAGGTGGCGAAGTGCAGGCACTTCTCGTAGGCCGCCTCGCTGTCGACCAGGAACTCCTCCACCTCGGGTGAGAAGAGATCCCGTACCACTCGGAAGGTGACGTCCATCTCCTCGTGTAGCAGCGAGGGGGCCTTCACGGACTCGAAGCGGGCGTGCACTTGGCTCCAGAGTCGGCTCAGGAACTGGATGTCCGCTACTAGTTCCTCGTCGCCCTTGCCCTCCGCGACGGTGCGCACGATGAAGCCGCCGGGCGGCGGGGGCAGCCCCTTGACGATGGCGCGGAGCCGGTCGCGCTCCTCGTCGTCGTGGATGCGGCGGGAGACGCCCACGTGCCGGGCCTGCGGCATGTAGACGATGTAGCGGCCCGGGATCGAGACGAACGAGGTGACGCGGGCCCCCTTGGTGCCGAGCGGCTCCTTGGAGACCTGGACCAGGACCTCCTGGCCCTTGCGCAGCATTTCCTCGATGGGGGCGATCGCCTCCCGCCGGGGCCCGGCCTCGGCCTCCGCTTCCGCGTCGCCCGCGTCCTCGTCGGCGCTCTCTTCCTCCGCGTCGGGCGCGTCGGGAGCGTGATCCGCCTGGCCCAGATTGGCGGTGTAGTCGCCCGCGTACAGGAACGCGTCCTTGGAGAGCCCGATGTCGACGAACGCGGCCTGCATGCCGGGCAGCACGTTGGTGACGACGCCTTTGTAGATGTTGCCGACGATGGAGCGCCGGTCCGCGCGCTCCACGTACAGCTCGGTGAGGAGATTTCCGTCCTGGACGGCGAGACGCGTTTCGGTCACACCGGCGTTGACGACGATGCGCTTTCCCACGGCCAACCTCGATCCGGGGTCTCGCGGGAGACCCGGCCGGCAGTTCTGCGGTTAGTGGAACTGCCGCATTCGGATCGAGAGCAGAAGACCCAGCGCCGTCAGCGAGACCACCATGGAGGATCCGCCGTAGCTCATCAGCGGCAGCGGTATCCCCACGATGGGGAGCAGGCCCGTCACCATCCCGATGTTGATCAGGATCTGGGCCGCGAACACGGTCGTCACCCCGAGAGCCAGGATGCGCCCGCGAGTCTCACGCGTGCCGGCCGCGATCTCGAACCCCCGCATCACCAGGAGCACGTAGGCCACGATCAGCACCAGACAGCCGAGGAATCCCCACATCTCGGCGAACACGGCAAAAATGAAATCAGTATGCCGCTCGGGGAGAAAGGACAGGCGGCTCTGCGTCGCGCCGCCGACTCCCTTCCCCAGGAGCTGGCCCGAACCAATGGCGATCTTCGCCTGAATGACATTGTAGGCCGTTCCGAGCGGATCGCGGAACGGATCGAGATAGACGAGCAGCCGGTCCCGCTGGTAGGGCTTGAGCACGAACCAGCCGAGCGGCATCGCGGCCACCCCCGCCAGCGTCAGCGCGCCCAGCACCTTCATCCGGATCCCGATGCCCACCAGCGTGGCGGCCAGCACCGGCACCAGCACCAGGGCCGTGCCCAGGTCCGGCTGGCGCACCACCAGCAGGAACGGCACCCCGAGGAGCACGAAGGTGCCGATCAGTGCCGCGCGGGAGAACCGCTCGCCTCGGCCGGCGGTGAGCGCCCACGCCAGCGTGATGATGAAGATCAGCTTGAAGAGCTCCGAGGGCTGGACCGTGAGGGGGCCCAGGTGGATCCAGCGCCGCGCGCCCGAGACGGTGCGGCCCAGGACGAAGACCGAGGTGAGCAGGCCCAGGCCCACCACGTAGAGGACCGGGGCGGTCCGCACCAGGTTCCGGTAGTCCACGCTGACCACCACGAGCAGCCCGACGAGCCCCACCCCGACCCACGAGACCTGGCGCCACACGAGCGACGAGATACCCCGGGCGGGATTGAGGCTCCACAGGCAGACCAGGCTCAGCCCGATGATGAACAGGGCCGCGCCCAGGAGGATCCAGTCGACGTTCTGGAGCAGGCGTCGGTCGAGCCGGAGCATCAACCGGACTCGCCGAGCGTCACCTGAGCGACCTTCTGGAGGAAGATGGCCTCGTAGATCTTGCGCGCGATGGGCGCCGCCACTTCGCCTCCGTGCCCACCCCGCTCGACGAACACGACGACCACCGCCTGCGGGTCCTCGGCGGGCGCGAACGAAGCGAACCACGCGTGGTCCTGGCCCTTGGCCGAATCGCTCTTGGCGATGGTCTGCGCGGTGCCGGTCTTGCCCGCGATGTCCAGGCCGGGCAGCCGAGCCGCCGCCCCGGTGCCCTCCTTGACCACCGCGGCCAGGGCGTTGCGGAGGAAGGCCCACACCACCGGCGAGAGCTCCACGCGCTCGGTCATCTTGCTCGAGGCGCTGTAGGCGAGCGAGCCGTCCGCGCGCGCGACCCGCTGCACGAGACGCGGCTTCCACAGGATGCCCCCGTTGGCCACCGCTCCCATCATCCGGGCCACCTGCAGCGGGGTGACCAGGAGCTGGCCCTGCCCGATCGACATGTTCACGGTATCGCCGGCCTGCCACGGGCGCTTGGAGCGCGAGCGCGCCGCCGCGAAGGGCACGAGCCCGAACCGCTCGCCGCCCAGGTCGATGCCGGTGGGCGCGCCCAGCCCGAAGGCCTGCGCGTACCGGGCCATCGCGTCGCCCCCGACCTTGAGACCGGCCTGATAGAAGTATACGTCGCACGACTGGGCGATGGCCGAGCGCAGGTCCACGTGGCCGTGCCCGCCCGCCTTCCAGTCCTTGAACGTCCAGTGCCCCAGGCTGAACTCGCCGTTGCAGTAGATCCGGTCCATCGGGGCGAGCGAGCCCTCCTGGAGCCCGGCCGCGGCCACGATGACCTTGAACACCGAGCCGGGCGGGTACTGGCCCTGCAGGGCCCGGTTCATGAGCGGGGTCATCGGGTCCTTCACCAGGCGCACCCACTCGTCCCGGTCGATGTTCCCGGTGAGGCGATCGAGGGGGAAGGCGGGACTCGACGTGAGCGCCAGCACGTCCCCGTTGCGGGGATCCAGGACGACCACCGACCCGGCCTTGCCGGCCATCGCCTGCTCGGCGATCTCCTGGATCCGGCGATCGATCGTGGTGATCACCTGGGCGCCCGGATCGGGCTCCTCGCGCCGCATGACCTGGACCGGTCGACCCATGGCGTCGACCTCGATCCGCTCCCCGCCGTCGCGGCCGCGCAGGTACTCGTCGAGCAGCCGCTCCAGGCCCGATTGCCCGATCATGTCGCCCCGGCGGTAGCGGCCCTGCTTCATCTGCTCGTCGCTCACCTCGCGGACGTAGCCCAGCAGGTGGGCCGCGAACGTGCTGGTCGGGTACACCCGCTGGGGCTCGACCTCGACGATCACGCCCGGGAGCTCGAGCTTGCGCTCCTCGACCTTCGTGACCTCCTCCAGGGAGAGCCCACGCCGCACCCGCACCGGGCGGATCGAGTCCGCGGGCACGCGCTCCAGCGCTTCCAGGAGATCGCCGACCGGGATCTTGAGGAGCACGGACAGGCGCGCCACCACCGAGTTGCGGTCCTCCATCTCCCGGGGGATCAGGGAGAGGGTGAACGCGGGACGGTTGTCCACCAGGGCCAGCCCGTTCCGGTCGAACAGGATGCCGCGGGGCGCCGCCACCGGCCGCACCCGGATCCGGTTCTTCTCCGAGAGCTCGTGCATACGCCCGCCCTCGAGCACCTGGAGGTACCAGAGCTGGCCCACCAGGCCCAGGAAGGCGACCGCGGTGATGACCGCCAGCGCGAGCACGCGGCGGCCCCAGGCCTCGCGACGATTGGGGGGCGGCGCGCTCAATGCCACGCCCGGCTCCGCACCAGCTCGAGGCTCGCCTCGGCCAGGATGCACAGGGTGCCGATCACACCGTTGTAGAGCGCCTGCGGCAGGATCACGTGGAGCATCAGGTCGCCGAAAGCCGCCGGGTAGTGGAACATCTGCAGGAGCAGGAAGCGTCCCAGTCCCTCGGCGATGGTCAGGAGCACGAGCCCCGGAACCTGCACGAGAGGATTGGTGACCCAGAACCGTCCCACCAGCAGGCCCATGCCGAAGCCGGCGAGGCCCTTGGTGAGGGCCTGCACACCCACGAGCCCGCCACCGCTCGCGTCCTGGAGGAGGCCGGCCACGAAGCCGGCCAGGCAGCCGGACTCGGGCCCGTAGCGGAGGGCGATCAGCACGGTGAGGATGAGCGGCACGTCCGGCGTGATCCCGCCCACTCCCGCGACCGCGACCACCGTCGACTGCAGCACGCCGCCTCCGACGATGACCAGCAGGAGGAGGAGGCGGAGCACGGCTCAACCCTCCGACGGGAACAGCGCGGCCACGTCCTGGGTGGTCTGCCCGGTGACGAGAAGGACTTCTTCGACGCGGGAGAAGTCCACCGCGGGCGCGAGCACCGCGAAGTGGAAGAGGGCCGACCCCTTGTCTTCGATCTTCACCACGCGACCGACCGGGAGCCCCTTGGGAAACAGCGTGCCCAAGCCCGAGGTGACCACCAGGTCGCCGGGCGCGACACTCGCGCCGTCACGGGCCATGAACTTGAATCGGACGGTGCCTCCCGCGTCGCCTTCCACCAGTCCCGCGGTCCGGGTGCGCTGGATCACCGCGCCGACCGTCGAGGCGGGATCGTTCAAGAGCTGGATCACCGCCGCACCCCGGTGAACCTGCACCACCCGGCCGACGAGCCCGTCCGGAACGATGACCGGGGTCTGCTGGGCGATGCCGTCGCCGCGTCCCCGGTTCACGGTCAGGGAGCGAACCCATCCCCCGGCCTCGCGCCCGATCACCTCGCCGGCCACCGTGGCCAGAGGCAGACGGTCCCGCAGCACCAGCAGGCGACGGAGGCGCGCATTCTCCTCGCGGGTCTCGCCGGCCTGCATGGACTGGACGCGCAGCTGCTCGTTCTCCTCGCGGAGGGCGGCGTTGTCGCGTCGGACCGACTTCCAGTCGATGTAGTTGGCCCAGAGGTTGAGGGCGCCGCGGTGGACGCGTACCAGCAGGCTCTGGATCGGGGTGACCGCGATCGTGACCAGCTCGCCGGCCCGACCGGTGCCCCCGCCCCGCGTCTGCACCGTCAGGAGGAGCAGGGAGACGAGTAGCACCGCGAGCAGGATTCCGTATCTGCGAACTCTCACCGCTCCGTCACCCCTACGGCCGATCAGCGCGAGGCTGGCCCGAGGCCGGCGTTCAGGCGGGGATCGCCACTTTCTTGAGAAGCTCGAGCTCGTCCAGGACCTTGCCGGTGCCGAGCGCCACGCAGGACAGCGGATCGTCGCCGACCGTGATCGGGAGATCGGTCTCCTGCCGCAGGAGAAGGTCCAGGCCGCGCAGCAGCGCGCCTCCGCCGGTCAGCACGATGCCCTTGTCCACGATGTCGGCGGCCAGCTCGGGGGGCGTCCGCTCGAGACAGGTCCGGACCGTGTCCACGATCGCCATCACCGGCTCGCGGAGGGCTTCCCGGATCTCCTCGTCGGTCACCACGATGGTCTTCGGAATCCCGTCGATCAGGTCGCGGCCCTTCACTTCCATCGTCATGCGCTCACCGCCCATCGGATAGGCCGAGCCCAGCTTGATCTTGATCTCCTCGGCGCGCCGCTCGCCGACCAGGAGATTGTAGTGCTTCTTGATGTACTGCACGATCGCCTCATCCATCTCGTCGCCCGCGATGCGCACCGACTTCGAGTACACGATGCCGGAGAGCGAGATCACCGCGACCTCGGTGGTGCCGCCACCCATGTCGACGATCATGTTGCCGCCCGGCTCCTGGATGGGCAGGCCGGCGCCGATCGCGGCGGCCATCGGCTCCTCGATCAGATACACCTCGCGCGCGCCCGCCTGCATCGCGGAGTCGCGGACCGCGCGCTTCTCCACCTGGGTGATCCCCGAGGGCACGCCGATGACGATCCGGGGATGCACGAGAGTCCGGCGGCGATGCACCTTGTTGATGAAGTAGTGGAGCATCTTCTCGGTCACGTCGAAGTCGGCGATGACGCCGTCCTTGAGCGGGCGGATCGCGGTGATGTTTCCCGGCGTGCGCCCGAGCATCGCCTTGGCCTCGTGCCCGACCGCCAGCACCGAGTGATCGGCCTGGTGGATGGCGACGATAGAGGGCTCGTTCATCACGATGCCTTCCCCGCGGACGTAGACGAGCGTGTTGGCCGTACCGAGGTCGATGGCCAGGTCGTTGGAGAACAGCCCAGCGAGGAGGCTAATCAGCATAAGGCACCCGTATGAGATCGGTAGTTTGAGACGCGTGACGATGACTGTTCGAGCTCAAGGCTGAGTCTAGCACCCGGATTTTTTCGCAACAAGGAAAACCTAGGATTTTCGAGAGGATGGACGTCACCGGCGGGGGTCCAGACAGCCTGCGCGCCTCGCGGAGAGGCGCCCCGGAAAACCGGCGGGATTCCGGTGGGTTAGGCCCGGCCCCCGCCGGCCCGGCGGAGCGTCGGAGCAATCCGATCCTTATACGAGCGCACCGCGTCACGGATCACCTGCTCGGCGCTCGCGCGGCCGCGGATCTGCTCGACATCGACCGTCTTGTTCTCGAGGACCTTGTAGTCGAGGAAGAAGCGCTGGATCTCCTTCAGCCGGTGGGGCGGGAGCTCGGCGGCCTCCTGGTAGTGGGCGTACTCCGGATCGTCGACGTGGACGGCGATCACCTTGTCGTCGGCGCCCTTGTCGTCGCTCATGCGGAGCACCCCGATGGCGCGCGCCCGCAGGATGCACAGCGGGACCACCGGCTCCTGGCCCAGCACGAGCACGTCGAGCGGATCCCCGTCGTCGCAGTAGGTCTGGGGCAGGAACCCGTAGTTCGCCGGATAGTGCACCGCCGAGTGCAGGACCCGATCGAGCCAGAGAAGCCCGGTCTCCTTGTCCAGCTCGTACTTCACCTTGGAGCCCTTCGGGATCTCGATCACGCACCGGAAGTGGTGTTCGATGGAGGCGCCCAGGTCCACGTCGTGCCACGCGTTCACGAAGGGGATTATAGCCACGAGCGCCCCCGCCGCGCCTCTGGCTCCCACCGGCCAATTGTGTGAGGATGCGCCGGTGGACGACCTCGAGATCTGGTTCGACAAGGGTGTGACGGATGGGCTGCCGGTGGTGCCTCCGTCGCGCGCTCGAGTCGAGCAGATGCTCGCGGCCAGCGCCCGCGCCCGCGCGGACCTGGTGGGGGAGGTGGCGCCCAACTACGGCCGCGCGACCGTCGAGAAGGTCGCGATCAACGCGGTCATGGCCGGCTGCCGGCCCGAGTATTTCCCGGTGGTGCTGGCCGCGGTCGAGGCCGCGTGCGATCCCTCCTTCAACCTCCACGGCGTGTCGACGTCGACCCATTTCTCGGGCCCCCTCATCGTCGCGCACGGTCCGATCCGCACGCGCATCGGGCTCAACTGCTCGTTCGGGGTGTTCGGGCCGGGCTATCGCGCCAATGCCACGATCGGTCGCGCTCTGCGACTCGTGATGATCAACGTCGGAGGCGCCCGTCCCGGCGAGACCTCGATGTCCACCTTCGGTCACCCGGGCCGCTACACCTACTGCATCGGCGAGCACGAGGAGGCGAGCCCCTGGCCTCCCTATCACGCGAGCCGAGGGCTCGCGGCCACCGAGAGCGCGGTGACCGTGTTCGCGGGGGAAGCGCCCCACGGGATCTCCGACCACGCCAGCCGCACCGCGCGGGCGCTCGCCGGCTCCCTGGGCTGGTCCATGGCCTGCCTCTGGAACGCCAAGCACTTCCCCCTCTACTCCCACACCATGCTGGTGGTGGGACCCGAGCACGCGCGCACCCTCGCGGATGACGGCTGGAGCAAGGACGACCTCGTTCGTCACATCTTCGAGACCGTCCGGGTGCCGTACGGCCGCCTGGGGCCGGCCGACGACAACGGCGAGGGCACGAATCTCCGCTTCGCCAAGGGAGGCGAGCCCGCGCCGGACGAGCCGATTCCCAAGTTCCCCTCCCCCGAGGAGCTGCACGTCGTGGTGGCGGGCGGCACCGCCGGCCGGTTCTCGATGGCCATCCCGGGCTGGCTCGGCACGAGGAACGGCTCGCGTCCCGTGACCGTGCCGATCCGGGATACTCCTTGACAGGCCGAGCCGGGTTCGCTATGTTTTTGACAGGTTGTAGGTTCACCCGGTCAGTCGGATTCAGAGATTCGAGACCAACGCCGCGAGGACCTCAAGTCCGGCGGCGTTTTTGTTTGTCCTCCGATTCAGGAGGACGCCCCCGTCATGGTGACGGGGAATCACCGAGGCGCACGACGCCTCACGGAAAGAGGAACAGTTGATGGCTCAGGGCAATGTGAAGTGGTTCAACGACGCGAAGGGGTACGGGTTCATCTCTCAGGAGGATGGCGAGGACGTGTTCGTGCATTTCAGCGCCATTCAGGCCCAGGGGTTCAAGAGCCTGGCCGAGGGCGATCGAGTCGAGTTCGAGGTCACGCGGGGGCCGAAGGGGCTCCAGGCCGCGAACGTCCGCAAGGTCTAGCGCCGCTCCCGCCGGGCCCCGGATGGCCCGGGGCCCGGCCCGCTTCCGCCCACCCTCCGTAGACCCCCTCTCGGCGATCCCAGAAACGGCCTTGACAGTCGTTCCGGTCCTTTGCTAACCTGCGCGCGTTTTCGGGGACTCTGAAGTCGGTTCTTTTCGTACGTGAACGAAACTCGGTTCTAGGGAATGTGAGCGCCGTGAGGGCCTAGGCCCCTCATTGGCGCTTTTTTGTTGTTCCCCCCGATCCCGGGGGAATCCCCAGCCATGGTGGCGCGGGGCTTAGCGGGCGGCCCATCCCCGCCCAAGGAGAGAGGGTACAGACGTATGGCACAAGGCACGGTCAAGTGGTTCAACGACGCAAAGGGGTACGGCTTCATCCAGGTCGAAGGCGGGGAAGACGTCTTCGTCCACTACAGCGCCATTCAGGCCCAGGGCTTCAAGAGCTTGGCCGAGGGCGACAAGGTCGAGTTCGAGGTGACCAAGGGGCCCAAGGGGCTTCAGGCTTCCAACGTCCGGAAGTCGGCGTAGGCGTCGCCGACCACTTGACGGCCCGCCGGGTTCCCCGGCGGGCCGCTTTCTTTTTCGCGCCGCGCCAGAAAAAAAGAGCCCCGACGGACGCTGCGGCGGCTGTCCTGCTGCCTGCCGCCCCGCTGGTGAAGAGCGGGTCCGTCGGGGCCGGTGGTTCCTGGATCCTCCAGGGCCACCTGCAACTGCTACAGCCGGGCCTTAGGAGGCGACCACCTCACAGATCACCGTAGGGGTACACATCGGCTGGATCACCTCCCTTTCTCGGCGCGGCCCAACTCAGGGCCCAGGAACCACCCACCTTGCCGCGGACGCCGACTCCCGCCGCAAGGCTCGGTCACGCTGTTCCCGGCGAAATTACCGGGAAGGAACGCCTGGAGGAGCCTGTGTGAGCTCCGACCGATTTCCGCACATCGTACATGAGCCCGAGCGACCGGAAAAGCAAATTTCACTTCACGACGATCCGCCCCGCGTTCTTCTCGATGACGCCCTTGCCGATGCCGTCCACCTTCTCCAGATCCTGCGCCTTCTTGAACGGACCGTGGGCGTCCCGGTAGTCGATGATCTTCTGCGCGCCCCCGGCGCCGACCCCCGCGAGCTTCATCAGCTCGGTCTTCGACGCCTCGTTGATGTTGACCTTGACGTCCTTGTCGTCGACCTTCACCCTGACCGGCTTGGCCTTGTCCTCGCCGAGCGCCACGCCACCGCTCAGGCACCACAGCGCCACCGCCAGCACGCCCATCCAGCGCTTCATCATGCTGATCCTCCTGGATCGAGATGAGATGAGTTGCTGGGGCGATTGCACGCCGGAGCGCGCGAGCGGTCAATGCGGACAATTTCAGACGGCGAGGCGTATCTAGGATTCGGCGGAGGGGTCCAGGGCGTCCAGGTAGGCCTGCCACTCCCATGCGAGCAGCGACTGTTTCTTGTTGTTGCAGTCCTTGCAGGCGGCCACCATGTTGGCCCGGATCGAGCGGCCGCCGCGCACCAGCGGCACCACGTGGTCGAGGGTGAGCGCCTTGGCGCCCACCTCGCGCCGACAGTAGTGGCAGCGACCGGTGGCGATCCGCCGCCGCCACCACGGAGTCTGGCGCAGCTCCCGCGCGCGCGCCTTCTCACGGCGGAGCGTGTCGTCGTCGACCTCCCGCACGTAGCGATCCTCGCTCACGGCGCGTCCCCGGAGACCGCGGACAGGCGCAGCGACAGCTCCTCCCATTCCTTCATGAGCCAGGCCACGCGCTCCTCGGTGTCGCGGCGGGCCTGGGCGATGTCGCGCGCCCGGTCTCCGTCGCGATAGAGATCCGGGTCCGCAAGCGCGAGGCCGATCTCCTGGAGCCGGGCCTCCATCTCGTGGATCTGCGTTTCGACCGCGCCGAGACGGACCTTGATCGCCTTGATCTCGCGGTCGAGGCTCTTGGTGTTTTTCCTGCGGTCGGCCGTCTTGCTGTGCGTCGTGTCTTCCGTTTCGTTGTTCAGGCTTTTCCGCTGCGGGGGCCCAGAAGTGGTCCCCGCACTCCCCCCGGCCGCGGACACTCGTGAACTACGGCGGACATTCGCTTGATCCGCTGGCTTGGGGCTCGGCGCGGTCGAGCGCGTGGTCTCCGTGGTGTCGGCCGGCGGCGGGGAGGCGGGGCCCTGGGCCTTGTGGGCGAGGTAGTCGTCGTAGGTGCCGAGGTGGGTGGTCAGGCGGCCGTGGTCCACCTCGACCACCTGGGTGGCGATGCGATTGATGAAATAGCGGTCGTGCGAGATGAAGACGATGGTGCCGGTGAACCCCGCGAGGGCCTCCTCCAGCACCTCCTTGGACGCGAGGTCGAGATGGTTGGTGGGCTCGTCCATGCACAGGAGCGCGGCGGGCCGCGCGAGCATCTTGGCGAGCGCGAGCCGGGCCTTCTCGCCTCCCGACAACACCGCCACCTTCTTTTCCACCGTATCGCCGCTGAAGAGGAAGCTGCCCAGGATGGTCCGCAGCCGCGAGATCTGCGCCTCGGGGGCGGCCAGCTCGATCTCCTCGAGGACGGTCCGGGTGGGATCGAGCGCGTCGAGCTGGTGCTGCGCGTAGTACTGCACCTCCACGTGACTGCCGAGCACCCGCTCTCCCGCGTCGAAGGGCAGCGCCCCCGCCAGCATCTTGAGCAGCGTCGACTTCCCCGCCCCGTTGACGCCAACCAGGGCGACCCGATCCCCGCGCTCGACCTGGAAGTCCACGCCGGCGTACACCACGTTGTCGCCGTAGGCCTTGCGCACTCCCGCGAGCCGGGCCACCAGCCGGCCGGTGCGCGGCGGCTGGGGGAACGCGAAGTGGATGCGGCGCGCGGTCGCCTCGGTCTCGATCCGCTCCATGCGGTCGAGCATCTTGACCCGGCTCTGCACCTGCCGCGCCTTGCTGGCCTTGTAGCGGAAGCGCTCGATGAAGCGCTCGATCTCGGCCACCCGCTTGGCCTGGTTGCGCGCCTGCGCCTCCCGCAGGGCCTGCCGCGCCTCCCGCTCCACCAGGAAGTGGTCGTAGTCGCCGTGGTAGAGCGTGACCGAGCCGCCCGCCAGCTCGGCGATCGCGGTGACCATGCGGTTCAGGAAGTAGCGGTCGTGCGAGACGATCACCACGCTCCCCTCGTAGGCGGCGAGGAAGTTCTCGAGCCACCCGAGCGACTCGAGGTCGAGGTGGTTGGTGGGCTCGTCGAGCAGGAGGAGATCCGGCCGCAGCAGCAGGAGGCGGGCCAGCGCCGCCCGCATGCGCCAGCCGCCCGAGAACTCGGCGAGCGGCCGGTGCACTCCGTCCGGAGAGAAACCGAGCCCGCCCAGGATGATCTTGGCCTCGGCCTCGAGCCGGTAGCCGCCGAGGGCCTCGAAGCGGTGCTGGATCTCGCCGTAGGCGTCGATCAGCCCGGGCTCGGCACCGGGACCCGCCATGCGGGCCGCGAGGGACTCGAGCTCGGCCTCGAGGCGCCAGACCTCGTCGAAGCCCGAGAGCGCCTCCGCGAGCACGGTCCGGTCCTCGCCGGTGGTGACCTCCTGGGGAAGGTAGCCGACGGTGACCCCGGTGTCGCGGTGCACCCGGCCCGCGTCGGTCTCCTCGACTCCGGCGAGGATACGGCAGAGCGTGGTCTTGCCCGCCCCGTTCGGCCCGACCAGGCCGATGCGCTCGCCCCGCCCGATGCGCCACGTGCAGTCCTGCAGCAGCTGCTGACCGCCGTAGCCCTTGGAGACCGCGTCGAGAGCGATCATCGCCTACCCCATCGTCTGCACGCGGTCGGGCGCGACCTTGTAGATGACGCGCACCTCACCGGGCTTCCGGTAGGGATACTTGTCCTGCCCGAGGTACTTCTTGGCGAGCGAGTCGATATGGGCGTCCGCGCCCGCCTCGGTGATCTCGGCCACGCGCCCGCGCACCTGGAGGTAGCGATACGGGTTGTCGGGGTCCAGGATGGACAGGGCCACCGCCGGGTTGCGACGCAGGTTCTGGTCCTTCACCCTCCCCTTCGCGGTGTTGAACCGGATGTGGGTCCCGTCGTAGTCGACCCAGACCGGGGTGACCTGGGGCGTGCCGTCCGTGCTCACCGTCGCCAGGTTGGCGAACGCCTTCTTCTGCAGGATGTCCTTGTATCCGTCGGGAATGCCGGCCATCGTGCCCTCCGTCTCTCGTCGTGTGAGCGTCGCGTTCACGCGGGTCCCCCGGACCCGCTGTCGGTCAAGAACCGTGCCCGCGCCTCCGCCAGCCCGCGAACGGCGAGCAGCAGTCGCACCAGGCATTGCTGCACCAGCTGCCCGTCCTGGGCGGTCGGGTCCGCCATCCACTGCCGGGCCCACTCGCGCTTCTCGGACTGGAAGCCGAGCGTGGGCGAGAGGGCCTGCAGCCGCAGGAGCAGGTCATCGGCCGGGAGCCCCGTTGCCCGCAGGCGGGCCACCACCGCGCCTCGCACCGCCGCGTTCCAGATGCCGGTCAGCGCCTCGAGCAGGGCCGCGTAGCACGTTCCATCCGGCCGCCCCTTGAGATGCTCGAGAACCATCCCGAGTAGCGGATGGGCAGCCGGCTCTCCCTGGTCGTCCACCCCGATGAGCCCGGCCAGGAGCGGCTCCTTCGACAGGTCGGGTACGCCTTCGAGCAGCGTCACCAGCTCGGCCAGCGAGACCGCGGGCAGCCGGGCCAGGCGCTCCAGGAGCGGGAGATCGGAGCCGCCGGGCGTCGTCATGTGCCGATCCCCGCCTACGCACCGGGCCGGGTGGCACGATCCCGCGGAACGGCCAGGTCGTGCGCGTGCCCGGCCGGGACCAGGAGGCCCGAGAGCAGCGCGACCGCCGCCACCACCAGACCGACCACGAACACTCCGCCGACCGCATGAGCGAGCGCAGGGCGCATCAGGGCGAGCAGGTCGCCGTCGAGGGTGGCCCGGGTGATCGGGTTGACCACCAGATCGGGATGGGCGGCGAGCTGCTGCAGTGGCTCCCGCAGCACGTCGGGCGCGGTCGCCACCATCCCGGCCAGGGCGCGCTCGAGCCGGTGCGTCATCGCCGCCCCCATCACCGCCACGCCCACCGCCCCGCCGATGGTCCGGAAAAACGAGGTGAGCGAGGTCGCCGAGCCGAGCAGGGAGCGCGGGACCGCGCTCTGCACCGCGATGAGCATCGGCACGAAGATCATGCCCATGCCCACCCCGGCCAGGGTGATGTCGCGTGCCGCGACCGCGGCGGTGAGCGTCTCGTTCCAGCCGGACAGCAGCACGAAGGCCAGGACCAGCGCGGTCATCCCGGTGAGGACCACGGGACGGTAGCCGATCCGGAGGCACAGCCGCGCGGCCAGGATCGAGAACACCACCCAGCCCAGCACGAACGGCATCAGCACCCATCCCGAGAGCGTCGCGCTCGCGCCGGTCACCGCCTGGAGGTAGAGGGGCACGTACGCGATGGCGCCGAACATGGCCATCCCGGCGAGCAGGCCCGTGACCGCCGCCGAGCGAACGATCGGGTTGCCGAAGAGGCGGAGCGGGATCATCGGCTCCGCGACCCGCCGCTCGACGAAGACGAACACCACGAGCAGCGCCCCGGAGAGGGCGAGCAGGCCCACCACCGAGGAGCGGGCCCAGGACTCCCCGGTCCCCGCGTCGACGAGCCCGACCAGGAATGTGGAGATCGCGGCCACGAATACCGCCATCCCGAGGACGTCGAAGGACCCGCGCGGATGCTCCGGCGTCTCGTCTCGCAGGCCCGCCGCGATGGCCGCCGCGGCCAGGATGCCGAACGGCAGGTTGATGTAGAACACCCAGCGCCACGACACGCGATCCGTCAGGACGCCGCCCACCAGCGGTCCCACCAGCGAGGCCATGCCCCAGACGCTCGAGAAATAGCCCTGCATCTTCGCCCGGCGCTCCATGCCGTAGAGGTCGCCGATGATCGTCATCCCGATGGTGATCAGGGAGCCCGCGCCGAGTCCCTGCAGGGCCCGGAAGGCGATGAGCTGCTCCATGCTGCGCGAGAAGCCGGCCAGTGCGGACCCGAGCAGGAAGAGCGCGAGGCCGCCGAGGTAGGCGGGGCGCCGGCCGAGGTGGTCGGCGAGTCGTCCCCAGATCGGCATCGACACCGTCGACGTGAGCAGGAACGCGGAAAAGGTCCACGAGTAGATCCGGATTCCGCCGAGGCTCGCGATCACGGTGGGCATCGCGGTCGCGACCACCGTCGATTCCATCGCGGCGAGGAACATGGCGGCCATCACGCCGCCCAGCACGAGCCCGCGACGGGCGGGTGAATCGCCGGCGGTCATCAGTGCCCGCCGGTGCAGCCGGCGCAGCGGCACAGCGCCCGGAGGGTCGCGTACGGGTACAGGCTCTCGCGGCCGTCCAGCCAGCCCACCCGGAGCGCATCCGGGAGCTTGGTGATCTCCTTGGGCCAGGTCATCTCCTGCGTGAGCGTGGCGTCGCCGCCCGTCTCCCCGGACGGATCGTCGAGGCGCAGGCGGTCGAACGGATAGATGCTGCCGTGATCGTCGGCCCACGTCACCCCGACCGCGTAGCGCCCGACCAGGTGGACGTTCTTCGGCTGCGCCGGATCCGGCTGGCCCACGATCGGCAGGAACTTCCCCAGTGGCGTCATGCGCCGCCCCCGGCCGCCGTGGCGACGGCGAGACGGCGACCGGCCAGGAGATAGTGGACGGCCAGGTTCTGGTGGGGGCCCCAACGGGTGGCCCGGCGACGGATCGCGGGCTCGCTCAGCGCGCGGCCGCGCGCGTAGAAGTGCTCGAAGGCCCGCCGCACCGCGAGGTCACCCGCCGCACAGACATCGCCCCGGCCCAGGCAACGGGCCAGGAACCACTCCGCGCTCCACCGTCCGAACCCGCGCACCGCCGTCAAGCGCTCGATCACCTCGTCGTTGGACAGAGACGACAGCCGATCCAGATCCAGCTCGCCGCCCGCGACCTGCCGGGC
>DATJIR010000036.1:0-2188 GCA_035493135.1 Verrucomicrobiia bacterium
GAACGCGGCGCCGCGACCGAGTCCCGCGAGGGCCAGCGCCAGCGCCTCGATCTGAGCGCTGAACAGGTAGCCGAGCCCGACGTAGACGAGGGTCCAGACCGCCGCGCCCGCCGGCGTCCCACCGCAGGAAGCGTTTCCACGGCATCCCAACAACCCCCGCGAGCGGCGGCGCGACGGTGTTGAGCCCGGGAACGAACTTCGCGACCAGGAGTACCCGCGCACCCCAGCGCGAGAAGATGTCCTCGGTCCGCCGGACGCAGGAGTCGGGCTCTAGGGAGATGCGGCAAAGGAGGCTCAGGATCGGCGCGCCGCGGCGACGGCCCATCTCGAACCAGACGAGGTCGCCGATGAGACACGCAGCCACCGCGAGGCCAACGGCCAGGGTCAAGGAGAATCGCCCCGCACCGGCCAGAGCCCCGGCGGCCATCAAGACCGGCGCCCCCACCAGGGGCAGCCCGAGCTGCTCCCCCAGCACGACCGCGAAGAGCACGACGTAGCCGTGCCGGACCAGGAAGTCCACGGCGTTCATACCCCTTCGATGGCACGGTCGGCCGATTCGTTGCTTCCGGCGGGCACCGGAGCCCCGGCCCCGCCCGCCCCGGTCCGGGGGTATCATGACCGGGATCGGACGTTCTGCTGGTCGCCACCCTCACGAGGCTCGAGGAGCACCGATGACGGTCGTCCACGTGCAGATCACCTGCGCCGCGGATTATGTCGCCCGCCGGGCCCCGGTCCGCCAGGCGCATATCGAGCGGCTCGAGCGCTTCCGCGCGACCGGGGCACTGGTGGCGGGGGGCCCGGCTCCCGACGGCCGGACCGTCGAGCTCTTCTACCGGGCGCCGGACGTGCGCGCGCTCCGCGCGATCATCGAGGAGGATCCCTACTACCTCGTCGGCGGATGGACCGGCTACGTGCCGCGAGAGTACGAGACGTTCGTTGATCCGTGGGATGCCGAGCCGCCGATCGTCCTGGACGGCTCCCGCCCCGCCCTCGTCGTCGAGGGGCCCACGGCCGACCGTGACGTGGCCCAGCTCGCCCTCGTCGAGCTCCGCGGCGCCGCCCGCATCGTCTTCGGCGGGTTTCTCCGCGACGGGAGCACGCTGGCGGTCACGCAAACGACCGATCCCGACGAGGCCATCGGCTGGCTGGCCGACACCGGATCCTGGAAGGCTGACGATCTCTCCACTCGACCATGGCTCTACGTCATCTGACGCCGTAAGGAGCGCCGCTATGACCATGACGAAGATCGAGCGCGTCCGGGCTGCCCTGTCGGGGGCCGAGGTGGATCGGCCTCCGTTCAGCGTCTGGTACCACTTCGGGCTCCAGCACGCGGCGGCCGAGCGCACCGCGCAGACCCACGTCGAGTTCTTCGAAGCCTACGACCTCGACTGGCTCAAGATCATGAACGACTACTCCTACCCGATGCCGCGGGGCATCGAGACTGTCACCGATCCCCGCGACCTCAAGCGCGTCATCGCGTTCGACGTCCGTCAGGGCTCGCTCGGTGAGCAGCTCGAGACGGTGCGCCTCATCGGCCAGGCGCTCCGGGGCAAGGCGCTCGTGGTGGACACGGTGTTCAATGCCTGGAACACCCTCAAGCGCAACGTGCTCAAGGAAGCGATGGGCTCGTTCATGCAGGAGCACCCCACGGAGCTGGAGGCCGCCCTGACCGTCGTCAACGACAACCTGGTCCGCTACGCGATCACCAGCCTCCATGGGGGCGCGTCGGGCATCTTCTACTCGGTGCCCGCCACGCCCGACTCCCTGACGGCGGAACAGTACGAGCGGTTCATGCGCCCGTTCGACCTCGCGTTCCTGGAGGCGATCCGCCCCTTCGGCGAGTTTCACGTCCTCCATGCCCACGGCAAGGAGCTCTACCTCGACCGGCTCCAGGAGTACCCGGTCCACGCGATCTCCTGGGCGGACCGGGAGTCCGGCCCGCCGCTGGCCCTCATGCGCCGGGTGACCACCAAGGCGTTGATGGGCGGTCTCGCCCACGAGAACTTCGCATACACCTCGGCGGCCAAGCTCCGCGAGCAGGTGCGCACGGCAGTCGCGGAGGCGGGGACACGGAAACTGTTCATCGCGCCCGGCTGCGCGATTCCCTCCTACAGCTTCCCGGAGCTGATCCGCGCAGCGCGAGCGGAGGTGGGCAAAGACTGACCGCGGCCGACCGGGCCGGTCGGAC
>DATJIR010000037.1:0-2490 GCA_035493135.1 Verrucomicrobiia bacterium
GGCCACCGCGCCCACCATGGCGAGGCGATCCAGGGCCGAGCCGCGCTTGACCGCGGAGACGATGCCGGCCGGGATCGCGACGGCCACCGCGATCAGGAGCGCGGCGACGGTCAGCTCCACGGTGGCGGGCAGACGCTCCCGGATCAGGGTGCCCACCGGCAGGCTGCTCCGGAGCGACACGCCCAGATCGCCGCGGGCCGCCCGGGTGACGTAGTCGGTGAACTGCCGGTGGAGCGGGCGGTCGAAGCCGAGCGCGTGGCGGGTGGTGGCGACGACGTCGGGCGGGGCGTCGCTCGAGACCATCAGCAGCACCGGATCACCCGAGAGGTGAACCAGCCCGAAGACCACGAGCGAGACCCCGACGGCCACGACCGCCGCGTGGCCGAGCCGGCGCAGGAGGAACGGAAGCGCTTCAGGCCTCCACGTAGGTGTCGCGCACCCAGAGCACGTTGTCCGGGCGCATCTTGAACCCCTTGACCTTCCGCGAGACGCCGAAGAGCTCGTCGAGCTGCCACAGGAAGAGCCACACCGCCTCCTCGTGCAGGCCCTTCAGCGCCTTCGCGCCGAGCTCCTTGCGCTTCTTGGGATCGAACGTCCGCTCGTACTCCTCGATCGTCTTGAGCAGGTCGCCGGAGGCGTCGAAGTAGCGGAAGGTCTGGAAGTCGGGCTTGAAGCGCTGCACGGTGTACGACGCGTCCCACGTGCCGTTGATGAACGCGTAGTAGAAGCAGTCCCGGTGGGCGGAGGCGGCGGAGCGCTTGTTGAACTCCGCCCACTCGAGCACCTGCACCTTGGTCTTGACCCCGATCTTGTCCCAGTAGCCCGCGATGACCTGCGCGGTCTCCTCGGCCAGGACCCACCGCCCGATCGACTGCCACATCGTGAGCTCGAAGCCCTGCCCGAAGCCCGCCTCCGCGAGGAGGGCCTTGGCCCGCGCCAGATCGTAGGGATAGGCCCCCGGGTCGATGGTGTTGGCCACGTTCTTGCCGGTGACGGTGTTGAGGAACTGGCCGCGCCCGGAGTAGAGACCCTTCAGGATCGCGGCGCGGTCCACCGCCATGTTGAGCGCCTGTCGCACCTTCCGGTCCTTGAGCGGCGCCGACTCGCGGGCGTTGAACAGGATGCCGTGGGTGAGCGACGAGAGCTCGGAGTACACCCGCAGGCTCGGGTCGGCCTCCACGGTGGGGGCGAGCGGGAACGGGAGGTTCAGCATCACGTCCACGTCGCCCCGCTGGAGCGCGGCCAGGCGGGTGGCCGAGTCGGGAATGACCTGCCAGACGATCTTCTGGGTCGCCGGCTTCACGCCCCAGTAGCCCGGATTCGCCTCCACCACCACCCGATCGCCGACCACGTGCTCGACGAAGCGGAAGGGCCCGGTGCCGATGAAGCGATCGGTGACGAACTTGTCCTTGTAGTCGGCCAGGCCCTTGGCGGGCGCGATGTTCATGGACTCGGCCGCGAGCCGGCTCGGCACCATCGGATCCGGCACCTTGGTGACGATCCGAACCGTGTAGGGATCGACGATCACGATGTCCTGGCCGAACGACGGCGGCCAGGTGAGCTTGGCCAGGGTGTTGAGCTTCGAGTGGATCGCCCGATCGATCGTGAACTTGACCGAGTCCGCGTTGAAGTCCTCGCCGTTGTGGAACTTGACCCCTCGGCGGAGCTTCACCTCCCAGGTGTTCGGATTCAGGTTCTTCACCGACTCGGCGAGGAGCGGCCTGATCTCCATGGTCTGGGGATCGCGGGTGAGGAGGCCCTCGCCCATCAGCCCGATGATGGAGCCGCTCAGCACCGAGCGGAACTGGTGCGGGTCGATCGTCTCCGGGGTCGACGGGAAGCCGATGGTCAGCGTGGGCTTCCTCGCCTGGGCGGCGGCGGCAACGGGCCGCAGCGCGGCGAGCGCTGCGGCGGCTCCGGCTTGCTTGAACAGGGTACGGCGAGTCGGCATCGAGATCGGATCCTCCTGGGGGCCGAGAGCTGGCGGGGGGATTTTACATCTATAATGCCCGCCATGGCACGACTCGACGACAAGGTGGCGGTGGTGACCGGCGCGGCCCACGGCCTGGGCCGGGCGATCGCGGAGCGGCTGGCCGGCGAGGGCGCGACCGTGGTGCTGGGCGACGTGGACGCGCCGGCGCTCGACCGCGCGGTGGCCGAGATCGTCGGCAAGGGGGGCCGGGCCTCGGGCGTGGTGGGCGATGTCACCGAGGAGGAGCCGGCCGCGCGACTGATCGCAGCGGCCGTCGAGCGTGGGGGACGCCTCGACGTCCTGGTCAACAACGTGGGTGGCAGCCGCAACGCGCGTATCTGGGAGATGGCGGTGGCGGACTGGGACTTCACCCTGCGCCTCAACCTGCGCTCGACCTTCCTCTGCACCCGCGCCGCCGTCCCCCACATGATGCGCCGACGCTACGGGCGCATCGTGTGCATGTCCTCGGGGGCGCGCGAGGGCACCCCGTGGACTGCGTACTACGAGGGCGGCGCCGC
>DATJIR010000038.1:0-3130 GCA_035493135.1 Verrucomicrobiia bacterium
CGCGTCGATCAGGAGCCGCCGACCCCGCCGCGCGGTCACCGCCGCGACCTCCTCGACCGGATTCAGCACGCCAGACGTGGTCTCGCAGTGCACCACCACCACGTGGGTCACCACGGGATCGCGGGCGAGGGCCGCGTCGAGCGCGGCCGGATCGGCCGGCTGGTCCTCGGGTGCCTCCAGCGCCTCGCAGGCGCGCCGGTAGTACTCGCACATGCGGACCATGCGCCGGCCGTAGGCGCCGTTGACGAGCACCAGGAGCTTGCCCGAGGGGGGCACCAGGGTGCCGATCATCGCCTCGACGATGAACGTCCCGCTGCCCTGGAGGGGCACGCACACGTGGCTGCCGTCGCCCGAGACCAGCTCGAGCAGGCGCCGGCGCACCCGCGCGTTCATGGCGATGAACTCCCCGTCGCGCGAGCCCCAGTCGCGCAGCATCGCTTCCTTGGTCGCGCGGGTCGTGGTCAGCGGCCCCGGGGTCAGCAGAAACGGCTCGCGGTGCGTCCCGTCCATGGCGCTCGATCCTTTCCGGTTGCCCGGCTCAGCCCTTGATTCGCAGCCCGCGCGGGTCGTACGGCGCGGCGAGGCCCGCGCGGGCCGGCACCCGCTCGCCGCCGACGTCGACCGCGAATACGCCGGTCTCGACGTACCGCTCGTCCACGCCCGCGGCCTCGCGCACGTAGCCCATCGCCACCGCCCGGCCGAGCGTGTGGCCGAACGCGGCCGAGGTCACCGCCCCCACCACGAGTCCGTCGCGCAGGATCGGCTCATCGCCCCACGGCAGCGCGGCGGGATCCTCGAGCACGAAGGTCAGGAGCCGCTTGGCGAGCGGCTGGCCCCGCCGGCTCACCAGGGCCTCGCGGCCGATGAACGGGACCGCCTTGTCGAGCCGCACCGCGAACCCGAGCCCCGCCTCCCACGGGGTGTCCTCCGTGGTGACCTCCCGCCCCCACGCCCGATACGCCTTCTCGCAGCGCAGCGAGTCCATCGCGTAGTAGCCGGCGTCGCGCAGCCCGAGATCCCGGCCGCGCTCCCACAGGATATCGTACACGTCCGGGGCCGCCGCGACCGGCACGTAGAGTTCCCAGCCGAGCTCGCCCACGTAGGTGATGCGCGAGGCGCGCACGGTGGCCGGCCCGATCGGAATCTCCCGCGAGGCCCCGAACGGGAACGCGGCATTGCCGAGGTCGGCGCCGCTCGCGCGCGCGAGCAGCTCGCGGGAGCGCGGGCCCATGATCCCCAGCACCGCCCACGCGGCGGTCACGTCGGTGACCGTGACCCGCGCGCCGTCGGGCAGGTGTCGCCGGATCCAGTCGAGGTCGCGCGTGCTCTGGGCCGATCCGGTGACGACGAGGTAGGCGTCCGGGGCCAGGCGGGTCACCGTGAGGTCGCTCTCGTAGCCTCCCTGCTCGTTGAGCATGCCGGTGTACACGATGTGGCCCGGCGCGATGCCCACGTCGTTGGCGCACAGGCGCTGGAGCGCCGCCTCCGCGTCCGCCCCCTGTACGAGGAGCTTGGCGAACGACGTCTGATCGAAGATGGCCACCGCCTCGCGCGCGGCCCGGTGCTCCGCCGCCGCGTGGGGAAACCAGTTCTGGCGGCCGAAGGAGTAGACGGTCTCCGGCTCGACGCCCTCGGGCGCGAACCAGTTGGGCCGCTCCCAGCCCATCTTGGCCCCGAAGGCGGCGCGGCGCGCGCGCAGCCGCTCGTGGAGCGGGGAGCGCCGCACCCCCCGGCCGCTGGTGAGCTCGCGATTCGGGAAGGCGATGTTGTAGTGCACGCCCACGATCTCGCTGACCCGCTCGCGCAGGAAGCGCGGGTCGGCGTGGAAGGGAGCGAAGCGCCGGATGTCGGCCTGCCAGAGATCCATCGGCGGCCGGTCGTCCACGATCCACTCCGCCAGGGCGCGACCCGCCCCACCGGCCGCCGCGATGCCGCCCGAGCAGAAGCCGGCGCCCACGTAGTAGCGCCGCACCTCGGGCGCCTCGCCCAGGATGAAGTAGTTGTCCGGCGTGAAGGACTCGGGCCCGTTGAGGAACGTGCGCACCTCCGCGGTCTCGAGGGCGGGGAGGCGCTGCACCGCGTTGGTCATCAGGATCTCGAACTTCTCCCAGTCCTCCTTGAGGGTCTGGAACGAGAAGCCGTCCGGGATGCGATCCGTCCCCCAGGGCTTGGCCCACGGATCGAAGCCGCCCATCAGGAGGCCACCCACCTCCTCCTTGACGTAGACGTGGCCGTCCGGGTCGCGGAGCACGGGGAGATCGGGCGAGATCCCCGCGATGGGCTGCGTCACGATGTACATGTGCTCGCAGGCGTGCAGCGGGACGGTCACGCCGCTCATCCGTCCGAGCTCGCGGGCCCACATGCCCGCGCAGTTGACCAGGATCGAGGTGGCGATCGGCCCGGCCGACGTCTCGACGCCCGCGACCGCCCCGCGCTCGATCCGGACCCCGGTGACCTTCACGCCCTCCCGCAGCTCGGCGCCGCCCCCGCGCGCGCCGCGGGCCAGGGCCTGCGTCACGTCGGCGGGATTGGCCTTGCCGTCGCCCGGGATCCACACCGCACCGACCAGGTCGTCGGTGCGCATGAGCGGGTAGCGGCGTCCCGCCTCCTCTCGCGAGATCACGTGGGCCTCGATGCCGTAGGCGTTGGCGACCGACGCGTTGCGCCGGAGCTGGATCATTCGCTCTGCGGTGCGGGCCACGCTCACGCTGCCGCACTGCTTCCAGCCGGTGGACTGGCCGGTCTCCGCCTCGAGGCGGCCGTAGAGGTCGACACTGTAGCGGATGAGCCGGGTGAGGTTGCTCGAGGAGCGGAGCTGGCCGACCAGCCCCGCCGCGTGCCACGTGGTGCCGCCCGAGAGGCTCCCCTGCTCCAGCAGCACCACGTCGCGCCAGCCGAGCCGGGTCAGGTGATACGCGACACTCGTGCCGACGATGCCACCCCCGACGATGATCGCCCGGGCGCTACTAGGCACGGCGGGCACGACGGTCGATGTCAGGCTGGGGGAGTGCGGGAGCCATGCCAGTGAACCAGGACACGATTGCCCGCCGCTGGGGGAGTGCGGGGGCCATTTCTGGGCCCCCGCAGCTGAAGAGCCTGAAGAACGAGACGGTGGTCCGCTGAAACGGAC
>DATJIR010000039.1:0-7775 GCA_035493135.1 Verrucomicrobiia bacterium
AACGCGCCCTGCGTGACGATCTGCCCGACGGTGGCGCTCTACCGCCGGTCCGACGGCATCGTGGACTTCGACGGGGACCGCTGCATCGGCTGCAAGTCGTGCATGCAGGCGTGCCCCTACGACGCGCTCTACATCGACCCCGAGACCAAGACCGCGGCCAAGTGCCACTACTGCGCCCATCGCGTGGAGAGCGGGCTCGAGCCCGCGTGCGTGGTGGTGTGCCCGGTTGCCGCCATCGTGCCGGGGGATCTCGACGATCCACACAGCACGATCGCGCGGCTCGTCGCCTCGCAGCAGACCCAGGTGCGCAAGCCGGAGCAGGGGACGCGGCCCAAGCTCTACTACCTGGGCGCGGAGGCCGCCGCGCTGACCCCCGACATGCAGGAGCGCCGCGGCGGGTACCTGTTCTCGCAGGTCGGCAGCATCCCGAGCCCGGGCCAGCCGAATCGTCCGCTGGCCGCCGCCGCGCGCCCGGGCGCGTCGGTCACCTCCGTGACCGATGGGATGGATCTACTCGCGCTGGCCCGCACCGTCTACGATGTCGCGCACCCGGAGCGACCGTGGGGATGGAAGGTGGCCGCGTACCTGTGGACGAAGTCGATCGCGGCCGGCGCCTTCCTCGTCGCCTCGCTCGGCCTCGCGGCGGGCCTCCTGACCGCCGACGCGCTGGTTGGGCTCGCGGTGCCCGCGATCGGGCTCGCGTTCCTGCTGCTGACCAGCCTGCTGCTGGTGTGGGACCTCAAGCGCCCGGAGCGCTTCCTCTACCTGCTCTTCAAGCCGAACCCGCGCTCCTGGCTGGTGCTGGGCGGCTTCATCCTGTTCGCGGCCGGCCTCCTCGGCTTGCTCTGGCTGCTCGCGGGCCTGGTCTCGAACCTGGTCGCGCTGCAGCTCCTCGCCTGGCCCATGGCGGCGGTGGCCGCCGCCACCGCGGGCTACAGCGCGTTCCTCTTCGGCCAGGCCGAGGGCCGCGACTTCTGGCAGAGCCCGCTGCTGCTGCCCCACCTGCTGGTGGCCGCGGTCGTGGCGGGCTCGGCGAGCCTGGTGCTGGCCGGCCGCGCGCTCGGCAGCGCGTCCATCGTCAGCGGGGGCCTCGGGCTCGTCCTCTGGGCCTCGCTGCTGGTGAGCGCCCTCGTACTCTTCGCCGAGCTGTTCACCGCGCACGGCACGCAGGACGCGGCGCGGGCGGCGCGGCTGCTCACCCACGGGCCCCTGCGCGCGCCGCTCTGGGGCGGCGTCGTCGTCGGCGGCATCGCGCTGCCGCTCGTGCTGCTGCTGAGCGCGTCGATCCCGTTCGGCTCGGAGCTCGCCGCGGGCCTGGCCCTGGCCGGCCTCTGGCTCTGGGAAGAGCTCTGGACCCGCGCCGGCCAGATGATCCTGCTGAGCTAGCATTTTCCCGGGAGGGAATGTCGTAATGCAAGACCTGACCCCAGAGCCGCTGCACCCGGTGGCGCGGACGCTCGCCGCCCCCGCCTCGGGACTGGAGCGGTTTCCGCCGGCGGCGCGGTGGGACGACTGGGAGGAGCTGGACAGCAAGGCGTGGCCGCGCAAGGTCAAGCGTCGCTTCCAGCTCATCCCCACGATCTGCTTCAACTGCGAGGCGGCCTGCGGGCTGCTCGCCTACGTGGACCCGCGGACCCTCAAGGTCCACAAGTTCGAGGGCAACCCGGTGCACCCGGGCAGCCGGGGCCGCAACTGCGCCAAGGGGCCCGCCACGCTGAACCAGATCACCGACCCCGAGCGCATCCTCTATCCGCTGCGCCGCGCGGGCGCCCGCGGCGAGGGCAAGTGGGAGCGGGTGACCTGGGACGCGGTGCTCGACGACATCGGCGGGCGCATCCGAAAGGCGCTGGTCGAGGGCCGCCAGAAGGAAGTGATGTACCACCTGGGGCGGCCGGGCCACGAGCTGATCTACCTCCAGCGGGTCTTCCACGCGTGGGGCATCGACGGCCACAACAGCCACACCAACGTCTGCTCGGCCTCCGCGCGCGCGGGCTACGCCTTCTGGCACGGCCTCGACCGGCCCTCGCCCGACCACAGCAAGGCGCGCTTCATCCTGCTGCTCTCCTCGCACCTCGAGGCCGGCCACTACTTCAACCCGCACGCCCAGCGGATCATCGACGGCAAGATGGCGGGGGCCAAGATCTGCGTGGTCGACACCCGGCTCAGCAACACCGCCTCGATGGCCGACTACTGGCTGTCGCCCTGGCCGGGCAGCGAGGGCGCGCTGCTGCTCGCCATCGCCCACTGCATGCTGCGCGACGGTACGTGGGACCGCGAGTTCGTCCGCCGCTGGGTGAACTGGGAGGAGTACCTGCGGGAGGAGCGCCCCGACCTGCCGGTCACCATGACCGCCTTCGAGGAGGCGCTCAAGACCCTCTACGCCTCCTACACGCCCGAATTCGCGGAGCGCGAGTCCGGGGTCCCCGCGGCCCGCGTCGAGGAGGTCGCCCGCGAGGTCGGCCGCGCCGGGAGCGCGCTGTCGACCCACGTGTGGCGCAACGCGGCCGCCGGCAACCTCTACGGCTGGGAGGTCGCGCGCGCCCTCGAGCTGGTCGTGGTCCTCGCGGGCGCGGTGGCCACCCCGGGCGGCACCGCCCCCAGCGGGTGGAACAAAGCGGTCCCGGCCCCGCCGATGATGCCGCCGCCCGGCAAGGTGTGGAGTGAGCTCCTGATGCCGCGCGAGTACCCGCTCGCGTTCTTCGAGATGAGCTTCCTCCTGCCGCACTTCCTCAAGGAAGCCCGCGGCAAGCTCGCGATGTACTTCACGCGGGTCTACAACCCGGTGTGGACCAACCCGGACGGCATGTCGTGGATCGAGATGCTGACCGACGAGGCCCAGGTCGAGCGCCACGCCTGCCTCACCCCGATCTGGAGCGAGACCGCGTGGTTCGCGGACTACGTGCTGCCGATGGGACACGCCTCCGAGCGCCACGACCTCATGAGCCAGGAGACCCACGCCGCGCGCTGGATCGGCTTCCGCCAGCCGGTGCTGCGGGTGGCGCTCGAGAAGCAGGGCAAGACCTTCGACCACACCTGGCAGGCCCACGAGGCGGCCGGGCTCGGGCAGGTGTGGGAGGAGGACGAGTTCTGGATCGAGCTGTCGTGGCGCATCGATCCCGACGGCGCGCTCGGCATCCGCAAGTACTTCGAGTCGCCCTACCGGCCGGGAGAGAAGCTCCGCATCGAGGAGTTCTACCGCTGGATCTTCGAGCACAGCGTGCCCGGGCTGCCCGGGGCCGCCCAGCGTGAGGGCCTGACCCCGCTCGCCTACATGCGCAAGTACGGCGCGTTCCTGGTCCAGGACAACGTCTACGGCACCCACGAGACGTCGCTCACCCCGACGGAGCGCGAGGGCGCCGCCGCCGACGCCGCCTCGCACCTGGTGATGAAGGGCGGGGCGTCGGTGGGCGTGGAAGTGGACGGGCAGTGGATGGGCGGCTTTCCCACGCCCTCGCGCAAGCTCGAGTTCTTCTCGAAGACCCTCAAGGACTGGAAGTGGCCGGAGCACGCGGTGCCGACCTACGCCCGGAGCCACGTGCACTGGTCGGAGATCGACCGGGCGCGGGGCGAGATGGCGCTGCTGCCGACCTTCCGGCTGCCGACCCTGATCCACTCGCGCTCCGGCAACGCCAAGTGGCTCTACGAGATCTCGCACAACAACCCGCTCTGGCTCAATCCCGAGGACGGCGAGCGCTTCGGCGTCCGGACCGGCGACCTCCTGAAAGTCACCACCGAGATCGGCCACTTCGTCGACCGGGTGTGGGTAACCGAGGCGATCCGGCCCGGCGTGCTGGCCTGCTCGCATCACCTGGGCCGCTGGCGGCTCTCGGAGCAGACCGGGGGCGAGCGCTGGTCGACCGCGCTCGTGAACCTCGACCGGACCGGGCCCGGCCAGTGGCGCCTCCGGCACGTGCACGGGGTGCGGCCCTTCGAGAGCAGCGATCCCGACTCGCAGCGCGTGTGGTGGGAGGACGCGGGCGTGCACCAGAACCTGACCTTCCCGGTTCACCCGGACCCGGTGAGCGGGCAGCACTGCTGGCACCAGAAGGTGACGGTGAGCCGGCCGGGCCCCGACGACCGCTACGGCGACGTGGTGGTCGACACCAACAAGTCGTTCGAGGTATACCGCAAGTGGCTCGCGATGGCGCGGCCCGCGCCGGGCCCGGGCGGGTTGCGCCGGCCGCTCTGGCTGCCGCGCGCCTTCAAGCCCGACGCGTCCGCCTACCGGCTGGACGGCGTGTGAGGGGCGTTGACTTCATCGCGAACGGGGGCATCCTGGGAGCCATGAGCGAGGGGTCGCACGAGGTGAGGATCACGTGATCGCGCGCGCGCTCGTGGCGATCGCGCTCGCGCTCGGGCTCCTGGCCGGGCGGGCGGATGCGGCGGACGATCTCGGCCGCCTCCTCGCCCCGCTCGGGCTCACCGCGCTGTCCGGCGGTCGCCCCGCGGGCTTCACGCTGCCCTCGGTGGCGGGCGGCAAGGTCTCGCTCGCCGAGCAGCAGGGCAAGGTGGTGCTGGTGTACTTCTGGGCCACCTGGTGCCCGTACTGCCGCCGCGAGCTGCCCGCCGGCGTCGAGCAGATCAGCCGCGAGCGCCGGGCCCAGCCGTTCAGCGTGCTGGCGGTGAGCATCGAGGAGCCCAAGGACCTGGTGGCGAGCTGGGTCAAGGGGGCGGGCGTCACCATGCCGGTGCTCCTCGACTACGACGGCGCGGTCGCGCGGGACTACCGGGTCACCGCAACGCCGACCGCGTTCGTGATCGGGCGCGACGGGCGACTGGTCGCGCGGGCCGCGGGCAATCGCGAGTGGGAAGGCCCCGCCGGCCGCGCGCTGCTCGACGCCCTGGTCGCCGCGCCCGCGAAGTAGACTCGGGGCCACCCGGCCATGGCCACCGAGTTCCCCATCGACAGCCTCGACACCGACATCCTCGTGCTGGGTGCGGGCGGAGCCGGGCTCTGCGCGGCCCTGCATGCGGCCGACCACTCGCCGCACCTCTCGGTGACGGTCGCGGTGAAGGGGCTGCTCGGGCGCGCGGGCTGCACCCGGATGGTGCAGGGCGGCTACAACGCGGTGCTCGCGGAGCCGGACTCGGTCGAGGCCCACCTGCTCGACACCCTGCACGGCGGGGCGTGGATCAACGACCAGGAGCTGGTGTGGACGCTCGTGAAGGAGGCGCCCGGCCGCGTGCTCGAGCTGGAGGCCCGCTACGGCTGCTTCTTCGACCGGCAGCCGGACGGCCGCATCCACCAGAAGCCGTTCGCCGGGCAGAGCCACGACCGCACCATCCACAAGGGCGATCTCACCGGCATCGAGATCATGAACCGGCTGACCGAGCAGGTGTGGCGCCGGCCGTCGATCAAGAGCCTCGAGGAGCATCGCGCGGTCGAGCTGCTCCGCGCCGACGGCGGCCAGGTGGGCGGGGCGCTGCTGCTCGACATCCGGCGCGGGACGTTCGTGGTGGTCCGGAGCCGCGCCATCCTCCTCGCGATGGGCGGCGGGCCCACCATGTACAAGGTGATCGCCTGCTCCGCCGACAAGTCCTCCGACGGCATCGCGCTCGGCCTGCGTGCGGGCGTGCGCCTGCGCGACATGGAGATGGTGCAGTTCCACCCCACCGGACTGATCGTGCCCAACTCGCTGATGACCGGCGCGCTGCTCGAGGAGGGCCTGCGCGGGGCGGGCGGCCGCCTGCTCAACGGCCGCGGCGAGCGGTTCATGCAGCGGTACGACGCCGCGCGCCTCGAGCGCTCCACGCGCGACCTGGTCGCGCGCGCCTGCTTCGTCGAGGTGGCCGAGGGCCGGGGCTCGCCGAACGGGGGGGTGTGGATCGACGTCTCCCACCTGGGCGCCGAGGTCGTCGAGCGGAGCTTCCGCGGCATGGTGCGCCGCTGCCGCGACTTCGGCCACGACCTGGCCCGCGAGCCGGTGGAGGTCGGGCCGACCGCGCACTTCATGATGGGCGGCATCGTCATCGACCGCGCCTGCCGGACCGACGCGGAGGGGCTCTTCGCGGCCGGCGAGGACTCGGGCGGCGTGCACGGGGCCAACCGGCTGGGCGGCAACGGGGTCGCCGAGTCGACCGTGTTCGGCGGCATCGCCGGCGACGTGATGGCGGAGTGGGTCGCGGGACGCCCGCGGCCCCCGATCTCGCCCGCGCTCGTGGATGCGGCCATCGCCGCGATCAGCGCGCCGCTCGCCCGCACCGAGGGTGAGAACCTCTACACCCTGCAGACGCAGCTGCGCCAGGTGATGTGGGAGCACGTGGGGCTCATCCGCGGGGGAGAAGGGCTCAAGCGGGCGCTCGCCGAGATCGAGGACGTGGGGCGCCGGCTCGAGACCGTCTCGGTGCGCGGGGGCGGCGCCTACAATCTCGCCTGGCAGGACTGGCTCAACCTCCAGAACCAGGCCACCGCCGCGTGGCTGATCGCCCGCAGCGCGCTCGAGCGCACCGAGAGCCGCGGCTCGCACTACCGGCGGGACTTTCCCGAGACCGCGGCGGAGCCGGTCGCGGTGATCGCGGGCGACGCCGACGGGGCGGGGCCCAAGGTGTGGACCGAGCCGGTGCGCTATACGCGGCTGCGGCCGGACGCCGCGCGCCTGCCCGTCGCGGTGGACGTCGGCGACTGATGGCGAAGCGGCCGCGGCGGATCCTGCGGCGACGGTGGGCCACCACCGAGGGCTGGCGCGCCACCCCGGCCGGCATGTGGGCGTGGCTCGCCCAGCGCGCGGCCGCGATCGCGCTGCTCGCGGTGATCGTGATGCACCTGCGCAATCCCTTCTGGCGGCCGGTGCAGGCGGCGCTGCTCGGGCTCGTGCTGCTCCACGGTCTGCTCGGGGTGCGCGCGATCGTGCTCGACTTCGGCCTGCCGGTGCGCTGGCATCGCACCCTGCTCGTCGGGGCGCTGGCGCTCGGGGTCGCGGTGTTCGCGGTCTTCTGGGGCTTCCGATGGTACTGAAGGTCTTCCGCTGGTCCCCCGGCTTCCGCGAGCGGCTGCAGCGCTTCTGGGTGCCCGCCAAGGAGGGCATGACGGTGCTGGACGCCCTGGTCGACGCGCAGCGCCGCCTCGACCCGACGCTCGCCTTCCGCTACGCCTGCCGGGTCGGCATGTGCGGCTCCTGCGCGATGGTGGTGAACGGCCGGGAGCGGTGGGCCTGCCGCACCCTGCTCAAGAGCCTCAAGACCGCGATCGTGACGGTGCGCCCCCTCTACCACTTCCCGCTGGTGCGCGACCTGGTGGTGGACATGGCCCCGCTCGCGGAGCAGACGGTGCGGGTGGGCGGCGCCTTCGTGCCGGCCGAGGGGCCGGCGGCCGCCGCGCGCATCGGCCGCGACGCGCCGGAGCGCCGCCGCATCGACGCCGCGATCGAGTGCATCGGCTGCGGCATGAGCATGTCGGCCTGCACCATGGTGGCCAACGACCCGCGCTTCCCGGGACCCGCCGCGCTCAACCGCCTCTTCACCCTCGAGGAGGACAGCCGCGACGTGGGCACGGCCGAGCGCGCCGCGGTGCTGCTGAGCGAGGACGCGCTCACGCGCTGCCACACCCAGGCCAACTGCACCGAGGTCTGCCCGATGGAGATCTCGCCGACCGAATCGATCCTGGCCCTGCGCCGCCGCGCCGCCCGCCGCCTCCTCGGCTAGAAGTGAACGAGAGTCCGCGGCCGGGGGGAGTGCAGGGGCCCGAAGTGAACGAGAGTCCGCGGCCGGGGGGAGTGCGGGGGCCCGAAGTGAACGAGAGTCCGCGGCCGGGGGGAGTGCGGGGGCCCGAAGTGAAC
>DATJIR010000040.1:0-7845 GCA_035493135.1 Verrucomicrobiia bacterium
GTTCCATACCCGGCTTCACCTTGATCGTCGCGACGATGCCCAGCATCGGGATTCTCCCGCGGGCCGCCTGGTGGGCGCCCACCGTTCGTGGATTGACAACCTCGGGCCACAGCACAACCAAATTTTGTAGCGCTCGTGCCCCAACTCCGGGGCATCACGAGGCACAACATGTAATTCAATCAGCTAGTTGTACATAGTGTCACGCCTGGAACGCGTCTTGCTCCTAGGGCCGGGCATGAGAACTCAAGATCGCGTACACGGGACCCGGGAAGCCGCCGCCAGGCAGCACATCAACGAGCCGCACCCGCCCGAGGTCCGGCGTCGCCGGGGCCGGCCCAAGGGTAGCACCGGCATCAGCCGGCGCCATCCCGACTCGCTGCTGGCCGCGGAGATCGCGAAGTCGCCGCTCGCCACGGTGTACGCGAGCCCCGACGGCGAGCTCTACCATGCGGTCTGCAAGACCGCGCTCGAGTTCCAGGGCCGCCGCGCCCAGCTGGAGTTCGACTTCTACTGCCTGCGCTGCATGGAGCACGTCGCGCTGCCGCAGTTCGCGCTGAGCCGCATCCGCTTCGACATGCCGCGACCGGCCGACGTCGTCCTCCCGGACTGGGCCACCAGCATCGTCGCGTACCAGTAAGTTCGGCCGCCGCGCGGTCCGCTCAGCGCGTCCCGCTTTTTGCCGTCGCCCGCTGGCTCCCGGCCACGACCTCTCCGGCCGAGGTGATCCAGGCGTAATACTGAGACCGGCTCCTCCGCCCGGCCGCGTGGAACCCTCCTTTCACGCCGCGCACGCGTCGGCCGCCACGATCAGCTGAACAACCGCTCCGCGGCGTGCCGCGCCTCCACGCCGGCGTCGGTCGGCACGCCGGCGAGGCTCGCAGGCGAGTACCCCGTTGTCAAGGCCGCGAGCCCATGCCAGCATGCGCCGGTGCTCATCGAAGATCCCGACGACCCGCGGGTCGCCGACTACCGCGCGGTGGGCCGAGGCCGGGGCGATGGGCCCTTCCTCTGCGAGGGCCGCCTGCTCGTCCGGCGCCTGCTCACCGGCTCGCGCTACCGGGTACGCTCGGTCCTCGCCACCGCGCCCGTGCTCGAGGATCTCCGCGACGTCCTCGGGCCGGCGCCGCCGCCGGTCTTCGTCGCGTCGAGCGCGATGATCCGCTCCATCTTCGGCTTCAACTTCCACCGCGGCTGCCTCGCGCTCGGCGAGCGGCCCGAGCGGCCGACCTCCCCCGAGTCCGTGATCGAGCCGGCGGGGTCGCGGATCCTGGTCGGGCTCGACGAGGTGACCGATCCCGACAACGTGGGCGCGATCTTCCGCAACGCGGCCGCCTTCGGGGCCGGCGGGGTCCTGCTCTCCGCGGGCTGTGCCGATCCGCTGTATCGCAAGGCGATCCGCGTCTCGATGGGCGGGACCCTGTCCACCCCGTTCGCGCGCACCGAGTGGGGCGCCGCGCTCGCGGCGCTTCGCCGAGCCGGCTACCTCGTGGTCGCGCTCAGCCCGGATGCGCGCGCGGAGGTCATCGGCGCGGTCGCGGCGCGTCTCGCGTGCCGGCGTCTCGCGCTGATCGTGGGCGCGGAGGGCGCCGGACTCGGCGAGCTGACCCGCGAGACCGCCGATGTCCACGTCCGCATCCCGATGGCGCCGGGCGTGGACTCGCTGAACGTCGCCACCGCGTGCGGCATTGCGCTCCACCGCCTGGCCGGCGGCGGTATCATGGGCGACGAGCATCCATGATCCGCATCGGCACCTCCGGCTACAACTATCCGGAGTGGCGGGGCACCTTCTATCCCGAGAAGTTCCCGACCGGCAAGATGCTCCCCTACTACGCCGAGCGGTTCTCCACCGTGGAGATCAACTACACGTTCTACCGCATGCCCAACGCCAAGACGGTGGCGGGGTGGGTCGCCGAGACGCCTCCCGGCTTCTCCTTCACGCTGAAGGCGCCGCAACGGATCACCCACTTCGCGCGGCTGCGGGACATCGGCGATCCGCTGCGCTACTTCCTCGACACCGCGGCGGGCCTCGGCCCGAAGCTCGGCCCCGTGCTCTTCCAGCTCCCGCCCAACTTCAAGAAGGACCTGGACCGTCTGGGCGGCCTCCTGGATCAGCTACCCGCCGGCCGGCGCTGCGCCTTCGAGTTCCGTCACGAGAGCTGGCTCGACGCCTCGGTGTACGCGCGGCTGCGGGCGGCCAACGCGGCCCTCTGCGTGGCCGACACCGAGGACGCGACGACCCCGATCGAGACCACCGCCGACTGGGGCTACCTGCGGCTGCGCGATCAGGGCTACACCGAGTCCGATCTCGCGGAGTGGGCGGGCAAGATCCACGCGCTCGAGCGCACGTGGGGGGACACGTTCGTGTACTTCAAGCACGAGGAGGCCGGGACCGGCCCCGCCTTCGCCCGCCAGCTGGAGGCGCTGCTCCGGCGCTGACCGATCCGGCCGGGGTCGGGCGGGCCCGGATGCGCTCGATCGCGGCGGCCATGTCGATGCCCTCGCCCAGGACCGGCGCGAGCGGGTCGGCGATCTTCTCGAAGCGCGCGGCGATCGTCTTCAGGTTGAAGCGTGCCGGATCGAGGCGCGGGGCCACCTCGCGCCACTCGAGCGGGCACGAGGCGGGCGCCCCGGGCAGCGGCCGCAGCGAGAACGGGGCCACGATCGTCTGCCCGTGCCCGTTCTGCCCGAAGTCGATGTAGACCTTGCCCCCGCGATCGCGGAGCGGCCGCGCCACCGTCGAGATCTCGGGCTCCGCCTCGACGCCCAGGACCGCGAGCAGGCGCGCGAAGGTGCGCGCCTGCTCGTAGGTGTAGCGCGCGCCGAGCGGCAGCAGGATGTGCAGCCCGGTCGCGCCCGACGTCTTCACGTAGCTCGGCAGCGCGAGGTCGTCCAGGATGCGGCGAAGCGCGAGGGCCACGCGGACTACGTCGGTGAACGGGGCGCCCTTCGGGTCGAGGTCCAGCACGAGCCAGTCCGGCCGCTCCAGCGACGGCACGCGCGAGGCCCAGCAGTGGATGGGGATCGCCGCGCTGTTGGCCACGTAGCGCAGCATCTCCACGTCGTCCACCACCAGGTAGGCGATGTCCCGCTCGGTGTCGCGCGAGTAGATGCGCTCGGTCCGCACCCACGCGGGGGCGAACTCGGGGGCGTCCTTCTGGTAGAAGGACTTCCCCGCGATACCGTCGGGGAAGCGGGTCAGCACCAGGGGCCGGTCGCGCAGGTACGGCAGCATCCACCGCGCGACGCCCTCGTAGTACCCGATCAGATCCGCCTTCGTGTACCCCTCCGCGGGCCAGAAGACCTTGCGGAGGTTGGTGGGCGTGAGGCGCGGCCCCGGTTCGGCCGCGGTCACCGGCGCGGGAGCCGGGTCCGCCTCGGGCCCTGCCTCCGGCCCGGCCGCGCTCGGCTCCGCCGTCTCCCGCCGGCAGTCTTCCGGCTTCCGGTCGTCGCGCAGCCCGAGGAACGTCGGATGGCGGAGGCCGCCGTCCTCGGTCCAGTCGGTGAAGCGCACCTCGCAGACCAGGCGCGGCTCCACCCAGTGGTGTCCGCGGCCGGTGGGAACCGCGCCCGCCTCGAAGGGGGGCGTCGCGCGGGCGAGGGGGCGGAGCCTTGTCCAGATCGCGGCGAGGCCGGCCTGATCGAAGCCGGTGCCGACCTTCGAGACGTAGACCAGGCGCCGCGCCTCCACGGGTCCGTCGTAGAGGCCCAGGTGCAGCGCGCCGAAGTGTCCGCGCGCGCCCTGCGGATCGGTATAGCCGCCGACCACGAACTCCTGCCGCTTCTGGCACTTGATCTTGATCCAGTCGCGCGTGCGCCCGCCCGAGTAGACGCTCCGCGCCTTCTTCGCCACGATGCCCTCGAGCCGCTGCGCGGACGCCGCCTCGAAGAATGCGCGCCCCTCCCCCGCGACGTGGTCGCCGTAGCGCACCGTTCCCAGCGGCGGCACCAGGAGCCGCAGGCACTCCTTGCGCTCGACGAGTGGCCGGCGACGCAGGTCGCGATCGTCGAGCCCCAGGCAGTCGAAGAAGACGCCCACCGCGGGCTGGCGGCGGGCGGCCAGCTCGATGTCCCGCGGGTCGGTGAGCGCCATGCGGGGCTGCAGCCGCTGGAAGCTCGGCCGACCCGCGTCGTCCAGCGCCACGATCTCCCCGTCGATCACGAAGCGATCGACCGGCAGCGCGCGGAGCGCGCGCGTCACCTCCGGATAGCGCGAGGTGGTGTCCTGCCCGCTCCGCCCGTACAGCGTCACGCGATCGCCCCGACGGTCCGCCAGCACCCGCACCCCGTCGTACTTGATCTCGTAGAGCCATGCCGGATCGGAGAAGGGGCGCTCGGCGAGCGTGGCCAGCGTGAAGGGCTGGGTCCGCGCGTCCACCTCGCCGCGCGGCGCCCCCAGCGCCTCGAGGCGGGCGCGCACCGCGGCCAGGCGCGCCGGGCGGTCCGCCATCTCCTCCACCGTGAGCCCCGAGACGACCGACTGCGGATAGCGCTCGATCAGCTCGGCGGCTCCCGGCGGCAGCGCGGCGCCGTCGACCTTCTTCAGGAGCAGCCAGTCGCGGTCCTTGCCCGACATCCGCGCGAGGGTCCAGCGCCCGCGCATCTTGTAGCCGAAGATCTCCACCTCGAGCTTGCCGCGCGCGAGCTGCTCGAGCGGATCCGTCGGCTTGGTCGATCGGTACCAGCCGTAGTCCCACACGATGACCGAGCCCGCGCCGTAGTTGCCGGCGGGGATGACGCCCTCGAAGTCGCCGTACTCGATCGGGTGGTCCTCGACGTGGACCGCGAGGCGCTTCTCCTCCGCGTGGCCCGACGGCCCCTTCGGCACCGCCCAGCTCTTCAGCACCCCCTCCATCTCGAGGCGCAGGTCGTAGTGCAGGCGTCGCGCGGCATGCTTCTGCACCACGAAGAGCCGCCCGCCGGAGGGCAGTCGCCCCCCGAAGGGCTCGGGGGTGCGATCCGGATCACGTTTCTTGCGGTAGGCTTCGAGCGGCGGCGGCCGCTCACCGCCGAGCGAGTCCGGCACAATCCCTCGCCCCTTCGCGGCAGGCTCACCCCTATCCGGTGCGGTCGCCATCGGAGACTTGGAGCATAGCCGCCCCGGTGGTACTGTGCAAAGTCTCACGGCCATGGCTCCCCATTCCATCGGCTCCGGCACGATCTCCTTCGGCCTGGTCTCCATCCCGGTCAAGCTCTACACCGCCGCGTCGGGCGGCGGGGTCAGCTTCAACCTGCTCCACGCCAAGTGCGGCAGCCGCATCAAGCAGCAGACGTTCTGCCCGGTGTGCAACGAGGTCGTGGAGCGCGGGTCGCTCGTGAAGGGCTACGAGTTCCAGAAGGAGCAGTACGTCCGCTTCACCGACGAGGAGCTGAAGTCGCTCGAGGGCGAGGCCTCGAAGGTCATCGACATCGCGGAGTTCGTGCCGCTTCCCTCGGTGGACCCGATCTACTTCGAGAAGACGTACTACCTCGGGCCCGACAAGGGAGGCGAGAAGCCCTATCGCCTCCTCGCCGACGCGATGGCCAAGAGCGACCGCGTCGCGCTCGCCACCTTCGTGATGCGCGGCAAGGAGAGCCTCGTCCTCATTCGTCCGGCGCAGGACGGCCTGATGCTGCACACGATGTACTTCGCCGACGAGGTACGCGACTTCGGCGAGATCGAGAAGGGCAAGTCGGTGAAGCTGCGCGACGGCGAGCTCGAGCTGGCCGAGCGGCTGATCGGCGAGCTGTCGCACGACGAGTTCAAGCCCGAGCAATACCAGGATGACTACCGCAACCGCGTGCTCGAGATGGTGACCTCCAAGGTGGAGGGCAAGGAGATCACCGCCGCGGCACCCGAGACCCAGCGCGCCCAGGTGATCGACCTGATGGACGCCCTCAAGCAGAGCCTCGCCAAGCGAGGCGGCGGCGACGAGCGGCCGGCCGCGGCGGGCGCGCCCGTCTCCAAGAAGCCGCCGGCCAAGGCGCCCAAGCGCGCCGCCGCGTCCGACAAGGACAGGAAGGCGCAAGCCGGCCGGAAATGACCGCCTTCTCCACCCACGAGGTGGCGAAGATCCTCGGTCTGCCGGACTCCAGGGTTCGCTCGTGCGCTCGGGCCGCCCTGCTCACCCCCCGCCGCGGCCCCGACCGGCGGCTGCGATGGTCCTTCCAGGACCTGCTCCTGCTCAAGACCACGCGCGGCCTGCTCGAGGCCCGCGTGCCCGCGCGGCGCATCCGTCGCATGCTGGCCTCGCTGAGGCGGCAGCTGCCCGGTGATCAGGCGCTCTCGAGCGTCAGCATCTACGCGGACGGCCGCCGGGTCGTGGCCTGGGACGGCACCGCGCGCTGGCAGCCCGACTCCGGCCAGTTCCTCTTCAGCTTCGACGCGCATGCGGTGGCGGGACCGTCGACCCCGGCTCTCACCCGGCCGGCGGCCGCGACCCCCCCCGAGGCGCCGGCTCGCACCGCGGGCGCGTGGTTCGACCTCGGCTGCGAGCTCGAGCCGGCCTCGCCCGGCGAGGCGCGCCATGCCTACGAGCAGGCCCTCGCACTCGACCCCGGCCTGGCCGACGCGCACGTCAATCTGGGACGCCTCCACCATGCCGCCGGGGAGACCGCACGGGCCGAGATCCACTACCGTGCCGCGATCCAGCACGCCCCGCGCGATGCCATCGCGCACTTCAACCTCGGCGGGCTGCTCGAGGAGACGGGTCGGACCGAGGAGGCGGTCGCGGCGTACCATCGGGCCCTTGCCGCCGACCCCGACTTCGCCGACGGTCACTACAACCTGGGCCTGCTCCTGGATGCGCTGGGCCGACGCCCGGCGGCGATGACCCACCTCCGGGCCGCGCGCCGCCTCTACGCTCATCGTTCCGCCTGACCTGGATCCCCACCGTCGCCATCCCTGATTCGACCGGACGGGTGACATCCGGCGTCAGATCTGACGCCTTGGATAGCCTCCCCGGCCCATTAATTCAGGTAGTTAGACCCCTGGCAACTTCATTGCATGATCTCCTGCTCGTTGGCCCGCACTCATACCAGGAGGAAATCGCAATGAGGACATTGATCGGATGGAGCGTGGGCGCTGCGTGCGCGACCGTCATCGTGACGGGCCTGTCCGCGCTCCCCGCCCCCGCCCAGGAAACCAAGAGCGACCGGCGCGAGATCCGGCAGGACACCCGCGAGATCCGCGGCGACCGCAAGGAGATCGCCAAGGACACGAAGGAGGTCCGCGGCGACTACAAGGACGTCCAGGCCTCCCGCCAGCGGCTTCGCGAGGCCTACAAGTCGGGCGATCCCGCGGCCATCAAGGCGGCCCGCGAGAACTACCAGAAGAGCCGCGGCACGCTCCGCGCGGATGCGAAGGACCGCCGTCAGGACGTGCGCGATCTGCACCAGGACAAGCAGGATCGCCGCGAGGACGTGCGAGACCTCCACGAGGATCAGCGGCAGGTGCGCGCCCGCCAGGCCAAGTAAACCACACGATCCGGAGAACCCCAGGGGGAGCGGCCCGTCGGGCCCTCCCCCTTTCTTCGTCCGGGTGCCGCTAGCTCACGTCGGGATGGCGCCCGTGCCAGTCGGTCCGCGACTGGTAGGCGCACGCGGCGGCCAGGACGGTATGCTCCTCCCACGCCCGCCCCATGAACTGCAGGCTGGTCGGCAGCCGGCGCGGGCCGAAGCCGTTCGGCACCACGACCGCGGGCAGCCCCGCCCCGTTGCCGACCGCGCCCATCACGTCGCGCGCGGTGCCGCGGATGGCGCTGCGCACCTCGCCGCCCAGCGGGGCCGCCTCGGTGGCGCGGCCCGGCGCCACCAGCGCGTCGAGCGGGGCGAGCACGCGATCGACCTCGCGCGCCATCACCCCGCGCA
>DATJIR010000041.1:0-10945 GCA_035493135.1 Verrucomicrobiia bacterium
CGAGAAGCAGCGGCGCGAGGCCCTCGAGCAGGTCGTGGAGCAGCAGAAGAGCAAGCGGCGGTAGGGCGGATACGCCGGCCCGTGATGTAGAATCATGATCACGCCGGGGTAGCTCAGTGGCAGAGCAACTGATTCGTAATCAGTAGGTCGCGGGTTCAACTCCCGCCCCCGGCTCCATCCCATCCCAGTGGTTGCGAAGAGTCCGGCGAAACCCCGCCCCGGTCAATCCCGGCCGTGTTCTGATAGAGCTACATTCGCCAACGAGAGGAGCGCCATCATGAAGGGGCTGACCCAGTTCGCCGTGCTCAGCAGCACCTGGAACGAGATGCGGGTGCTTGGACTCCGGGCCGACGGGACATTGTTCCGCGGGCTCATCACCGTCAAGACGCAGACCGGAACCGCGAACACCGCGTCGGTCACGTGGTCACCGGTGACCGAAGCCGAGGACGGCTCGGTCAGCGACATAGCGTCGTAGCCGACCGCCCGCCGGTGTAAGCTAGGACCCATCCCGAGCGACGGCGCGGTCGCCGAGAGGGGCCCATGATCGACGAAGCGCTCGTCCGGTTCACCGCCCACCAGCTTCCGCGCGAGGATCTGCACGCCCTGATGGCGCGCTCCGACGGGCCGGCGCTCGGGCGCGCGGCCTGGCACCTGGGGGCGCTCGTGGCCACCGGCGCGCTCCTGTGGCGCCTCCGCGCCACCGCGTGGGCCCTGCCGCTGCTGGTCGCCCACGGCTACGTGCTGGCGTTCATCTTCTGCGCGTTCCACGAGGCGGCGCACCGCACCGCGTTCCGCACGCGCTGGCTGAACACGGTGCTGGGCACCGTGGCCGGCCTGCTCATCTTCTGGCCCTACCGGAACTACCGCGTCTATCACTGGGAGCACCACCGCTTCACGCAGGACGAGGCGCGGGACCCCGAGCTCTACTTCCCGAAGCCGGCATCCCTCGGGGCCTACCTGCTCGTGCTGACCGGGGCGCCGAACCTGATCCGGCGGGTGAGCGACATCCTGCGGCTCGCGGCCGGGCGCGCCGATCGGCCGTGGATGGCCCCGCCGGAGCGCCGGGCTTTGATCGCCGAGGCGCGTTGCTACCTGGGTGTCTACCTCGCAGTCGCGGTCGCCTCGGGACTGGCTGCTTCCGCGATGCCGCTGCTGGTGTGGATCGCGCCCGTGCTGGTGGGGCAGGTCTTCCTCCGTCCCTACCTGCTGGCCGAGCACACCGCCTGCGCGTCCACGCGCGAATGCCTGGAGAACACCCGCACCATCCTCACGCTGCCGCTCGTGCGGCTCTTCGCGTGGAACATGCCCTATCACGCCGAGCACCATGCCTACCCGGCGGTGCCCTTCCACGCCCTGCCGCGCCTGCACGCGCACGTCCAGGCGCGCCTCGCCAACCTCGAGCCCGGGTACGTGGCGGCCACGGCCAAGGTGAACCGTTACCTGTTCGGTCGGGCTCGCGGACCCGTCGGGTAGTGGGCGAGCGCCCCGGGATGGCATTCTGCGGCACCCGGATTGACAATCCGGCGGGGGGAGCCGGCGGAGAGTGGGCCGGAAGTATCTGACTTTTCACACATCTCGGAGTGGCGCGGCGCTTGCTTTTTCCCCTGGTTCAGGTACGCGCCATGATGACACCGAGCGTGGTCACGCTGCAGGAAGTCCTGAGGCACCACCGGACGCTCTCCCGCCGGGGCCGGGAATTCTACGAGAGCCTCCTCCACCTGGGCGACGTGCTGGCCGTCCGCGTCGACTACCTGCCGGGCGCGATGCTCTGGCTCGTGACGACGCCCAAGCAGGCCCAGCTGATGCGCAAGGCCCGCGAGGGACGCCCCACCTCCGACGTGTGCGTGATGAGCCTGCGGGAAGCCCAGGACCTGTTCGGCGCGGTCGGCGATCCCAGTCCCGCCACCCTCTACGAGGTCGCCGGCTGGCTGCTGGCGCCGGCCCCGGACGAGGTCGCGCCCACCTTCGAGGACGAGCAGCCCGAGCAGCCGGAAGACCAGGACGCGCTCTAGAGCAGCACCCGCCGTAGTCTCACCCACCTGCACCTTCTTGACTCACCCTCGCGGCATCTCTAGGATGCCGACCACCATGCCGCGGCGACCACGGCGGGACGTGGTCACGCTCGCGCTGCCCGGTTTCGGAGGGCCCACGCCCGACGGCTTCGACGCCACCAAGGAGGCCTCCGTGCGGTGGCTGCTCGACGCGCTCGCTCGCACCCGACCGGGTGCGGAGCTGGGCGGTGGGTGGAGCCCCGCTCGATCCCGATTACGAATGGCACCCGGCGGCCCGGCTGTGGCAGACGCCGGAGGTCGGCGAGCGGGTGATGGAGGCGACGACCGCGTCCGCGATGGAGAAGGCCCTGGCCGCGGCCGGGGTGCCGGCCACCGATGCGGCGGACGCCGCGGCGCGCGTCGATTCCACCATGAAGCGCTCGATCCTCGCCCTCTACCGGTCGGCGGTGAACGTGGGCCGCGAATGGCGAACTGAGGCGCGGGGGCTAGCTCACTCCCGGCTCGAGGAGGGTGAGCGTCCTGGCGTCGGCGTCGAGCTCGGCGAGGCAGCCGATCGGCAAGGTGGCCTGATCGTCGATGTGGCCGATCATCACGCCGCTGACCGTCGGGATGCCCAGAGCCCGGAAACGCTCGGCCAGGATCTCCTCCAGCGGGCGGTTCTGCAGGAAGAACGGCGAGGGGTCGCAATTCGTGAACTTGCCGAGGGCCACTCCGGCCACGCCGTCGAGCGCGCCGGCGAGCCAGAGCTGGGTCAGCATCCGGTCGATCCGGTAGTACGCCTCCTCGACGTCCTCGAGGAACAGGATGCTGCCCCGCAGGTCGGGCAGGTAAGGCGTGCCGACCAGGTGCGACATCAGGCAGAGGTTGCCACCGAGCAATCGCCCGCGCGCCTTCCCGGGCACCAGCGTCGCCACCCGGTTGTCCCAGTCCACCTGGCCCTCGCGGCGCTCGAAGGAAGGGGGCTCGGCCAGACGCGCCGGGGCCTCGGCGCGCCACAGCACGCGCCGGAGCCCACCGAGGGTGTAGGGCGTGAAGGCGCGCCAGGCCACCGGACCGTGGAAGGTCACGAGGCCCACGTGGCGCTGGATGGCCATGTGGAGCGCGGTGATGTCGCTGTAACCGATCAACGCCTTGGGCTTGCGCCGCATCAGCTCGAAGTCGAGGGCGGGCAGGAGCCGCGAGGCGCCGAAGCCGCCGCGGACGCACCAGATCGCGTCGACCGCGTCGTCGGCGAACATGGCGTTCAGGTCGCGCGCGCGGGCCGCGTCCGAGCCCGCCAGGTAGCCGTCCCGATCGTGGAGGTGAGCGCCGGGCTTCACCCGGAAGCCGAGCGACTCGATGGTCTCGGCCGCGAAGCGGATGCGCTCCGGCTCGTTGGGAGCCGAGGACGGCGACACCAGGCCGATGGTGTGCCCGGGCGCGAGGCGGCGCGGCTTGATGGGCGTCATGCTTCGATCTTACCGCGCCTTGACTTGCCGGGAGCGCGCGGCTAGGCTCGGCCGGAAATGAGGCGCACCGCGATCCGGGCCAGCTATATCCTCGCCTTCGACGGCCGTGGCCACCGGCTCCTGCGCGACGGGGTCGTGGTCATGGAGGGCGACCACGTCCTCGCGGTGGGCCCGCGCTTCGACGGAACGGTCGACGAGACGGTGGACGCGCGCGACCGCGTCGTCACTCCCGGGCTGATCTCGACCCACGCTCACATCGGCGGCTCGCCGCTCGACCGGTCGTTCATCGAGGATCGCGGCAATCCCCAGTTCTGGTTCTCCGGCCTCTTCGAGATGCTGCCGGTGCGCAGCGAGGCCCAGGACGAGGAGGGCGGGCGTGCCTGCGTGGACTTCTCGATGCCCGAGCTGCTGCGGGGCGGCGTCACCACCGTGATGGAGATCGGCGGCCAGGGCGAGTACGTGGTGGAGCGCGCCGCCCACTACGGCCTCCGCGTCTACGTGGGCCAGGCCTTCCGCTCGGGGCGCTGGCTCACGCGTGACGGCAGGCGTGCGGAGTGGGAGTGGGACGAGGAGCAGGGCCGCCAGGGCCTCCGGCGCGCGGTCGACTTCCACGCGCGGCACGACGGGGCGCACGGCGGCCTCGTGCGCTGCTTCTTCGCGCCGGCCCAGATCGACACCTGTGCCCCCGCGCTGCTCCGGGAAGCGAAGCGCTTCGCCGACGAGGCGCGGGTGCCATACCAGGTGCACACCTCGCAGTCGGTGGTCGAGTTCAACGAGATGGTGGCTCGCCACGGCAAGACGCCGATCACCTGGATGCGTGAGCTGGGCGTGCTCGGCCCCAACACCATCCTGGGGCACGCGATCATCGTGGGCGGCTCCTCCTGGACGAACTATCCGGCGGGCGACGTGGCGATCATGGCCGACACCGGCTGCTCGGTGGCCCACGCGGTGTGGGTGTTCGCGCGGCGGGGCGTGGTCATGGAGTCCTTCGCGCGCTATCGCGCGGCCGGCGTAAACATGTCGCTCGGGACCGATACCAACCCCCAGAGCGTGATCGAGGCCATGCGCTGGGCCGCGGTGTGCTCGAAGATCGTGGAGCGCCAGACCGAGGTCACCACCGCCGCCCACGCCTTCGACGCGGCCACCCTCGGCGGAGCGCGGGCGCTCGGGCGCGACGACCTCGGGCGCATCGCCCCCGGGGCCAAGGCCGACCTCGTGCTGTGGAAGGCGACCTCGTGGCGGATGACCCCGCTGCGCGACCCGATCAAGAACATCGTCTACAACGCGGCCGACGAGGACGTGGACCGGGTCTACGTCAACGGGCGCCTGGTGGTGGACGGTGGCAGGGTGCTCGCCGCGGACGACCCGGCCATCCTGGGCGCGCTGCAGGCGGCGGGCGATCGCATGTGGCCACGCATGGCCAAGTCGGACTGGGCGGGGCGGAGCGCGGATCAGCTCTCGCCGCAGACCTACCCGGACTGGGACGCGTAGGCGGATCGCGCCGGCCCCTCCCGGTCAGCGGGAGAGGAGCAGGAAGGCGGGGACCGCGAGGGCCGCGAAGACCTGGCCGAGGGGCACGTCGTCCTCCCCGTACCAGCGCGCCTCGTGCAGCAGGTTGATGACGCCGAGCGTGCGGCCGTCGTGCACCACCGGCAGGTTGAGCACCGACGCGCAGCCGAGCGAGGCGATCAGCGCGTGGTCGAAGAAGACCTCGCGGATGTCGTCCGCGGTGTAGCCGATGTACGGCTGCTGCTCCTCGAAGAGTCGCCGCGTCCAGGAGGTCGGCAGCACCGGCTTGCGTCCGCCCACCGGATAGGTCGCCGGCTGGTTCGTGTAGCGCCGCTCCGATTCGCGCGCCTCCGGGTGATGGAGCAGGCACGTGAAGAGCTTGTGTCCCAGGGTGGCGGCCGTGGCGGCGTCGAGGGCTCGGAGGGCCGCGTCGGGCTGATGCGGCGCGCGAACCGCGGCGGCCACCGCGACCAGATGGGGCAGGGCGTCGACGGGTGATCGCCGGCTCATGCCACGCACCGTAGCATGCTCCGGGCCCGCGCGAGAGGCGTGGGGCTAGCGGCGGCCCTTGAGGAGCCAGTCCACCGCAGCGGCGCCGTCGGCGCTCTCGCCCTCGGCGGCCCGGGACGGCTCGGCGGGACGACCGGCGACTGGCGTCGACTGGGTGGCCGATTGCGGCGCCGTGGGGTCCGACGTCCGGCCCCTCCTGTCGGCCGGGGCGGTCCCGCGCCCATTGGTCGACGAGGCGCGCGGGGGCGCGGGCTCCGTGGCCTGGGCGCGCGCGGGCTCGGGTTGCGCGGCGGGGCGCACCTCGGGTGGCGCGGGCTGCGCCGGGTTGGGCGGCGGGCCAGCTGGCGGCGCGGCGGCGGCCGCCGGTGGCCGTGTCGGCGCCGTCTCGGGCGCGCGAGGCTCGGGCGTCGGCGGACTGCCCGCGAGGGCCTTGGTCGGCACCCGCTCGGCGGTCGCGCCCCCGGCCACGCTCTTCACGCGCGGCTCCGGCCGGCCCGGGCGGCGCGGCCCCTCGTCCACGAGCAGCTCCACGGTGCGGGCGAGCCGCTTGCCGTGGGCCATCTGGTAGACGACCTTGACCTGGCCGCCGGGTCGAATGTCCTCGAACCAGCCCTCCTTGGAGCCGACCGTGATCCTGGTGTTCTTGGTCACGAGGAGCGGCACCACCCCGCCCCCGAACGGCCCCGAGTTGACGTGAATGGTGTTGGCCTCGACCTTCGAGACCCAGCCGACCGTCTCGCCGTCGGCCTGGCCCAATCCCGCAGTGTCCGAGGGATCGGGTGGCCAGAGCATGAAGATGACCACGGCCAGGAGCGTGAGACTCCCGACGATGGCCGCGAGCGAGAGCAGTCGGTTGCTTCCGGGTGCCACGTGTCTACTCGTCGAGGAGCCCCTTGATGGCGTTGAAGACCGGGTTCTCGTTCTGGCCGGTCTTGGCCGGGGCGGGAGTGCCCGCCGCGGCGGTGCCGATGTACTTCCGCACGCAGTCGTATTGCTCCCAGCCCTTGAGCGGGTAGTTGAGGTCGACCACCTTCCACTTCGGATGACCGTTCTGCAGCAGCCAGCTCATCTGCCGCGACATGGTCTGGGCGAAGCGTCCGACGTTGTCGCAGTCCTTGCGGCGGAAGTCGAAGGAGACCAGCACCGCCTTGACCGCCACGCTGTTGACCGGGGTCCGCTGCCACTCGTAGACGTTGGCGGGGATCTCGGCGCGCGGGTAGAACTCGGTGATGCTCTTGTTGGTGATCGGGATCAGCTCGAGCCCGTCGTTCTCGGTCACGTCGTCCTTCAGGAGCTTCACCGGATAGCCGGCCACGTAGAACATCGCGTCCACGCGCCCGGCCTTGAGCTCGGCGAGCGCCTCGCCGGTGTCGATCGGCACCATCTCACTGGGCGCCACCTCGGAGAGCTTGAAGAGGAGGCGTGCGGTCAGGTATGTGCCGCTCCCGTCGCGGCCGATGGCCACCCGCTTGCCGGCCAGATCGTCGAAGTCGCGGATGCCCTTGCGGCCGAGCACGTGCACCTCTTCGTTGTAGAGCGGGAAGACCATCCGCGTCTTCTTCGCGATGCGCTGCAGGACCGGATCGGACTGCACACGGGCCACGAAGGCGAGCACGTCGGACTGCACGATTCCCATCTGCACGCCCGGCCGCTGGTACACCGCGAAGATGTTCTCGATCGAGCCCTTCGATGTGTGGACCGTGAGGTTAACGCCGGTGGACCTGGTCAGCTTCTGCAGATCGAGACCGAACTGGTAATACGTGCCCTTGTCGCTCCCCGTGATCAGCCCCATGTCCTCGGCCGCCGGACACAAGCTGGCCGCGAGCAGGAGCAGGAGGAGGGCGACGGAACAATTAATGATGAACTTCGTCACTGGTGTTCTCCTCTAGGCAAGAATTTCCCCCACCGCGTCAGAGGGGCAAGCATCGTACCAGTCGGCGAAGTCACGCGAACCCGATGAGTTACGGTCATCCGCGAGCACCTTGTATATGAGGCACCCTACACTACTGGATAATTCCCTACCCAACTTGGCCGTCACGACCACCTCCCGGCAGGCCCCCGAGGCACCCTTGCCGGCCCCGGCTCCGAGTAGGGAAGCGCGGGGCCGCAAACATGCCACACGCGCCGGGGCGAGTCAACCGCGATAACGCCTCGCGTCAATCCCTTGCGCGGGGCGGACACCCGGCGTAGAGTCCCGCTTCCGGAGGACACACATGCCCGAGCGTCCACTGCCGACCGAGCAGGAAGTCCGCGCCCTGATCCACGACCGCCGCAACTGGGGGCGATGGGGAAAGGACGACCAGCTGGGCGCGATCAACCTGATCACGCCGGCCAAGCGAGCGGCCGCCGCGCGCCTCGTGCGCGGCGGCCGGAGCGTGTCGCTGAGCCGCCCGTTCCCCAAGGAGCCCGGGCTCAACAACGCGCTGCCCGCGCATCACTACATGCGCACGCTGCCGCGGGGCAAAGGCGGCTTCGCCGCCGACTACTACGGCATCTTCTATCACGGCGTCGCGTCCACTCACCTCGACGCCCTCTGCCACACCTGGGACGAGCACGCGATGTGGAACGGGCGCGACCCGAAGAAGGAGATCACGTTCGACGGGGCGACGTTCGGGTCCGTCGAGCACTGGTCGGAAGGCATCCTCACGCGCGCGGTGATGCTGGACGTGCCGCGCCACCGCGGCACGGCGTCGGTGACCGAGCAGCGGCCGGTGCACGGCTGGGAGCTCGAGGACATCGTGCGGGCCCGTGGGCTGCGCCTCGAGCCGGGCGACGCGGTCTGCGTCTACTCAGGCCGCGAGGCCTGGCAGGCCGCGAACCCGGAGCGGCCCTACGGGCGACCGTTCGGGATCGGGCCCAACGAGCGGCCGGGGCTGCACGTCTCCTGCCTCGAGTTCCTGCGGGACCACGACGTGAGCGTGTTGGTCTGGGACATGCTGGACCACCTGCCGGTGGGCTACGACATCCCGTGGGCGGTCCACGCCGCGCTCTTCGCCTACGGAGTGGCGCTGGTGGACAACGCGCTCCTCGAGCCGCTCGCCCGCGCGTGCGTGGAGGAGCAGCGGGACGAGTTCATGCTGATCGTCGCCCCGCTCGTGGTGGTGGGCGGGACCGGGTCTCCCGCCAACCCGCTCGCGGTGTTCTGACCCCGCGGCCTCAGTCGGCCCGGTACTTCCGCTCGGCACCCGGGGCCAGCGCCACGCCGTGGCCCGGCCGGTCGGGGATGAGGAAATCGCCGCGGTCCAGAACCGGCATCTGGGCGAAGAGGTCGTCGGGGACCCAGTCGATCCACTCGACGAGGAAGCCGTTGCTCAGCGCGCCCGCCACTTGCAGCGACAGCTCGTGCACCACGTGCGGCGAGACCGCGATCTGGTGGGCGGCGGCGAGCCGGCCGATCTTGAGCGTCTCGCTGAAGCCGTTGGCGCGGCAGACGTCGGGCATCAGGTAGCGGGCGGCGCGCCGCTCGATCAGGTCGCGGAACTCGAAGCGCGTGTAGTTGTTCTCGCCGGTGGCGACCGGGATCTCGATGCGCGCGGCCACCTCGGCGCACGCGGCCAGGTCGTCGGCCAGGACCGGCTCCTCGTACCAGACCAGGTCGAGATCGGCGAGCAGGCGCGCCTGCCGGATGTTGGCGAGCACGTCGAGCTTCTGGTTCACGTCGACCATCAGGCGGACGCCGTCGCCCACCGCCTTCTTGACCGCTTCCACCCGTGAGCGGTTCACGCGCGGATCGGGATGATGGATCTTCATCTTGTAGTACCGGCAGCCGCGCGCGACGTAGGCTTGCGCCTCGCCGATCAGGTCTTCGAGCGCATAGCTCGGCCAGCCCCCGCTGCCGTAGGCCGCGACCCGATCGCTCGCCGCTCCCCACAGCTTGAAGAGGGGCTGGCCCGCGGCCTTTCCCACGATATCCCACAGCGCGATGTCGAGCGCACTCAGGGCGTACGCGGCGACGCCCTGCCGCTTGATGCCACGGTCAGTGCGATACATCAGCTCCCACAGCCGCTCCACGAGCAGTGGATCCTGACCGATCAGGAGCGGTGCGAGCCGCGTCACCAGGTAGACCTGGATGGACTCCACGCCTCCGCCGCCGAACGCGAGGGTGTAGCCGAGCCCGGTGACCCCCTCGTCGGTGCGGACGTGCGCCACCACGAGGCTGTGGTAGGGAAAGTCGAGCGCGATCGGCTTGCGGGTCGGGATGCGCAGGATGGCGGTGTCGACGGCGGTGATTTTCATGGCCGCATCCTAGGGCGCGTGGGCGCGCGAGCGCAACCACGGCTGTGGGTAGCCGGGTTCCCTGACTGAGGCGGCACGTCCTCTGACCCTCGATGGGCACTCCCACGCAATTGCTGCCGCCGTGTGTGTCCATCCCACAAGTAGTAGCCAGACAAGGTGTTTTTGTCGGTCTCCCGGTGGCACGCCCTTCGCTATGTCCACTCTATCATGAGGCTCTCGTCGGGCCCCGAGCCCGTGGCCCCGCGGCGCGGCCGGAGGATCGTGCTCGCGCTCCTGATCCTCCTGCTGATCCTGCTGCCGCTCTATCTCTGGCCGCTGCGTGGAACCGGCGGCGGGCTGCCCGGCGCGGCCGCGCTGTCTCGCCCACCACGCGACCCGCGTGACGCCGGGGCGGTCGCGCACCTGCCCGCCGATGTGTGGGAGGGCTTGATGGGCGAGGGCGCGAGGGGACGACACGGGGAGCCGTCGCCGAAGACGTCTGGCAACCTCACCGGGTACGGTCCGCTCGACGTCGGGGGCGGTGGGTTGCTTCCACCGCGGTACGACGTGCTGTCACGCGGACGCGGGATCAACGGGCTATTCGGTGATGGGTCGGATCAGCCAGGCGGCCAGCCCGGCGGCGAGTCACCGCCCGAGCCCGTGCAGTTCCTCGCCGGCCCGACCTCGGGCGAGAGCACGGGTCCCGGGAATGGTTCGGGCGGTGGAGGATACTCCGGCATTCCGGGCAACCTCGGCCCGTTCGCGGGTGGCGGCAGTCCCGGCGGCGGGAGCGGGTTTGCGCCGACGTCGTGGTCCGGTGCCGCCGATCCGAGCGCGCCCGAGCCCACGCCGGAGCCGACGACGATCCTCCTGGTCGCGTCGAATCTCGCGCTGCTCGGAGCGGCCGCGTGGAGACGCCGATGAGGTGACAAAAATTGAACCGGCGGCAGCCGGCTTTTGGCTTCATCCCCCCCTCAGTTACACATAAGTGCACGCCAGCATTGCAGTCCTTCGATGGCATACCCGTTGCGTGATTCCCGGTTCGGAGCGCAATTCCTTCGAGGAGTGCAAAACTGTGAATGTCCTGGTGCTTGACGAGACGATGGAGCTAGCGGCTCCTGTCCGCGGGCTTGCGAGTATTTGTGGCTGGGAGCCGCACTTCGTGGGCTCGCTGCACGAGTTGGAGCAGGCGGTGCAGGCGCACGGGCGGCCGGCGCTGACGGTGGTGAACCTGCAGCCGCCGCTGACGGC
>DATJIR010000042.1:0-15356 GCA_035493135.1 Verrucomicrobiia bacterium
AACAACCTGCCCTACAACGCGAGCAAGGCCGCCGTCATCAGCATCACCAAGAGCCTGGCCCTGGCCCACGCCGGCGACGGCATCCGGGTGAACTGCGTCTGCCCGGGCTTCGTCGAGACCGACATGTGGACCAGCGTGTCCACCGAGCTGGGCGCGCTGTCCGGGCTGCCGGCGGAGGAGTTCACGCGCCGGCGCCTGGCCAGCGTGCCGCTGGGGCGGATGGAGCGGCCGGAGGACGTGGCGAGCGTGATCGGCTTCCTCGCCTCCAGCCGGGCGGGCTACATGACCGGCCAGGCCCTCAGCGTCGACGGCGGTCTGGTCATGCACTAGACGGTCGGCCGCTACGTCTTCGGACGGCCTCCGCGACGGAGCGCTTCGGTGGCAGGGATGTCGAGGGCAGGCGGATCGTCCCCGGTGACGACGACCCCGTAGTCGCGCCGGGCGTCCGCGGCGGTGAAGTACCCGCGCGCCACGTCGCGCGCGACCAGGGCGGGCTCGCGCTGCCAGGGATCGCCGTAGCCCCCGCCGCCCGGCGTGCCCACCGCGATGCTGTCGCCCGCGACCACCCGGATGTCCTCGTCCTTCGAGAGATGCGGAGAGACGTAGTCGCCCCCCTGGCGCGTGACCACCACCTCGTTGGGCGCCCCGTCGCGGCCTCCGAAGAGCCCGGGCGGGCCGAAGCGGCCGTGGTCCATGAGGAACGAGAGTAGCGCCTCGCCGCGGCGGATCCGGATCTTGTAGTCCACCCCGAAGCCGCCGCGCGTCTTCCCCGCCCCACCCGAGCGCTCGCGTAGCGCGTAGCGCTCGAACAGGATCGGGTAGTGCTGCTCGAGCACCTCGGTGGGCTGGGTCTTGGAGATGCCGATGGTCGAGCAGCCGTTGGTGAGCCCGTCGCCGTCGGCGCTGCCCCCGTAGCCGCCCCCGCTGAAGACGTACATGATGTAGTGCCGCTCCTTCAGCGGGTCGTGGCCGCCCAGCGTGAGGTTGCCGCTGGTGCCGGCGGGAGCCGCGAAGAGATCGTCGGGGATGGCCTGGGCCAGCGTGGTGAACACCGACTCCGCGATGCGCGAGCTGACCTCGGCCGCGCAGCCCGAGACCGGGCGCGGGTAGCGCGCGTAGAGGAAGGTCCCGTGCGGGTCGGCGATGTGGAGCGGCTCGAAGCAGCCCGCGTTGATCGGCACGTCGGGGAAGACGTGCTTGATGGCGAGGTACACCGCGGCCTTGGTGGTGGCGATCACGCTGTTGAGCGGCCCGCGGCACGGCCCGCTCGATTCCGAGAAGTCGAAGTGCAGATCCGTGCCGTCTTTCCGTAACCGGAGGCTGATCCTCAGCGGGTCCGGATCCACCCCGTCCGAGTCCACGAAGGCCTCGCCCGAGTAGGCGCCGTCCGGGATCTTGCCGATGTGCGCCCGCATCATGAGATCCGACCGCCGGCGCAGCTCGGCGATGCACGCGGTCACCGTCGGCTCGCCGTAGCGGTCGAGCAGCGCGGTGAGCCGCTTCTCGCCCACCGTCAGCGCGGCCACCTGGGCCTTGATGTCGCCGATGCGCTCCTCCGGGACCCGGATGTTGGCGAGGATGATGCTGAGGATGTCGGGCTGCATCACGCCTTCGCGGAAGAGCTTCACCGGGGGCAGGCGCAGGCCCTCCTGCTGGACCTCGGTGGCCCGGGTGGAGAAGCCGCCGGGCACCGAGCCGCCGGTGTCGGGCCAGTGACCGGTGTTCGACAGATAGGCCCAGAGCTCGCCGCGGTAGAAGTAGGGCTTCACCATCTTGACGTCCATCAGATGGGTGCCGCCGCAGTAGGGGTCGTTGACGATGAAGATGTCGCCGGGCCGGAGCGGCTCCGCGGCCACCTTCACGTGGTCGATCACCGCGCGCGTGGTGAACTGCATGACCCCCACGAAGATGGGCAGCCCCAGCTCCCCCTGGGCGATCACCTCGCCGTTGTCGCGCGCGTAGATGCCGTCGGAGCGGTCGAACCCCTCGGAGATGACCGGCGAGAAGGCGGCCCGCTCGAAGGTGAGGTCCATCTCGCTGGCCACCTGCTGCAGGCCGTTCTGCACGACGACCAGGGTGACCGGATCGATCGCGTTCATCTTATTTATGGGGGAGCTACCGCCCGACGCCCAGCTCGGCGCGCAGGTCCGCCAGCACGCGGTCGCGGGTGCGGGTCTGCCAGCGCGCCCGCTGACCGATCGGGACGTTCTCGACCTCCGGCACCACCTCGAGCGCCACGAACACCGGGCCCGACTGGGCCAGGATGGACGGCAGGCTGGCCTCGAAGTCGTCCAGCTTGTCGAACGCGAAGGCGCGGGGATAGCCGCACCCGCGGGCGATCACGTCGTAGGCCACGTTCTTGGCATTCGGCACCGGCTGCCCGCCGGTGGTGGCGTAGCACTCGTTGTCGAGCATGAAGTGGTAAAAGTTGGCCGGCGCCAGCTCCGCAACCGTGGGCAGGATGCCGAGGCTCATCAGCAGGTCGCCCTCGGAGTCGAAGAGCACGACGCGGTCGGCGGGGCGCGCGAGGGCCAGGCCCAGCGCGAAGCCGGCGTGCCCGCCCATCGCGGGGTCGCCGACCGGCACGTCGCGGGTCGGGCGCGTGCTGATCTGCGCCCAGTGCCGGCCGCCGCGGCCCGGCACCACGATGGCGTCGCCGCGGTGGGCGTTGAAGATCCGGAGCATGTCGGCGGTCTGGAACACGAGGCGGCCTCCTAGCGGTTGAACCCGTGGTACTCGTCGGCCATCAGCACCGCGACCGGCCGCTGCGTGCGCCGGGCCTCCTCGAAGGCGATGGAGATGCGCGGCGCGTCGGCCGAGGTCTCGACCAGGTAGTAGGTGATGCCGAAGGCGTGGAGGAAGCGCTCGGTGTAGGTGGCTGCGCTGTCCGTGTTCACGCCGTGGCGAGTCCACCCGCGGTAGCCCACCATCATCACCACCGCGATCTGCAGCCCGATCGTCCAGCCGCGGAGCGAGTCACCCGACTCCATGAGGCCGGTGTTCTGGATCAGGATGATCGGGTGCTCGCCCCCGGTGGCAAGCCCGGCCGCGATCGAGAACGCGAGCCCCTCCCGGCTGACCGGCACGAGCTGCAGGGACGAGTCCGCCTGCATGAGCTGGTAGAGAAAGTTGGTCTCGCTGTCGGGCAGCCACACCACGTGCGTGACCCCGTTCTTCTTCATCTCGTGGAGCACGAGGCGGGGGTCGAGCTGCGCGTCTTGCGTCGCGGGGGTCTGGGCCATGGTCAGCGGGTCTCCGGTGGCGTCGCAGCCTCCAGGCCGCGGACGGTGATCTCGAGGTTGCCGAGCGCGTCCACGCGCACCCGGTCTCCCGGCTCGATGACGGTGGTGGAGTCGAGCTGCTCGACGATGGCCGGCCCGACCAGCTCCGCGCCGACGCCCAGCTGCTCCCGCCGGTACACCGGCGTGTCGTGCCACTGCCGGTCGAACCAGGCGCGCCGCCGCGCCGCCGGCGCCACCCCGCCCGCCGCCGGCTCCAGCGCGATCAAGCCCTGGAGCGACACCGGCCGGCGCCGGCCGATCACCGCGGTGCGCAGGCTCACGACCTGGGCCCGCATCTCGCGCAGCTCCACCTCGAAGCGCTCCCAGTAGGCCGCCTCGAAGGCGCGCATCAGGTCCTCGCGCGCGAAGTCGGCCCGCGCGATCGGCACGGTCAGCACGTGGGTCTGCCCCACGAACTGCATGTCCGCCTCGTGCTGGACGCTGACCGTCTCGACCTCCACGCCTTCCGAGGCCAGCATCCGGCGGCCGTCGTCCACCTGAGCCGCGAGGACGCGGTGCGCCTCGGCCAGGTCCAGGCGCAGCACGCCCTGGTTGACCGTCTTCACGAAGTCGTGGCGCACGTCGGCCACCAGGCAGCCCAGCGCCGAGGTGATCCCGGGCCGGGCCGGCACCAGCACCCGCGGGATCGCGAGCTCGCGGGCCAGGGCCACCGCGTGCAGCGGACCCGCCCCGCCGAAGGCGAAGAGCACGAAGTCGCGCGGGTCGTGACCGCGCTGGAGCGACACCAGACGGATGGCCCCCGCCATCTTGTCGTTGGCCACCCGCACGATCGCGCTGGCCACCTCGTCCGGGCCGAGCCCCAGGTGCGCGCCGATTTTCTTGTCGAAGATCTCGCGGATGCGGTCGAGCCCCGCGGCCCGATCGACGCCGAGCAGCCCGTCCGGGTTGAGGCGCCCGAGCAGCAGGTTGGCGTCGGTGATGGTCGGCTCCTCGCCCCCGCGCCCGTAACAGATCGAGCCGGGATCCGCCCCCGCGCTCTCCGGCCCGACCTGCAGGATGCCCGCCGAGTTCACGCGCGCGATGGAGCCGCCGCCCGCCCCGATGGTGTGGATGTCGATCATCGGCACGCGGACCGGCAGCCCGTAGCCCATCTCCTTGTCCGCGGTGAGCGCGGGCCGCCCATCGCGGATGACGCCCACGTCGAAGCTGGTGCCGCCCATGTCGCAGCTGATGATGTTGCGGTGCCCCGCCGCCAGCGCGGTGTAGGCCGCGGCCTTCACACCCGCCGCGGGGCCCGACATGAGGGTGCTCACCGCGTGGCGCGCCGCCAGGTCCACCGACATCGTGCCGCCGTTGCCCTGCATGATGAGCAGCTCGCGCCGGTAGCCCTGGCGGCCCAGCTCGCCGGCCAGCGTGCGCAGGTAGCGGTCGATGATCGGCTGCACGAAGCCGTTGATGGCCGCGGTGGTGCCGCGCTCGAACTCGCGGTACTCCGGCAGCAGCTCGGAGCCGACCGTGACGTAGGCGTTGGGCCAGAGCGCGGCGGCGATCTCGCGCGCCTGGCGCTCGTGCGCGTCGTTGACGTACGCGTGCATGAAGTGGATCACCAGCGCCTCGACGCCCTGCCCGCGCAGGCGCAGAACCGCCGCGCGCATCTGCTCCGCGGCCAGGGGCGTGACCTCGAGACCCTCGGCGTCGACCCGCTCGTCCACCTCGAGGCGGAGATCGCGCGGGATCAGCGGCTCGAAGCTGCCCTTGAGCCCGTAGGGCGTGGGGCGCGTGCGCCGGCCCAGCTCCAGCACGTCGCGGAAGCCGCGCGTGGTGACGAGCCCGGTGCGCGCGCCCTTGCGCTCGAGCAGCGCGTTGGTCGCGGTGGTGGTCCCGTGGACGATCACCGCGACCTCGGCCGCGTGCGCCGCCGCGCCGGCCAGCGCGGCCTGCACGCCGCCGGCCTGATTGGCCACGGTGGTCGGGACCTTGGCCACCCGCACCAGGCCGGTGGCCTCGTCGACCAGCACCAGGTCGGTGAAGGTACCGCCGACGTCGACGCCGACGAGCTTGGTGGGGGTCGGGTTGGGCTGGCCGGGGCCGGTCTGGCGGTCGGGAGGCACGGTCAGGACTGGGCTCTGCGGAAAACGTACAGGAACACCACGGCGCCCACGCCGGCGAAGGCGTAGATGAATGACGTGACCGATCGCAGCGCCGGGACGAGGCCGCGAAGCGCGCTCAGCAGGTCGAGGAGGAATCCGACGACCAGCAGGATCGTCACCAGGACTGCGCCGAGGAGGGCCAGAGAGGCCGCGCTGCGCATCGTCATGCGCCCGAGCCTATGCTCGGGGGGCAGGCAGGTCAACCGGGCAGCGCCGTCGGCCCGACAACGCCGCGCGCGCCCATGACCAGCCCCGGTCGCTTCTGCTATGGTACTCGAATGATGACGCCCACATTGACAACATCCCGCCCCCGAGGATAATAGGCCAACTTTTCGGCCCGTTTCGCTCCTTCTCCCGGTCGATGACGACATCCTGCTCGAGAACAGGAGATCTGGCCATGGCGCGTCGCGCGCTCGTCCCGTCCTGCCCGCTCTTCGCCGCCGTCCTCCTGGGATCGCTCGTCGCGGCGGGCCCCGCCCTCGCCCAGTCGGGGGCCCAGCCCAAGCGCGGCGGGGTGATCCGCATCGCGGAGCGCGAGGCCCCCGGCCTCGACCCGCACCTGTCGATCAGCTTCCTCACCCACTCGTACGTGAGCCTGGCCTACAGCCAGCTCGTGCGCTTCCCCAACGGGCCGGAGCAGAAGTCGCCCACCGACTTCTCGATCCTGCCCGACCTGGCCGAGAAGTGGGCCGTCTCCAAGGACGGCAAGGTCTACACCTTCAGCCTCCGCAAGGGCGTGAAGTTCCACAACAAGCCGCCGGTGAACGGGCGCGAGGTCACCGCGGACGACGTCAAGTACTCGCTGGAGCGCTTCATGGCCAAGTCCGGCTTCCGCGAGCGCTTCGAGCCGGTGACCGGCGTCGACGTGGTCGACCGCTACACGGTGAAGATCACGCTCAAGGAGCCCTACGCGCCGTTCCTCAACCACCTGGCGAGCCCGAGCTTCTGCGCGATCCTGCCGCGCGAGGCGGAGGAGAAGTTCAAGGACTTCAACAACCCGGATGCGGTCATCGGCACCGGGCCCTTCGTGCTCAAGTCCTACGAGAAGGGGGTGCGCGTCGTCTTCGAGCGGAACCCGACCTACTTCATGAAGGGGTTCCCCTATCTCGACGGGGCAACCATCGACATCACCCCCGACGCGGCGGCTCGCCTGGCGGTGCTGCGGGCGGGCAAGGCGGAGCTGCCGCACATCTGGGGCTGGATCAGCCCGGAGGAGGCGCGCTCGCTCAAGCAGACCAGCCCCGAGATGTCGATCACCCCCTACAAGGTCATCGGTCAGGGCTTCATCTACCTGCGCACCGACCAGCCCCCGTTCAACGACGTGCGCGTCCGCCGGGCGGTCTCGCTCGCCATCGACCGCAAGTCGTGGAACGACGCGCTGCTCTTCGGGGAGGGCTGCGTGGACGCGGGGCCGGTGCCCTGCGCGCTCACCGACTGGAAGCTCGACGTGGCCAAGATCGACCCGGCCAAGGCCAAGTACGCGGTCGGCTACGACCCGGCCGAGGCCAAGCGGCTGCTCGCCGAGGCCGGCTACGCCAAGGGCTTCACCATGCCGATCTACCACTGGCCGGGCTACGTGGTGCCGTGGCGCAACTACTACGAGCTGGCCGCCGAGGACCTGGGCAAGGTCGGCATCACGGTGGAGCTGAAGCCCGAGGAGTACGGCAAGTACATCTCGACCACCGCGCTCGGCAAGTACGACCGAGCCGCGATGGGCCCCTCCACCCCGTTCACCGAGGTCGACGACTTCCTCTTCGGCCGCTTCTACCCCGAGCTGCCCACCAACCAGAGCCACGTGGCCGACGGCGAGCTGACCAAGATGCTGGTGGCCCAGCGGCGAGAGATGGATCCCAAGAAGCGCCGGCAGATCGTGGACGACATCCAGCGCTACCTGGCCGACAAGGCCTACTACGTCTACGTGCCGCAGTGGCCGCAGTACGTGGCGCACCCGCCCTACGTGAAGGGCTTCCGCCACCACGACGGCTACGGCCTCGGGATGCGGCTCCTCTACACCTGGCTCGACAAGTGACGCGGAGGGCGTGAGGAGAGCCGGGTGAAGCGGTACGTCGTCCGGCGGCTGCTGCTGACCGTGCCGACGCTGTTCCTGGTGAGCGTGATGGTCTTCGCCCTGATGCGCTTCATGCCGGGCGACGTGGCCACCCGCATGGTCGAGGGCCACGCCTACGCCCCCACGCTCCAGGCCCTCCGCCACGACCTCGGCCTGGACCGGCCGGTCCACGTCCAGTACCTCGACTGGATCGGCGGGATCGTGCTGCGGGGTGACTTCGGGTCGTCGTACTGGACGCGCCAGCCCATCCTCGACGAGTTCTCCCGCCGCTTCCCGGTCACCCTCGAGCTGGCCCTGCTCACCATCCTGGTCTCGGTGGTGCTGGGCGTGGTCATCGGCATCGTCTCCGCGGCCCGCCAGGACAGCGCGTCGGACTACCTGGGCCGGGTGCTCGCCATCCTCGCGCTGTCGGTGCCCTACTTCGGCCTCGCGGTGCTGGTGGTGGTGCTGCCCTCCATCTACTTCAAGTGGACGCCGGTCTGGACCTACACCGCCTTCACGGTGGACCCGATCGAGAACCTGAAGATCATGCTGGTGCCCTCCCTGGTGTTCGGGGTCACGCGGGCCGGCCCGGTCATGCGCATCATGCGCTCCGCGCTGCTCGACGTGCTGCGGCAGGACTACATCCGCACCGCGTGGTCGAAGGGGCTGGCGGAGCGCCCGATCATCCTGCGCCACGCGCTCAAGAACGCGATGATCCCGGTGATCAGCCTCATCGGCCTGCAGATGCCGCTCTACATCGGCGGCTCGGTCATCATCGAGTCGATCTTCCGCCTGCCCGGGGTCGGGCTCTTCTTCTTCGAGGCGCTCACCCGGCTCGACTACCCGGTCGTGCAGTCGGTGAACCTGATCATCGCGGCGATGGTGGTGGGCCTGAACCTCCTGATCGACCTCTCGTATGCGTTCCTGGACCCGCGGATTCGGTACTAGGCTCGGCGGGGGGCTTCGACCCCCTTCCGATGCCTCCCCCCAGGATTCGGTCGCGGCGGCAAAGCCGCCGCTCGGAGCGCGGATGCGGGGCGCGCGGGACGGGGTCACGCGGCCGTGGTGGCTGGACGTGTGGGTGCGCATGCTCGCCGGGAAGCCGCTCGGGGCGGTCGGCGGGGCGATCGTGCTGGTGATGCTGCTGGCCGCGGCGCTGGCCGACTGGATCACGCCCTACGGCTTCTCGCAGACCAGCCTGCGCGAGCGCTTCGTGGTCGCGAGCGGGTCGCACTGGCTCGGCACCGACGAGCTCGGGCGCGACCTGCTCACCCGGCTGATCTACGGCGCGCGCATCTCGCTCTACGTGGGCTTCGGGGCCATCGCCATCGGCAGCGTCCTGGCCACCGCGATCGGGGTGGTCTCGGGCTACCTGGGCGGCCGCTTCGACCTGCTCGTGCAGCGCGCGGTGGACGCGTGGATGGCCTTCCCCCCGCTGCTCCTGCTGCTCTCGATCATGTCGCTGCTGGGACCGAGCGTGGGGAACATCACCATCGTGCTCGGGATCGCCTTCGGCATCCAGAACTCGCGGGTGGTACGGGGGGTGGCCCTGCTCGTCAAGGAGCACACCTTCGTCGAGAGCGCGCGGGCCCTCGGCGCCGGGCACCTGCGCACCACGCTCACCCACATCCTGCCCAACGTGGTGCCGACCATCATCGTGGTGGCGACCACCGGGCTCTCCACCGTCATCCTGACCGAGGCGAGCCTCTCGTTCCTCGGGCTCGGGGTGCCCCCGCCCTACCCCACGTGGGGCGGGATGCTCTCGCTCGCCGGTCTCGACCACATGTACCGCGCCCCCTGGCTCGCGATCTGGCCCGCGGTGGCGCTGTCGCTCGCGGTCTTCGGCTTCAACATGCTGGGCGACGCCCTCCGCGACCTCCTGGACCCGCGGCTGAAGGGCGGCTAGGCCCTAGCGCTTCTTCCTCGGCAGGACCTTGAGGGCGTCCTCGCACGCCTGGAGGGTCTTGGCCACGTCGGCGTCGGTGTGGGCCAGCGACATGTACATCTTCTGGGTGTTCTTCACCACGCCGCGCTTGATCAGCTCGGTGGTGAAGGCGCGGGCCAGCCCGCCGTCCGCCTTCTGCAGCGACCGGTAGTCGGTGACCGGCTCGGCGGTGAAGAGGATGTCGAAGACCACCGGCTCGCCCACCACCTGCGCGGGCAGGCCCGAGCGCTGCGCCAGCTCGGCGAGCCCGGCCATCAGCCGCCGGCCGGTCCCGTGCAGGGTCTCGTAGGCGCCCGGCTTGCGCAGCTCCGCGAGGGTGGCGAGCCCGGCGACCGCGGCGATCGGGTTGCCGTTGAGCGTACCGGACTGCGAGATGAAGTCGCCCTTGCCGTCCTGCCCCGGGTCGAAGGGGTGCATCAGCTCGGCGGAGGCGCACACCGCGGCGAGCGGGAAGCCGCCGCCCACGATCTTGCCGACGCAGGCGATGTCCGGCACCACGCCGTAGTACTCCTGGGCCCCGCCGTAGGCGAGGCGGAAGCCGGTCACCACCTCGTCGAACACGAGCAGGATCCCGTGGCGCCGGGTGATCTCCCGCAAACCCTGGAGGAACCCGGGCTGAGGCGGGATCAGCCGCTGGAAGGGCTCGATGATCACCGCGGCCAGCTCGTCGGCGTGGGTCGCCACGATCCCCTCGACGGTGGCGAGATCGTTGAAGGGCGCGATCAGCACCTGGTCCTCCAGGACGTGCGGGATGCCGGACGAGTCCGGCACCGGCGCCGGGAACGCCTTCGGCGAGCGCGGGGTGGACGACATCATCGAGTAGTCGTGCGCCCCGTGGTAGCCGCCCTCGAACTTGAGGATCTTGTCGCGCTGCCGCGCGGTGCGCGCGACGCGGAGCGCGAAGAAGGTGGCTTCGGACCCGGTGGAGGTGAAGCGCACCTGCTCCGCGCACGGCACCGCCCGGCAGATCTCCTCGGCCAGCTCGATGATCGGCTCGGTCACCATGAAGTAGGTCGTGCCGTCCTCGAGCTGCCGCCGCACCGCGGCCACCACCGCCGGATGGCCGTGCCCCAGCACCATCGGGCCGGAGGCCATCACGTAGTCGATGTACTCGCGGCCGCTCACGTCGTAGATCTTCGAGCCCTTCCCGTGCTTGACCACGAAGCCGACGTCGTCGGCGTAGCGGGAGGTGCCGAGCACGCCGCCGGGCAGCCGCTGCCGCGCGCGCTCGAGCAGCTTGGTCTCTTCGGAGGATCGGGGCTTCGTGGAGTCGGCCATGGGGACCTCGTCGGAAGAAGGGAGATCAGGACGGCGCCGGGAGCGAGAAGCGCTGCGCGTTGCCCATGTGCGGCCAGGCGAAGGCCTGCACGTTGGCCAGCATCTGCTTGATGTGGTTGCGGTCGTGGTATACCCACTCGTGGAGCAGGTCGGCCACCGTGAGGGTGCCGACCTTGGGGTGCTGCCCGCGACGCGAGAGGTCGGCGGGCGACAGGCCGGCCACCTGCGCGACGCTGGCGCGCCGGAGCCGGGAGAACTCGTCGTGGAGCGCCGACCAGTCGCGCTCGCAGTCCTTGCGGGCCCGCGCCACCGCGTCCTGGTCCCAGCCCTCGAGCTCGGGGCTGTGATCACTCTTCAGGATGATGTGGATCCGCCCCGAGAAGCCGCGCTTCTCGCACTCGATCAGGTGACCGAGCACCTCCTTCGCGCACCACTCCCCCGGGGCGGGGTGGAACTCGAGCGCCGCGGCGGGCAGCGCGGACAGCTCGGCGTGGATCACCGCGCCCGCGGAGTGCAGCAGCGCGGCGACGGCTTGCGGCTTCAGAGGCTCGGGGGTCATCGCGGTGGAAATGTCGGAATGTAAGACCTGACCCGTCCTAGTCGCGGACGACCAGCTCGGAGACCGGGACGCCCGCCCGGAAGCGGCGGACCAGGTCGTCGGGCTCGTACTCGACGCCGATCGGGTTCTGGTCGAAGGCGGGCGAGTGCATCCAGGCCTGTCCTTCCTCCGCGGTGGCGAAGTTGTCGATCTGCAGCTCCACCCGGTTGCCGTCGGGGTCGACATAGTACATGGACGTGGTCGGCCCGTGGTTGATGGAGCGGAAGGGGCGGATGCCCCGCGCGGCGAGCCGCTCGTAGTTGTCGAGCAGCTCGCCCATGGATCCGAAGGTGAACGCCACGTGGTGCAGGCCGGGCTGATCGGTGGTCCGGTAGCGGAGGTCGCCGCCCGCCAGGTCGCGGGGAGCCAGCGGGCCGAAGTCCACGAAGGCCACCCGGTGGTGCTCGTCGTCGTAGGTCACGAAGGACAGGTGCGGGTTCTCGTAGATCACGTGCCCGCCCAGCACCGTGCAGTACCAGTCCCGCATCTCGGGCAGGCGGTTGGTCTGGAACACCAGATGCGCGAGCTTGGTCGGCGGCATGTCCCTCTCCCTACTGCAGCGGCGAGAACGCCGAGGGCATGACGATCTTGCTCGACTGGGCCAGCAGCTCGTCGCCTCCGCCCGGCGGCGGCCAGATGCCGGCCTTGCGCGCCTGCTCCCGCACCTGGAGGCGCTGGTCCATGCTCTTGTAGCCCCAGATGTGGATGAACCGGTTCGCCCCGCCGAACTCCACCCCGCCGGCCAGCACCACCGGGGAGAGCTTGGTCCGCGCGCCGATCGCCCCCTCCCAGCGCTTCATGACGCCCGGCAGCGAGCCGGGGGTGAGGCTGTAGCGCCGGATCTCGAAGATGGGGCCCATGGTGCCGGGGGTGATGTCGGGGATGAACGGGAACGGATTCACGATCTCCACGTCCTGGTCCACCACGAAGTCGCGGATCTTGGGCGGCCAGTTCGCCTCCTTGGCCGCCTCGGCCCGGATGCGGGCGCGCTCCGCGAGGTCCTTGTAGCCCCACACGTGGATGATCTCGTTGAGCGGGCCCACCTCGGTGTGCCAGAAGGCGGCGAGCGGCGAGTACTTCTTCCGGTACTCGTAGGCTTCCGCGTAGCGCTTCTCGACCTCGCCCAGGCTGCGGGGCTTGAGCGTGTAGGTACGGAACTCGTAGATCATGAACGCCCTCCTTTGGGGGACCGCGTGACCGTCGCCGGCGTCGTCCTCGGCACGCGGGAAGTCTGCCCCCCAAAACCGGAGACGTCAAGGCGGAGCCGGTGCTAGGGTGTGGCCGGTCATGGCGCGCGCGGCGGCGCGGTTCGGCATCGTCTTCCTCCCGGAGACGCTCACCGGCTGGGGCGATCTCTGCCGCGAGGCGGAGGACACCGGCTTCGAATGGCTCGGCGTGGCCGACTCGCAGTCGGTCTTCCGTGAGCTCTACGTCGCGCTGACCGTGGCCGCGCTCCACACCCGCCGGGTACGGCTTGGACCGCTCGTCACCAACCCGCTCACGCGGCACCTCGTGGTCACCGCGAGCGCGATCGCGAGCGTGGACGAGCTCTCCGGCGGCCGCGCGGCGCTGGGCCTCGGCTCGGGCGACAGCGCGATCTACACCGTCGGCGCGCCGCCCGCCACCCTCGCCGGCCTCGAGGACGCGGTCGCGACGCTCGGCCGCCTCACCGCCGGCGAGACAGTGGACCGCGCGGGCCGGCCGTGGCGCGTCCATCGCTCCGCGCGCCGCGTCCCGATCTACCTCGCGGCGGAGGGGCCGCGCACCCTCGAGCTGGCCGGGCGGGTGGCCGACGGGGTGATCGTCGGGCTCGGGCTCACCCCGGAGGTGGTGCGCCTGTCGCTCGCCGCCATCGAGCGCGGGGCGCGGGCGGCCGGGCGCACCCTCGACGACATCGACGTGTGGTGGTTCGCCAAGACCAGCCTCGCCGACCGGCGCGAGCAGGCGATCGAGCCCATCAAGATGGCGCTCGCCGCGAGCGCGAACCACGCCTTCCGCTTCACGCTCGAGGGCAAGGGCGTGCCGCCCGATCTCCACGAGAAGATCCGGGCGCTGCAGCGCGAGTACAATTCCCACCACCACGAGATCCCGGGGGCGGCCAACGCGAGCCTGCCCGACCGCTGGGGCCTCGCCGACTTCCTGATCGACCGCTTCGCCATCGCGGGCACGCCGGCCGACTGCCGGGCGCAGGTGGAGCGCGCGATGGGCGCGGGGGCGCGCCAGTTCCTGATCACCGGCTTCGTGCCGGACCCGCGTGTCTTCATGCGCCGCTGGGCCAAGGAGGTCGCGGACCGCATCACCGTGTGATAGTCTCCCCCGCGTCGCCCCGGGGGACCGTGTCGTGCACCGCGTCGTCACCACGGAGGAACCCATGACCACGCGCAGGGCGTTCCTCGCCGAGACCGCCGGCGCCGTCGCCGGCCTCGCCTTCGTCGGCTGCGGACTGCTGAGCGCGCGGCCCGGGGGGGCGCAGACGTCTCGCCGGCAGGTCACGGTGGCGGGCAAGCGCGTCAAGACCATCGACGTGCACGCGCACTGCGCGGTGCCCGAGGCGATGGCCCTCATGAGCCCGCCCGCGCCCCCGCCCGGCCTCCTCCCGCAGCTGCTCATGGGCACCCCGCAGGCGCGGCTCGCCGCTATGGACGCCCAGGGCATCGACATGCAGGCGCTCAGCATCAACCCGTACTGGTACCGCGCCGAGCGAGATGTCGCGACCCGGATCTGCCAGATCCAGAACGAGAAGCTCGCCGAGATCTGCGCGGCCACCCCGGACCGCTTCGTGGCCTTCGCCACCGTGGCGCTCCAGCATCCCGATCTCGCCGCGGCCCAGCTCGAGGAGGGCGTGAAGAAGTACAACCTGCGCGGGGCCGCCATCGGGGGCAGCGTCAACGGCGCGGAGCTCTCCGATCCGAGATTCCACCCGTTCTGGGCCAAGGCCGAGCAGCTCGGGGTGTTGGTGTTCATCCACCCGCAGGGCACCGCGGAGCTGAACGCGACCACCCGCTTGAAGGGCAACGGCGGGCTCGACAACGTGATCGGCAACCCGCTCGAGACGGCCCTCGCGCTGTCGCACCTCATCTTCGAGGGCACCCTCGATCGGTTCCCGGCGCTCAAGATCTGCGCCGCCCACGGCGGGGGGTTCCTTCCCTCCTACGCGGGCCGCTCCGACGCCGGCTGCGTGACGGTCCCGGCCCGGTGCGGGGTCGCGCTCAAGAAGAAGCCCTCCGAGTACCTCCGCCAGATGTACTACGACACGATCGTCTTCACGCCGGAGGCCCTGCGGCACCTCGCGGCCGAGACCGGCAGCGGCCAGCTCGTCATGGGCACCGACTATCCCTATCCCTGGACGAGCACGTCGGTGAACCACATCCTCGACACCCCCGGCTTCAGCGACGCCGAGCGCGCGGCGATGCTGGGCGACACCGCGGCGAAGCTGCTCCGGATCTGATCCTCGCCGCGTTCCGCGTCAAGAGCTTCCGGTACCAGTGGCCGGCCGATCTCCTGACGTCGTGGTCCTTCGAGATGGAGACCATCATCCTGGGCTGGTACGTGATGGTCCACACCGGCTCGGTGGTGCTGCTCACCGCCTTCGGCTCGCTGCAGTTCCTCGGCACCCTCGCCGCGCCGATGTTCGGGGTGCTGGGCGATCGGGTGGGTGCCCGCCTCATGCTCTGCACGATGCGTGCGATCTACGCGACCCTCGCCGCGCTGCTGATGCTGCTGGCCTTCACCGACGTGCTGGGGCCCGGGTGGGTGTTCCTGGTGGCGGGGCTCAACGGGATCTTCCGCCCCAACGACCTCGTGATGCGGAACTCGCTCATCGGCGAGACCATCCCGCCCGGCGAGCTCATGGGCGCGGTCGGCATGTCGCGCGCCACCATGGACTCGGCGCGGGTGGGCGGCGCGCTCGCGGGCGCCGGGCTCTCCACGCTCCTCGGGCTTCCCGCGACCTACCTGTTCGTCACCGTCTTCTACCTCGCCGGCCTGGCCCTCACCCTCGGCGTGGCCCGGCGCCCGCCGGTGGCGGATCCGAGCGCGGCCGCCCGCGGCGGCCGGCCCGCCCGCGCGCGCGCGACCGCGGCCCCGCGCTCGC
>DATJIR010000043.1:0-10408 GCA_035493135.1 Verrucomicrobiia bacterium
GCTGAGCCCGACCGCGGTCGGCGCGGTGTTCGGCATGGAGCCGGTGGAGGACGCCCCGCGCCGCGCCGCGCACGCCGCGATGGCGATGCAGAACGCGGCGGCGCGGGGCCGCGACGGCGAGCCCTTCAGCGTGACGACCGCGATCCACGTCGGCCAGGTCCTGGTCGGGCAGGTCGGCGGCGATCTGCAGATCGACGCGGCCGCCAAGCGGATCGAGTGGCGGGTGCTCGATCCCCTGCTCGCGGCCGCCCGCACCGGCAGCATCGTGGCGAGCGCGGCGGCCGCCCCCTTCCTCGCCCGCCGCTTCGCCCTCGAGCGCCGCGAGGCCGCGTCGCAGACGCTTCACTACCTGCGCGGCCACGAGGGCCCCGGCCTGGGCGTCGAGGGCCAGATGGCCGGCTTCGTGGGGCGCCGGCAGGAGCTCGACCTGCTCGAGAGCCGTCTCGCCTCGGCGCGCGCCGGGCGCAGCCAGATCGTGGGCATCGTCGGCGAGGCGGGCATCGGCAAGTCGCGGCTGTTGTACGAGTTCCGGCAGGCGCTCCGCGGGGAGCCGGTCACCTACCTCGAGGGGCACTGTCTCTCCTACGGGACGTCGACCCCGTACCTCCCGGTGCTCCAGATCCTCCGCACCGCGAGCCTCATCCGGGAGACCGACGGGCCCGCTGCGGTGACCGCCAAGCTAAGGCGGAGCCTCGAGCGGCTCGGGATCGAGGTGGAGGGAGCGCTGCCCTACCTGCTCCGCTTCGTCGGCATCAAGGAGGGCACCGAGGCGCTCGACGTCGCCGGGCTCGACGGCATCCAGGCCCGCACCACCCAGATCCTCCGCCAGATGTGCGCCCGGACGAGCCGCGAGCGTCCACTCATCATCGCGCTCGAGGACATCCACTGGCTGGACGCCTCCTCGGAGGCCCTGGGCGAGATGGTGAAGACCCTGGAGGGCGTGCCCCTGCTCCTGATCGTCACCTACCGTCCCGGCTACTGGCCCCAGGCGTTCGAGCGATCGCATCTCACCCAGATCGCGCTCCAGCCCCTCTCCCCGGAGGACAGCCGGAGCGTGCTCGGCGGCTTCCTGCCGCGCGAGCGGCTGGGCGATCCGGTGTGCGAGCGGATCGTGAGCAAGGCGGAGGGCAATCCGCTCTTCCTCGAGGAGCTGGCCCGGACCGTGCGCGAGCAGGGCGGCCCCTCGGACGAGATCACGGTGCCGGACACCGTGGAGGAAGTGCTGCGCGCCCGCATCAACCGCCTGCCGGAGCGGGAGCGAGGCCTCTTGCAGTCGGCCGCGGTGATCGGCAAGACCATCCCGTTCGAGGTGCTGAGCGCCCTCTCCGGCGTCCGGGAGGAGGACCTGCGCGCGATGCTCAATCGCCTGCGGGCGGCCGACTTCCTGTACGAGGTCGGACCCGAGGGCCAGTACACCTTCAAGCACGCGCTCACCCACGAGGTGGCCTACGGCGGCATCCCGCCCGGCGAGCGGCGCGAGCTCCACGCCCGCATCGTGGCGGTGGTCGAGCGCATCAACCCGGAGCGCTTGACCGACCACGTGGAGCGGCTGGCGCTGCACTCCAGCAAGGGCGAGCTCTGGGACAAGGCGCTCGAGTACGCGCACCGCGCCGGGATCAAGGCGGCCGAGCACTCGGCCCACCGGCAGGCGGTCGCCTACTTCGAGCAGGCCCTGGAGATCGTCGGGCGGCAGCCGCGGAGCCGGCAGATGGCCGAGCGCGCCATCGACCTCCGGCTCGACTTCCGCAACTCGCTGCACGCCCTGGGGGACCTCGAGCGCATCCTCGAGCACCTCCGGGAGGCGGAGACCCTCGCGATCGCCCTCGACGACCACCGCCGGCTCGGGCAGGTGTTCGCGTTCATGAGCCAGTACTTCCGTCTGACCGGCGACCCGGACCGGGCGATCGAATCCGGAGAAAAGGCGCTCGACATCGCGCGCTGGCAGCCGAACTCCACCCTGTGGATCGTGGCCAACATGTTCCTCGGCACCGCGTACGGCGAGGTCGGCAACCATCGGAAGGCGGCGGAGATCCTCTCGCGCACCGTCGCGTCGATGCCGGAGCAGATGGTCCACGGCGACTGGAGCGTCAACGGCCTGCTGCCGGTGTTCGCCCGCTCCTACCTCGTGCTCTCCCTGGCCGAGCTGGGAGAGTTCGACACCGGGATCGCGCGCGCCGAGGAGGCCCTGCGCGTGGCCCGGGCCGCCGAGCAGCCCTACAGCCTCATCTTCGCCTGCGCCGGGGCGGGCACCCTCTACCTGATCAAGGGCGAGCTCGACCGGGCGGTGGAGGTGCTCGAGCACGGTCTCTCGCTGTGCCGGACCCTGAACCTGCCCGTCGCGCTCCCGGTCCTCGCCTCGGCGCTGGGCCCCGCCTACGGCCTGATGGGACGGTCGAGCGACGCGGTGCGCCTGCTCGAGCAGGCGGTCGATCAGGCCCGCTCGATGAAGCGCGCCGGGGGGCACGCGCTGCTGCTCCTGCAGCTGGGGGACGCCTATCGGCTCGGGGGGCGGATCACCGACGCGGGCGTGATCGCGCAGCACGCGCTCGACCTGGCCCGGACCCACAAGGAGCGCGGCCACGAGGCCTACGCGCTGCGCCTCCTGGCCGACATCGCGGCGGCGGGCCCGGGCGCGGCGCGCGGCGACGCGGAGGCGCTCTACCGCCAGGCGCTCGGCCTGGCCGAGGAGCTCGCGATGCGCCCGCTGGCCGCCCGCTGCCACCTGGGGCTCGGCCGGCTCCACGCACGCGGCGGCCGCCCCACCCTGGCCGCGGCCAGTCTGGCCGCTGCGGTGACCGGGTTCACGAACCTCGGGATGTCCTACTGGCTCGCGGAGGCGCAGTCCGACCTAGCCGCGGTGCACTGAGCGGACGCGCGGCGGGAACCACGCGGAAGGCGGCGATCTCGAGCCCGCAGGCGCGCGCCAGGCGACGCAGCTCGAGCTGCACCGCCTCGATCGCGTGACGTCCGAGCCCGCCGTCGAGCGTGACGCGGTCAGCGAGAGCGCTTGCGGCCCTTGGCGGCCTGGCGCTTCTTGGCCCGGGCCGCGGCCGCTTTCCACTTCTTCTCAACCGTCCTCACCCCCTTCTTGAACTGGGCGAGCAGGGCCCGCGTCTCCGGACTCTGCGGCGTGGCCGCGAAGATGATGTAGGTCCGGCCCTGCTTCTGGCCCTGCACGATGTGGATCAGCATGTCGGTCCCTTTCCGGTCGAGGTGAGCTGTCTGGCGTCGACCACTCCGTCGAAGAACTCCTCTTCGCGCAGGATCCGCGGGACCGCGTCGATGTCCCGCAGGAGGTAGTGGTACTCGGCCACGTCGTACTCGTCGCGCAGATCGACGCGCTCGCCGAGCGCGGCCTGGAGGTACACCGCGGTCATGTTGTGCTTGCCGGTCAGGTCGAGCAGGTTCGTGGTGGACGAGAAGCGGCCCGCATTGATCTCGGTCACGCGCGCGATCCCGGCCGCGTCTTGCCGGAGGTCGACCCCGAACACCCCGGAGGCCCGCGGATCGAGGGCCCGGATCACCCGGGCGCAGAGCGCGGCGATCTCCGGCTCCCGCACCGTCTTGGTCAGGGCCGGCACCGAGGAGATGGGGGCCGCCTGCGTCCCGCTCGCCAGGTAGGAGAGCCGCTCGTAGGTCTTGACCAGCAGCTGGGTCCCGTTCTTCCACACGCTCTGGCATCCCAGATCGCGGCCGGGCAGGTACTCGCTCAGGGTGAAGGCGCCCACCGGCACGTCGCGCATGTCGCGCCAGTAGGCGATCCAGCTCCGGGCCTGCGCCGCGGTGGCCACCGGGATCGCCCCGCGCGAGCCGGCGCCCCGTCGCACGCGGCACCAGAGCGGCGCGCCGCTCCGGCCGCCGAGGCGGCGGAAGATCGCGTCGACGTCGTCCAGGTGCCGGACGCGGACGGTGGCGGGCGCGGGCAGGCCGAGCGCGCGCAGCCGGCGGGCGAAGCGGTACTTGTCCGCGCACAGCTCGATCAGCGACGGCCGCGGCAGGAAGAGGTGCCTCGCCAGCCCGGCGCGCGCGCGCGACAGCGCGAGGGTGTCGACGTCGGCGGCGGGGATGACGAGGTCGACCCGCTCCGCGCGGGCCACGCGACGGAGGGCGCGCGCCCACGCGGGGCCGGCGGAGGGAATCAGGTAGCGCCGATCGGCGGTGGAGCTCGTCAGGACGAATGGGTCGTCGTGGCAGCCGATGATCGCCACCGACGGGCGACCGGCACGGAGGCTGCGAATCAGGTTGTTGCTGGGACCGGTGCCGGCGCTCGTGACGAGAATCCGCTCCGCCATGTCACCCCCGCTGCGCCTCGGCGACGAGACGCGGGCGATACTAGGCAGCGCGCGGAAGGCTTGTCAACGCCAGCGGGAGATGCCCTTACTGGGTGCCGATCTTTTTCTCATGCGGCGGGCGCGTGGGCCGGACCCCGAGAGGGCCAGGTCGACGTGACCTGGCCCTCGGGGCCCGCCGCGACGCGAGCGATCTTACTTCGTGATGACGCCGCAGGCGATGCGGCCACCGCTGTTGCCGGTGGGATCGGTCTTCTCGTCGTCCGGATTGGCGTGCACCACCAGCGCGGTCCCCTTGTCGCCGAGCAGCGAGATGGGGCCGGCGGTCAGGGTGAAGGCCTTCGTGGTCACGTCGAGGCCGCCCTCGCCGGACGCGGCCACCACGAGGTTCGGCAGGTCGCCCGCGTGCGGGCCGGCCGGGTTCAGGCGCCCGTGCTGCTTGGTGTCCGGATTGAAGTGCGCCCCCGCGGAGGTGAACTCGGGTGGCTCGCAGAGCCCCACCGCGTGGACGTGCAGGCCGTGGCTGCCCGGGGGCAGCCGGTAGCCGGTCACCGCGATGCGCACGCCCTCGGGGGTCTGGATCAGCGTGGCCACGCCGACCTGCTTGCCTTCCTTGTCCTTGAGCGTGGCCTCCGCCGACAGCGGTCCCTTGTCGGCCGGGGTGCTCGCGCACCCGGCCAGGATTGCCGCCACACCGACCAGCAGAAGTGGTCTCACCGTTGAGTGCCCTCCCGTTCAGTTGATCTGCGCAATGAGCTGCTTGGCCTGCTCCCGGAACCGCTCGACGTTCTCGAGCTTCAGGTGCTCGTAGCCCCGGATCTCGTCCGGCAGCTCGGCCAGCTTCACGGCCAGATCGTGGGTGACCGGGCTGAGCCGCACCAGCGCCGTCTCCAGGTGCTGCCGGTACTCTCCGATCAGGGCCCGCTCCACCTGCCGGATGGCGGCGTAGCCGAATACGTCGAGGCGGCTGCCCCGCAGCCCCTTCATGGCGGCCAGCAGCGTGAAGGCGGGCCGGAACCAGGCGCCGAGCCGGATCTTCTTCTTGAGGCCGAGCGCGCGCAACAACGGCGGGTGCAAGTGCCAGTAGGTGCGGATCTTCGGTCCGAACTTGGTCTGCAGCTGGGCCTGGACCGCCGCGTCGAGGTGCAGCCGCGCCACCTCGTACTCGTCCTTGTAGGCCATCAGCTTGTAGAGGTAGCGCGCGGCCGCCTCCGCGAGCCCCCGCTGGCCGGGCGCCCGCTCCGCTTCCACCTGCGCGACGCGCGCCACGAAATTCACGTACTCCCCCGCGTAGGCCGCGTTCTGATACGCGATCAGCTCGGGCACCCGGATCTCGAGCAAGCGCCGGAGCTCGCCCGAGGCGCCGACGCGGTCCACCAGGGCCCGGGCCTCCGCGCTCAGGACCGGCGACGACTCGACGGCGCGCGTGGTGGCCTGCGCGACCGCGGCCTCCACCTGCCGACGGTCGACCACCGCCATGCGGCCCCACCGGAACGCGAGCAGGTTCATCTCGACCGAGACGCCGTTGAGCCGGATGGCCTTCTCGATCGACGCGGCCGAGACCGGCAGGGCGCCCGCCTGGTAGGCCGCCCCGAGCATGATCGGATTGACCGCCATGTGATCGCCGAAGAGCGCCTCCGCCATGGCCTGCGCGTCGAGGTAGACGTTGGGATCCTTGCGGGTCACCCGGTCGATGCTCATCAGCATGCTGCTGAGCTCGGGGAAGTGCACCGCGGTGTCCACCACCATCTGGCCGGTGGGGATCTGGCTCGTGGAGACCACCGCGATGGTCCGACCCGACTCGGCCTTGTCGAGGTTGACGGGATCGGTGGCCACCAGCAGGTCGAAGCCCAGGTACAGATCGGCGGAGCCGGCCGAGACCTTGTTGGCGGACTCGATCGCCCCGGAGGCGAGCTTGAGGTCGGAGACCACCGGCCCGCCCTTCTGGCTGAGCCCGGTCTGGTCGAGGCCGCGCACCTGTCGGCCGTCGAGCATGGCCGCGGTGCCGAGGATCTGGTTGATGGTCACCACCCCGGTCCCGCCGATGCCCATCATGTGCAGCGCGAAGCCCTCGCTCGGCACCTTGAGGGTGGGCTCGGGAAGGTCGGCCTCGAGGGGGGTGAGGCGCCGCTCCCGCTTGGCCACCGCGCCGGTGCCCTCGATGGTGAGGAACGACGGGCAGTCGCCGAGCAGGCAGGAGTAGTCCTTGTTGCAGGACGACTGGTGGATGGCGGTCTTGCGTCCAAACTCGGTGTCGATCGGCTGCACCGAGAGGCAGTTCGACTTCTTGCCGCAGTCCCCGCACCCTTCGCACACCCGCTCGTTGATGAACACGCGGGTCTGCGGGTCCACCATCTTGCCGCGCTTGCGCAGCCGCCGCTTCTCCGCCGCGCAGTGCTGGTCGTGGATGAGCACGGTGACCCCGCGGGTGGCCGCGAGCGCGGACTGGGCCTCGAGCAGCCGGTCGCGGTGCCAGACCTCCGCGTTCCCCGCGATCGAGGTGCCCGAGTACTTGGCGGTGTCGTCGCTGGTGATGATGATGCGCTTGACGCCCTCGGCCTCGAGCCGCCGGCTGAGCGCGGGGATGGGGAGCGCGCCCGCCGCGTTCTGGCCCCCGGTCATCGCCACCGCGCCGTTGTAGAGGATCTTGTAGGTGATGTTCACGCCCGAGGCGACCGCGTAGTTGAGCGCGAGGCCGCCCGAGTGGAAGAACGTCCCGTCCCCGATGTTCTGGAAGAGGTGCGTGGTCTCGGTGAAGGGGGCGATCCCGACCCACTGCGCGCCCTCCGCCCCCATGTGGGTGACCCCGATGATGCCCCGGTCCATGCCCATGGCCATGCCGTGGCAGCCGATGCCCGCGGAGGCCACGCTCCCCTCCGGGATCACGGTGGAGCGGTTGTGCGGGCAGCCCGAGCAGAAGAAGGCGGAGCGGGCGAGGGTGAACGGCTTCGGCCGGCGCTTCAGCTCGTCGAGGTGCTGGATGCGGGCCTCCACCGAGTCGATGCGGATCCGGCGCGCGAGCCGTCGGGCGATCGCGCGGGCCACCAGGTCCGAGTCGAGCTCGCCGACCGGCTGGATCAGCGGCCGGTCCTCCTCGTCGAGCTTGCCCACCACCTGCGGTCGGTCGGTCATGCCGTAGAGGATGTCCTTGGTGAACATCTCGAGGAACGACCGCTTCTCCTCGACGACCAGGATCTCCTGCAGGCCCCGTGAGAACTCGCGGACGATGCGCGGCTCCATCGGAAACAGCATGCCCATCTTGAGGATCCGGATGCCGTAGCGACGCAGCGCGCCCTCGTCGAGGCCGAGCTCGGTCAGAGCCTGGCGGACGTCGTAGTAGGTCTTGCCGCTGGTGAGAATGCCGAGCCACGCGTTCGGCGTCGGCACCGTGATCCGGTTGAGCTTGTTGTCGTACGCGTAGCGCCGCGCCAGCTCGAGCCGCGCCCCGTGGATCGTGCGCTCCATGTCGAGGCCGTAGGGCGGGATCAGGTTCACGTTGATCTGGTGCTGGAAGGGCTTGCCGTCGAGCTCCACCACCGGGATGATCGGGCTCACCCGCTCCGCGTCCACCTCCGCGGTGCCGATCTCGTCGGCCACGTTGGTGACGATCTTGGCCCCGACCCAGAGCCCCGACGTGCGGGAGAGCATGAAGCCGTGCAGGCCCAGGTCCAGGATCTCCTGCACGTTGCCCGGGTAGAGGGTCGGCATGAACGCGTCGTAGAGCGCGACCTCGGAGTGGCTCGGCAGCGTCGACGACTTCGAAAGTGGATCATCCCCGGCCAGGGCCAGCACGCCGCCGTTCTTCCCCACCCCCGCGTAGTTCGCGTGCTTGAAGAGATCGCCGGTGCGGTCGACGCCGGGAGCCTTGCCGTACCACATCCCGAGCACGCCGTCGTACTTGGGCTTCGGGAAGAGGCCCGCCATCTGGCTGCCGTACACCGCGGTGGCGCCGAGGTCCTCGTTGAGACCGGAGGAGAACACCACGTCGTGAGCCTTCAGCAGGACCGACAGCCGCTCGAGGGTCTGATCGAAGCCCCCGAGCGGGGAGCCCCGGTAGCCCGAGATGAAGGTCGCGGTGTTGAGGCCCCGGCGGAGGTCGGCGCGGTGCTGGTCGAGCGGGAGCCGGACCAGCGCCTGGATGCCGGACAGGAAGATGCGACCGCGCTCCTGGGTGTACTTGGCCTCGAGCGAGAACTCCGCGGGCTGTGTGGTCATGAGCCCCCCTTGGGGGAACGGCGGTGTTTGAGATCCGGACGACGGCCATATCGTAGTCGGGAAAGGCGTTTCAGGCAACCGCGATCGCCCTGCCTAGCGCTGCAGCAGCGGCACCAGATACGGCCAGAGCCGGTCGACCACGATCGCGTACCCCTCCGCGGTCGGATGGATGCCGTCGGCCTGGTTGAGGCGCGGCACCGCGCCCACCCCGTCGAGGAAGAACGGCATGAGCTTGGCGTGACGCGCCCGGGCCACCTCCGCGTAGAGGCGGTGGAAGTCCTCCGCGTAGCCGTCCCCGTAGTTGGGCGGCAGGCGCATGCCGGCCACCAGCACCCGCGCCCCCCCGGCCTGGAAGCGCGCGATCATCTGGTCCAGGTTGGCCCGCACCCCGGCGAGCTTGTGGCCGCGGAGCGCGTCGTTGACCCCCAGCTCCAGGATCACGATCTCAGGCTTGAGCCGGAGGGCCCAGTCCACGCGTCGGAGGCCGCCCGCGGTGGTGTCGCCCGACACCCCCGCGTTGACCACGCGATAGTCGTAGCCCTCCTGCTTGAGCCGCGCTCCGAGCCGCGCCGGGTAGGTCTGGTCGGCCGGGACCCCGATCCCGGCGGTGAGGCTGTCGCCGAAGGCCACGATGACCCGTCCCGGCTCCTGCGCCGCCGGCGCCGCCGCGCACGCGGTGAGCTGCAGCACCAGGAGGACCAGGGCGAGGGGGCCACGCATGACGCCAGTGTAGTATGGGCCGTGCGCGCGCCGCGGGGGCTCCGGATGATGACGCTCGGGATCGGGCTCCTGACGTCGGCCGGGCTCCTCGCCGGGCACCGGCCCGCGGCCGCGCTCGAGCCCGCCCAGCTCGGGGTGGTCGTCAACACCGCCGATCCCTACAGCGTCGAGATCGGGGACTACTACGTGCGGCGGCGCGGCATCCCGCGCGGCAACGTGGTCTTCGTCACGCTCCCGGTCGGGCGGGACGAGATCGACCGGGCGGCGTTCGAGGCAGCCCGGGCGCGGGTGCAGGCGGCCCTCCCCGCCGAGGTCCAGGCCCTCGCGCTGGCGTGGACCACCCCGTTCCGGGTGGTTTGCCTCTCGGTCACCACCGCGTTCGCCTTCGGCTTCGACGACGCGTTCTGCGCCCAGGGCTGCCGCCCCACCCGCGCGAGCCGGTACTTCGACTCGCCGAGCGCGACCCCGTTCCGGCAGTGGGGCCTGCGCCCCGCGATGCTGCTGGCCGGGTCGAGCGTGGCGGAGGCGAAGGCGATGATCGATCGCGGCGTGGCGGCAGACGGCACCTTCCCGCGCGGCACCGCCTATCTCCTCTCCACCTCCGACCGCGCCCGCAATACCCGGGCGCGCCGCTACGATCTCGCGAGCGCCCTCGCCGGCCCGGTCCGGATCCGGCGCATCGAGGGCGACGAGCTCCGGGACCGGACGGACGTGCTCTTCTACTTCACCGGCCTCACGACGGTGCGCGGGCTCGAGACGCTCCGCTTCCTGCCCGGGGCCATCGCGGATCACCTCACCTCCGCTGGCGGCATCCTGACCGGCCACGACCAGATGAGCGCGCTGCGCTGGCTGGACGCGGGCGCGACCGCCAGCTACGGCGCGGTCATGGAGCCGTGCAACTTCCAGACGAAGTTCCCGCAGCCGTCGGTGGTGATCGCCCGCTACGCGCGCGGGGAGCGCCTGATCGAGGCCTACTGGAAGAGCGTGGCCTGGCCCGGCCAGGGGGTCTTCGTGGGCGAGCCGCTCGCCGCCCCGTTCCGGCCACCGCCCCGCTAGCCCGGCGCCGGGAGCGACGAGGCCCTCAAGTCCGGACCCGCCGGAACCGATATCAGCACAGGGGACGCTTCTCATGACCATCGTCGCGATGACGCGGGTCGCGGATCGGTCCCGGCCTAAGAGCGCTC
>DATJIR010000044.1:0-26738 GCA_035493135.1 Verrucomicrobiia bacterium
GAGGTGGCAGTAGCGCCGGATCCCGTCCGGCTCCTGCCGTACGACCAGGCAGGCCTTGCAGTGCGTCTTGTAGCCGGGCAGTCCGTAGACGACGTGGGCCCCGACCTCCTCCAGCGCGCGGGCCCAGCGGATGTTGGCCTCCTCGTCGAACCGCGCCTGCAGCTCCACCAGCACCGCGACCTCCTTGCCGTTCTCGGCCGCGCGGGTCAGGGCCAGGGCGATGGGAGAGGTGGGGCTCACGCGATAGAGGGTCATCTTGATCGCGAGGACGCGCGGGTCGACGGCCGCGTCGCTCACGAAGCGGGTGACCGCGTCGAACGAGTGGTACGGGTGGTGGGCGAGCACGTCGCTCCCGCGGATCGCGCTCCAGAGATCGGGGCTGCCCTCGAAGGCCGGCACCGGACGCGGGGGGAGCGGCTGATCCTTCAGCCGCGGGAGATCCACCGCCGCGTAGAGCTGGAAGAGATCCGAGAATGCGGTGAAGCCGGTGCCCCCGTAGAGATCGTCGGGGCCGAGCTCGAGCTCGTCGACCAGCATGGCCAGGAGCGGGGAGGGCAGATCGGCGTCGTACTGCAGCCGGACCGCGTCCCCCATGCGGCGCTCCCGCAAGCCCGCCTCCACGCTGGTCAGCAGGTCCTCCGCGGTCTTGCGCCCGAGCGGGATCTCCGCGTCGCGCGTGATCCGGATGGCGTGGCAGGAGACGATCTCGTAGCCGGTGTAGAGGGTGGGGAGCTGGAGACGGATCACGTCCTCGAGCAGCATGAAGGCGTGCTGGCCGGCCGGGCCGGGCAGCGCCACGAACCGCGGCACGACCTGCCCCGGGATGTGAACCACGGTCAGCGTCGCGTGCGGCAGGACGCTGGCCGTCACCGGCTTGACCGTCACCACCAGGCAGAGGGCCCGGTTCGCCAGGTGCGGGAACGGATGGCCCGGATCGATCGCGAGGGGAGTCAGGATCGGCATCAGCGTGCGCCGGAAATAGTCCTCGAGGAACCGCTCCTGCTCCGCGGTCACCTCCTTGGGCCGCACGAGCCGGATGCCCTCCGAGGCGAGGATCGGCCCCAGCTCCTCGAGGTAGCAACGGTGCTGGGCGTCCACCAGCCGGTGGACCTTGTCGGCGACCGCGGCGAGCGCTTCCGTCGGGGAGAGGCCGTCCGGCCCGGTGGTGGTGTCGCCGGCGCGGATCCGGCGCTTCAGCTCCGCGACCCGGACCATGAAGAACTCGTCGAGGTTCGAGCTGAAGATCGCGAGGAATTTCACGCGCTCGAGCAGCGGCACCGTCGGGTCCTGGGCCTCCTCCAGCACGCGACGGTTGAACTCGAGCCAGGAGAGCTCGCGATTGACGAACGCATCCGGGGGAAACGGGCTCATCGAAGACCTCGCGAGCAAGAGGGGAGGGCGGCCGGCCGCGGGCATGGCGAGAGTGTCGTCGGCCAGGCCCGACGCGTCAAATTACGGAATTATTACGAAACCGCCCACTTCTCGCGTCGACACCGCCGCATCCCGCACGAATTCAAGTACTTGGGTGGGAGACATCCGGGGCCGACCGCCCCCCTATCCTCCTACGATTCGCCGGCGTGTCAAGGCGGGCCGGCGGAGGTGCGGCTAACCGGCCGGGAGGGTGCTTCGCTTGCGAGACGCCTCGTGCAGGAGCACCCCGTCCCGGACGCCGCGCGTGCATACCAGGAGGCTCAGGTAGCCTCCGCTGATCATCACGTCCTCGATGACCATCGCGCCGGCCAGGATGATGTCGGCCCGCTCGGCCTTGAGCCCGCGGATCCTCCGCCGGCCGCGCGACGAGAGCGCCTCGAGCCGCTCCCGGATCGCGGTGACGTCGGACTGGCGCAGCACGAGCCCGTGGCGGTGCTTCCGCTCGCCCGGATTCGCGCGCAGGTGAACGCTGGCGAGGGTGCGCACGGTGCCCCCCAACGCCACCAGCACCTCGCCGCGTTCGGCCAGAGGCAGCGCGGTCTGCAGTCGCGCGCGGATCTCGGCGCGGAGCGCGCGCAGCTCGCGCGGCGTCGGCGGGTCTCGCGGGAGGAAGCGCTCGGTGATGCGCACCGCGCCCAGCGGCAGGCTCGCGGTCGAGACCACCCGCCGACGGCGCACCCGGCTGAGCTGCAGGCTGGCGCCGCCCAGATCGGCGACCAGGCCCTTGGCGAAGGGCAGGCTGTCGAGCGCCGCCACCACCCCGAAGCGCGCCTCCTCCCGCGCGCTGAGCACCCGCACCTCGATGCCCTCGTTCCGGCGCAGGGGATCGAGCAGGCGCTCGCGGTTGCGCGCGTCCCGTACCGCCGAGGTGGCGATGGCCACGATGCGCGGGCCCTGGTCCTGCGGCGAGTGGCGGGCGAAGAACCGGTGCACCGCCCGCAGGGTCAGCTCGATGGCCCGCCGGGGCAGGGTTCCGGGCGCGCCGCCCCCGAGGCGCGTCGGCACGCGCTCCTGAGCCAGGATGCGAAAGCCGGCCCGGGGTCGGATCTGGGCGAGGAGGAAGCGCACGGCGGCGGATCCGAGGTCGACGATGGCGACGAGGTCCGAGCTCACGCGATGGCGCCGATCAGCGCGAGCCGACCAGCCGGAGGATCCGGGGCTTCACGAACCAGCGGAGCTGCCCCGGCATCGACGGCCCGTCCGGCAGGTGCACGAGCGCCGCGCCGCCCTTCTTGAAGGCGAAGCGATCGTCGCCCTGGTGCATGCCGAGCAGGTGGGCGAGCAAGCCGGACAGGGTGGGCTCGTGGCCGACCAGCGCGACGGTCGCGTCGGGGCGATACCGCTTGAGCACGGTTACGAGCACGTCGACGTCGTCCTGACCGAGCGCGGGCTCGATCCGGGGCGTCACCCGCCTGAAGGCCGCGGCGGCGATCTCGGCGGTGGCTCGGGCGCGGGTGAGCGGGCTCGTGAGCAGGATGTCGGGACGATCGGCGATGCGGGCCAACCCTCGGGCCGCCTCCCGGAAGCGGCGGTGCCCCCGAGGCGTCAGGGGCCGGTCGTGGTCGCGGATTCCACCGGTCCCGGTCCTGACCGCGGGAGCGTGCCGGATGAGCAGCACCTTCATGGATCGCTGCTCGAGCACACAGGGTTGCTCGAGGGCAGGCACGGCCCGGCCGTCGTCGAAGGCGTCGTGTAGATACCCTTGAAATACCACGGCATCCACGTCTTCACCAAGAATGTCGTGGGTCCGGGCTCGGGCTGCCGTCATAGGGCGAGCCGATGCGGACGCGGCGCCGCATCGGTACAACGGATTGGACGTTTGCCGCGGCGCCTGTAACCATGGCGGGACGTTCGGGCGGTCGGGCCCGGCGACGTGCAGCGCATCGGACGACCAGGGGGGTTCCATGCAGCGACGGGGCTTTCTCAAGAGCGGCATCGCGATGGCGGTGGGGGCAACGGTGGGCGGATGGTCGCGCCCGGGCGGCGTGGCTCGGGCCGCGGAGCCGGGTGAATCCAAATGGCGCGCCTTCGAGGTCGTCACGCGCGCGGAGGTGGCGAGCCCCACCGGGACCACGCGGGTGTGGCTGCCGCTTCCGCTGCAGGTCGACACCGACTATCAGAAGAGCCTCGGGCAGACCTGGACCGGCAACGCCACCGTGGCGCGAGTCTACCGCGACGAGAAGTACGGAGCGGGGATCCTCTACGCGGAGTGGCCGGCCGGAGAGAGCGCGCCCGCGGTCGAGGTGACCACGCGATTCGCCACGCGCGACCGTCTCGTGGACGTCGGCAAGCCGGGCGGCAACCCGGCGCCCGAGGACCGGGCCACCCTGGCGCGCTATCGCGAGTCGTCGCGGCTCGTGCGGACCGACGGCATCGTGAAGAAGACCTCGCAGCAGATCACCAAGGGCATCGACGGCGACGTGGAGAAGGCCCGCGCGATCTACGAGTGGATCGTCGACAACACCTTCCGCGACCCCAAGGTGCGGGGGTGCGGGGTCGGGGACATCCGCGCGATGCTCGAGACCGGCAATCTGGGCGGCAAGTGCGCCGACCTCAACGCGCTCTTCGTCGGCCTGGCCCGCGCGGCGGGGCTGCCCGCGCGCGACGTCTACGGGGTCCGGGTGGCCGGCTCCGCCGAGTTCAAGTGCCTGGGCAAGAGCGGCGACATCACGAGGGCGCAGCACTGCCGGGCCGAGTTCTACACCCCGAGCCTGGGCTGGGTGCCGGTCGACCCCGCCGACGTCCGCAAGGTGGTCCTCGAGGAGCGGGGCGGCATCCCGCTCGACGATGCCACCACCAAGAAGGCGCGGGTCAAGCTGTTCGGCCAGTGGGAGATGAACTGGCTCGGCTACAACTACGCCCACGACGTGAAGCTGGTCAACAGCAAGGACGACGCGGTGGCGTTCCTGATGTACCCGCAGGCCGAGACCGGCGAGGGGCGCAAGGACAGCCTCGATCCGGACACGTTCAAGTACAAGATCACCTCGCGCGAGCTCGGCGCCTGATTCCCTTCCGGGCGCGCTGAGCGCCGCCCGGCGCTGTACTCCGACGCCCCCGCCCCCTCCGGCGGGGGCGTCGTCGCGTCGGCCGAATCGTTTACGCACGATTTACCCCGCCGTCATCGTCCCGTAACCTCTCGCAGGCACCATCCGGCCATGACGAGAGCGAACCTGGGGGTCGACTCGATGGCGGGAAGCCGGCGCGGCGGCGCGGACAGGCCGGGACCGGGGACGAACCGGGCCACCAAGGTGCTGGTGGTCGAGGACGAGGCCGACGTGGCCGCGATGATCCGGTACAACCTCGGCAAGGAAGGCTACGACGTCTGCCTCTCGGGCAACGGCGCCGACGCCCTGCGACAGGCGAAGGAAGCGCGCCCCGACGTGATCCTGCTGGACATCATGGTGCCCCAGCTCAACGGCTGGGAGATCTGCCGGCGACTCAAGCAGGACCGGGACACCCAGGCCATCCCGGTGATCATGGTGACCGGTCGCGTGGAGGAGGGCGACAAGGTCCTCGGCTTCGAGATGGGGGCGGACGACTACGTGACCAAGCCCTTCTCGCCCCGCGAGCTCATGGCCCGGGTCCGCGCCGTCTCGCGCCGCGGTCGCCCCGGTGACGACGCGGCCGGCCAGCCCGTGCGTGCGGGCGACCTCGAGATCGACCGCCAGCGGTTCGAGGTCAAGATGAAGGGCCGCCTCGTGGAGCTGACCCGCAAGGAGTTCGACCTGCTGTCGGCCCTGGTTCGCTCGCCGGGCCGGGTCTTCGGCCGCGAGGAGCTGCTGGACCTGGTGTGGGGCCAGGACGGCTTCGTGGAGCCCCGGACCGTCGACGTGCACGTCGCCCGGCTCCGGGCGAAGTTCATCTCGGCCCGCGCTCCGGAGCCGGGGATCGAGACCGTTCGCGGAGTAGGGTATCGGTTCCGCGGGCGGTCGTGACTGTTAACAGGGATGTAACACCCGCGTCATCGCTTCGTCATCGCTCGGCAGCATACTCCCCCCAAACGATACGGACGGAAAGACAAGAGGAGAGCGCGATGAAGAAGAAGTGGCCGTTGCTCGCGGTGCTGCTGCTGGCGGTCGCCACGCTCGGGCGGCTCGCCCCGGCCGACGCGCAGATGCTCATGAACGGCGCCGGGGCCACGTTCCCTTACCCGATCTACTCGAAGTGGTTCGAGGAATACATCAAGATCGACCCGGAAGTGCGCTTCAACTATCAGTCGATCGGCAGCGGCGGCGGGATCCGGCAGATCACCGAGCGGACGGTGGACTTCGGGGCCTCCGACGGGCCGATGACCGACGACCAGCTCAAGAAGGCGCCGGCCGAGCTGTTCCACATCCCCACCGTGATGGGCGCGGTGGTGGCCACCTACAACCTGCCGGGCAACCCCCAGCTCTCCTTCACCGGCGAGGTGCTGGCCGACATCTTCCTGGGCAAGATCACGAAGTGGAACGACGATCGAATCAAGGCTCTGAACACCTCGGCGAGCCTGCCGGACCAGCCCATCGTGGTGGTACACCGGTCGGACGGCAGCGGCACCACGTACATCTGGGTCGACTACCTCTGCAAGATCAGCCCGGAGTGGGACAAGCAGGTCGGGCGGGGGACGTCGGTGAAGTGGCCGGTGGGGCTGGGCGGCAAGGGCAACGAAGGGGTGGCGGGCCAGGTGAAGAACGCGCCCGGCTCCCTCGGGTACGTCGAGCTGGCCTACGCGATCACCAACAAGCTGCCCGCGGCCAGGATCAAGAACCCGGCGGGCAAGTTCGTCGAGCCGACCATCGAGAGCACGACCGCGGCGGCGGCCGGAGCGGCCAAGAGCATGCCGGCCGACTTCCGGGTGTCGCTCACGAACGCGCCCGGTCCGGACGCCTACCCGATCGCGAGCTTCACGTGGCTGCTGGTGTACAAGGACCAGCCCAACGAGTCGAAGGGTAAGGCCCTCGTGAGGTTCCTGTGGTGGGCGATCCACGACGGGCAGAAGCATCCGGCCGCACTCCTTTACGCGCCCCTGCCGGGGTCGGTGGTCAAGGAGATCGAGGCCAAGATCAAGCTCATCACCTTCTCCGGCAAGCCGCTGCTGGCGGCGCAGTAGCCCGAGCGCGAATGGCCCCAGACTCGATCGCGGGGGCAGGGACGGCCGATCGGCTGTCGCTGCCCCCGCGGGCCATCAGCCGGGGGCGCGTCGCCCTCGGTGACCGGATCTACCGGGCGTGCGTGCTGGCGTCGGTGTGGCTGGTGCTCGTGCTGGCCGCGGGCCTGGTCACGGCGCTCGCCTGGGAGTCGTGGGGAGCGATCCGCGCCTTCGGGCTCCGCTTCCTCGTCACCTCGCACTGGGACCCGGTGGCGGGCGAGTTCGGGGCGCTCCCGTTCATCTATGGCACCCTGCTGTCGTCGCTCCTGGCGCTGCTGATCGCGGTCCCGCTGTCGCTCGGGGCCGCCATCTTCCTCGCCGAGCTGGCTCCGGCCTGGATCCGTCCGCCGGTGGCGTTCCTGATCGAGATGCTCGCGGCGGTGCCGAGCGTGGTGTACGGCCTCTGGGGTATCTTCGTCCTGGTGCCATTCCTCCGCGACTGGGTGCAGCCCGCGCTCGGGCGCACGCTCGGCTTCCTGCCGCTCTTTCAGGGACCGCCCTACGGCATCGGGATGCTGGCGGCGGGCCTCATCCTGGCCATCATGGTCGTGCCCTACATCACCTCGGTGAGCCGCGAGGTGCTCCTGGCCGTGCCGGGCTCCCAGCGGGAGGCCGCGCTCGGGCTGGGCGCCACCCGGTGGGAGACGACCCGGATCGCGGTGCTCCGCTACGGCCGATCCGGCCTGATCGGAGCCATCCTGCTCGGGCTGGGTCGCGCGCTCGGCGAGACCATGGCCGTGACCATGGTCATCGGCAACCGGCCGGAGATCGCGGCGTCCCTGTTCGCGCCGGGCTACACCATGGCGAGCGTGCTGGCCAACGAGTTCACCGAGGCGACGTCCGATCTCTACGTCGCAGCACTGGTCGAGATCGGCCTGCTGCTCCTGCTGATCACGATCCTCGTCAACGGCCTCGCCCGGCTCCTCGTGTGGAGCGTGAGCGGTCCGGCCCGTGGGGGCCGGGGATGACCCCCACCGCGCGCCGGCTGGCGAACACCGCGGTCAGCGGGCTCACGTTCGCGGCGGCCCTGCTCGTCGTCTGCCCGCTCCTACTCATCTTCGGCTTCCTCGTCTATCAGGGTCTGTCGGCGATCAACGTGGACTTCTTTCTCCACCTCCCCAAGCCGGTGGGAGAGCCCGGTGGCGGCGTGGCCAACGCCATCGTTGGTAGCGGGATCATGATCGGCCTCGCGGTGGCGGTGGGGCTCCCGATGGGCATCCTGGGGGGCGTCTACCTGGCCGAGTCTCGGGATCGGCGGCTGCCGTGGGTGCTCAGGTTCGTGGCCGACGTCATGAACGGCGTGCCCTCCATCGTCTTCGGCATCTTCGCCTACACCGTGGTGGTTATTCCGATGCGCCGCTTCTCGGCGCTCGCGGGCGGCCTCGCGCTCGGCCTCATCCTCATCCCGATCGTGCTCCGGACCACCGAGGAGATGGTGCGGCTGGTCCCGAGCGCCCTCCGGGAGGCCGGCCTCGGCCTGGGACTCCCGGAGTGGAAGGTGAGCCTGCGTATCGTCATCCCGGCGGCCCGAGCCGGGATCATCACCGGGGTCATGGTGGCGGTGGCGCGGATCTCCGGGGAGACCGCCCCGCTCCTGTTCACCGCGCTCGGCAATCGGTTCTGGCACCAGGGGCTCGACCAGCCCATCGCGGCGCTGCCGCTGCAGATCTACGCGTACGCCATCGCGCCCTACGAGGACTGGCACCGGCAGGCGTGGGCCGGGGCGCTCGTGCTGATCACGCTGGTGTTCCTGGCAAGTCTGGCGGCGAGGCTGGCCACCCGAGGCCGGATCGTTGCCCGGTGAGGTGACCATGGGAGACGGCATCTACGTCAAGGACCTGCGGGCCTGGTTCGGGGACACGCTGGTCCTGAAGGGAGTGGACCTCACGGTGGCCCCCAACGCGGTCACCGCGATCATCGGGCCTTCCGGATGCGGGAAGTCCACCTTCATCCGCTGCCTCAACCGCATGCACGAGACAGTGCCGGGGGCGCGGGTGGCCGGCCAGGTGCTGCTCAACAGCGAGGACCTGTACGGGCCGGGGGTGGATCCGGTGCAGGTGAGGCGGCGGATCGGCATGGTCTTCCAGAAGGCCAATCCGTTTCCCACCATGTCCGTGTTCGACAACGTGGCCGCCGGCCTCCGCCTGGGCGGCGTCCGGCGGAAGTCACGCCTGCAGGAGGAGGTGGAGCGGGCGCTCCGGCACGCGGCCCTGTGGGACGAGGTGAAGGACGACCTGGACAAATCGGGGGTGAGCCTCTCCGGGGGTCAGCAGCAGCGGCTCTGCATCGCGCGGGCGCTGGCGGTGGACCCGCAGATCCTCCTCATGGACGAGCCGTGCTCGGCCCTCGATCCGATCGCCACCGCCAAGATCGAGGAGCTGATCCACGACCTGAAGAAGGAGCTGACGATCGCCATCGTGACCCACAACATGCAGCAGGCGGCGCGGGTCTCGGAGTGGACGGGCTTCTTCCTGATGGGCGAGCTGGTGGAGTTCGGGGTGACCAAGGAGATGTTCACCACGCCGGGGGACAAGCGGACGGAAGACTACATCACCGGTCGGTTCGGTTGAGAGCGGGGACCGCCATGCCACGGCACTTCCACGAGGAGCTCGAGGCCCTGAAGCAGACCCTGCTCGCCATGGGCGGGCTCGTCGAGGACCAGATCCGGCGAGTCATGAAGGCGCTCCTGGAGCGCGACGACGTCGTGGCCCAGGAGGTCATCGAGCGGGACCGGCAGGTGAACACCTACGACGTGGAGGTGGACGAGCAGTGTGTGAGCCTGCTCGCCCTGCACCAGCCGGCCGCGGGCGACCTCCGCTTCATCACCACCGCCATGAAGATCGTCACCGACCTGGAGCGCATCGGCGACCAGGCGGTCAACATCGCCCAGCGGGTGATCGAGCTGAACGTCGAGCCGCAGCTCAAGCCCTACATCGATCTCCCCCGCATGGCCGAGAAGGCGCAGCGGATGGTCAAGGAGAGCCTCGACGCCTTCGTGGCCCGGGACACCGCGCTGGCCCGGCAGGTCTGCGGGGAGGACGCCGACGTGGACGCGCTCAAGGAGCAGATCTTCCGCGAGCTCCTGACCTTCATGATGGAGGATCCCCGGACGATCCCCCGTGCCATCCGGTTGATCCTGATTTCCCGCTTCATGGAGCGGGTCGCCGACCACGCCACCAACATCGCGGAGATGGTGATCTACATGGTCGAGGGCAAGATGGTCCGGCATACGCTGGCCTGAGGAGGCTCGCGTGTATACTGCAGTTGTGAGCGCCGATCGTCGCTATCAGCTCCAGTCCGAGGAGGCCAACCGGCGCCTGGACGCCCTCCTCGAGCACCTGCGGGTCCCGGAAGCGGCCTGGCCGCTCTACGCCGAGATGCTGACCACCGCGCTCAAGATGTACGAGGACGGCACCGGGGTGGCCGATCTCAAGATCGCGAACAACGCGTTCAAGGAGATCCGGTACGGGTTCAAGGTCTTCGCCCCGTGGCGGAACGTCCCGAAGGTCACCGTGTTCGGCTCGGCCCGCACGCCGCGCGAGCACCAGATCTCGGAGCAGGCCTACGCCTTCGGCAAGCGCATCACCGGCGCGGGCTGGATGGTCATGACCGGCGCGGGCGGCGGCGTGATGGGCTCGGCCCAGGAAGGGGCGGGCGGCGAGCGCTCGTTCGGCCTCAACATCCGCCTGCCGTTCGAGCAGGAGGCGAACCCCTGGATCGCGGCCGATCCCAAGCTGATCTCGTTCAAGTACTTCTTCACCCGGAAGCTGTTCCTGGTGCGGGAGGCGCACGCGATGGCGTTCCTCCCGGGCGGCTTCGGGACCGCCGACGAGGCCTTCGAGGCGCTCACCCTGATCCAGACCGGCAAGTCGCCGGTGCTGCCGCTCGTGATGCTCGACGAGCCGGGCGGCACCTACTGGAAGACCTTCGACACCTTCGTGCGGCGGGAGATGGTGGGGCGCGGCATGGTGGGGCCGACCGATCCCGATCTCTACCGGATCACCGACGACGTGGAAGCGGCCGCCGCGGAGGTCGAGGGCTTCTACCGGAACTACCACTCGCAGCGCTACGTGCGCGACTCGCTGGTGCTCCGGGTGCGGCGCGCCCTCCACGCCGAGGCCCTCGCCGAGGTGAACACCCGCTTCGCCGACATCCTGAGCGGGCCCGCGGTGCAGGCCCCGGGACCGGTGGCGGGCGAGGGGGAAGAGCTGCCGGAGCTGCCGAGGCTGGTGCTGCCGTTCAATCGGTCCGGCTTCTCGCGGCTGCGGGGCCTGATCGACGTGGTGAACGCGTCGGCCTGACGCGCGCTCCGTTCGACCCCGAACCTACTCCGGCTCGTCGCGCTCCTCGGTGGTCTGGCACGCGGTGCACACCCACGTGCGGAGCAGGGTGACGCGCTTGGGATCGCGCCTCAGCGTCCACGGCATCAGCTTCCGGGCGCCACAGCGCGGGCACACCTCGGTCGGCTGACCCGGCTGCACCTCGTGCGGGAGCCACGGGATCTTGGGCTTCATGCGCGGGATTATACGCGAGCCACGGCCGCGCGCCCACCACCGGCTCAGCCGCGCGGCAGCCGCTCCGCGTCCTCTTGCGCGGCGGCGACCCGGCGCCAGGCCAGGAACGTGCGCCGCAGGGCCGGATCGGGCAGTCGCTCCACGATCTGCGCCAGCGTGTCGGTGGTGAGCCGCGCCGCGGTCACCGCCTCGTCCATCCGCCCCGCCTCCGACGCGGCCCGGGCGAGCAGGTGAGCGGCCTGCCACGTGAGCGTGGGATAGCCGATGCGGCGGGCGAGCGCCAGCGCCTCGGCCAGGCTCCCGCGGGCGTCGTCGCGCCGACCGCCGTCGAGAAGGATCTGACCGCGGAGGGCGAGGGCCTTGGCCTCGTACTTCAGCGACCCGGTGCCGCGGGCCTGCCGGAGCGCCTTGTCGGCCTGCTCGAGGGCGCGGGCGGGATCGCCGATCGCGATCAGGGCCTCGCTGAGGTACGCGCTCAGGTGAAGGGACCAGCGCCACCGGTGGGCGCCGAAGGCGAACTTCTCGACCCGCTCCTGGGTCTCCTCCATGAGGGCCAGGGCGCGCCGGGGATCCCCCAGGTGGAGCTCGTCCAGGCTCAGGTTGATCAGCGAGCTGACCTCGACGTTGGCGTTCTTGGCCGCCCGGCCGATCTCGGCCGCCTCCCGGTTGTACTCGGTCGCGCGGCGAAAGTCGCCGACCTCCTGGTAGAGCCAGCCCAGGGAGTTGGTGAGCCGGCCCATGATGAACGAGTTGTTGCGGTCCCGCGCCTTGCCGAGCCCGTCGTCGATGGTGGCGAGCGCCTCCGCGTAGTGCCCAAGGCCGATCTGGCCCAGGCACAGGAACGCGCCGGAGATCATGTCGGAGAGGCCGTCGCTGACCTCGCGCGCGGCCGCTCCCGCCTCCCGGCTCGTCTCGATGGCCCGGGCGAACTCGCCGCGCCAGTTGGCGTGGGCCCCGAGCCAGGTGAGGTTCACCGCCACCGTGTCCGCCAAGCCGGCCGCCCGGGCGATGTCCAGGGACTCCTCGAACAGGCGGTCTCCCTGCGCCGGGTCGCCGTCCGCCTGCGAAGCGAGGCCGAGATAGCAGAGGCTCCGCGCCACCACGTGCTGATCGCCGGTCTCCCGGCCGATGGCGAGGGCCTCCTGGGCGAACCGACGGCAGTGGGCGATGCCCTCGTTGTTGAAGGTGAGGAACTGGCTGTAGGAGATCTCGACCAGCGCCTCGCCCTCGCGCACCCGATCCCCTGCGCTCCGCGCCACCTCGCGCATGAGCTCGAAGGCGGCGATCGAGTCGGCGTAGCGGGCGAGCAGGCGCAGCGCCTCGCCCCGCCGGTGGTGAACCTCCACGATCCGGTTCGGGGCCAGCGGAGGCGTCACCCGCGCGCCGACCTCGAGGGCCCGCGCGTAGAAGTCGAGCGCGGCCTGGTTCGCGTAGGCCGCCTTCGCGCGATCCCCGGACCGGACGAGGTAGGTGAAGGCCTTCTGCCAGTCCCCCCCGTTCTCGAAGTGGTGGGCCAGCTCCTCGGCGTGCTCGGTGAGCCGGTCGGCGTAGATCTCCTCGATGGCGCGGCCGACCGCACGATGCAGCTCACGCCGGCGCTCCTTGAGCAGGCTCTGGTACGCGACGTCCTGGATGAGGGCGTGCTTGAAGATGTAGGACGGCTCGGGGGCGAGCCCCAGCTCGTAGATGATCTCGAGCTCCTTCAGCTCATCCAGCAGCTCGGTGAGCCGCTCCGTGACCCCGGCGACCCGCTCGAGCAGCCGGCCGAGGAACTGGCGCCCGATGACGGACGCGAGCTGCACCGTGCGCTTGCCGTCCTCGCCCAGCCGGTCGAGGCGGGCCATGATGATGCCCTGGATCGTGTCGGGCACGTTCAGCGAGCCCATCCCTTCCACGATCCGGTAGACGCCCCCGTCCCGGCGGAGCACCCCCAGGTCCAGCAGGGTCTTGGTGACCTCCTCGATGAAGAGGGGCACGCCCTCGGCCTTCTCGAGCAGCGCCTGGCGCAGCGCGGGCGGCAGGTCGTCGGCGCCCAGCACGTGGCCGGCCATCGCCACCGCGTCGGCCTCGGACAGCGCGTGGAGCGTGAGCGTGGTGTGGAAGCTCCGGGCGGGGACGGGGGGCGCGTAGCCCACCCGGTAGGTGAGGATCACCATGAGCGGCACGCTGACCACCGCGTCGGTCATCGAGGCGAGGTATTCCTCGGTGCCGGCGTCGATCCAGTGCAGGTCCTCGAAGACCAGGACGAGGGGACGCAGGCGCGCGCCGCGGAGCGACAGGGCGCGCAGGGCCTCGAAGCACTTCTGCCGGCGCGCGCTCGCCTCCATGTCGAGGATGGCGCGGTCGCCCGGATCGACGGACAGCAGGTAGCGGACGTACGGGATGTGAGCGTCGAGCTCGCCCATGCGGCGCATGCCGTGCTCGACCTTGGCGATGATCTCCGGCTCGCCGTCGAACTCCTCGATGTGGAAGTTGAGCCGGAGCTGGTCGATGAGCGGCAGGAACGGGATGGACTGGCCGAAGGAGACGCACTGGCCCTCCAGCCAGGTGACGCGCTCGTCGACCCCCATGACCGCCCGCCGGAACTCGAGGAGCAGGCGCGACTTGCCGATGCCCGCGTCTCCGGCCAGGGACACCACCTGGCCGTGGCCACGCTTGACCTGCTCGAAGCGCTCGAGCAGGGTCTCCACCTCGCGACCACGACCCACCAGCGGGGTGAGGCCTCGCTCGACCGCGGCGTCGAGCCGGGAGCGCCGGGCCCGGGCCCGCAGCACCTCGAAGGCGCGCACCGGCGCGCGGCCCTTCACCGCGATCTCGCCCAGGTCGAGGGTCTCGAAGAATCCCGCGATGGCCGCCTGGGTCGCCGCGCTCACCACCACGCTGCCGGGCCGGGCGTTCTGCTGGAGACGCGCGGCCAGGTTGGTGGTGTCGCCGACCGCGGTGTAGTCCATCCGCAGGTCGTCGCCGATCTTGCCGACCACCACCGGGCCGGTGTGCAGTCCGATCCGCATCTGCAGGTGAAGTCCCCGCTGGGCCTGCAGCTCGCGATCGTAGTCCCGGAGGGTCCGCTGGACCGCGAGGGCCGCGTGCGCCGCGCGCCGGGGGCTGTCCTCGTGCGCGATCGGGGCGCCGAAGAGGGCCATCACCCCGTCGCCGGTGTACTGGTTGATGGTGCCCTCGAAGCGGTGGACCTCGGCGGTGATCAGCTCGAAGCAGCGGTCCACGATCCGGTGCACGTCCTCCGGATCGAGTCGCTCGGCCAGCGCGGTGAAGCCCGCGATGTCGGCGAAGAGGACGGTGACCTGGCGGCGCTCGCCCTCGAGGGCCGAGCGCGAGCGCAGGATCTTGTCGGCCAGGTGCCGCGGCGTGTAGGCGGCGACCGGGCTCCGATAGGCGATTGGCGGCGCGGCCGGGCCCGGGGGCGCCGCGGGCTCGGCCGGCTTCTCGGCCGCGACCTCGCCGAGACGCTTGCCGCAGGCCCCGCAGAACCGGGCCCCGGGCCGGAGCGGCGCCCCGCAGCTCGGGCACACCGACTCCAGCGCCGCCCCGCACTGATCGCAGAAGCGGTTCTCCGGCGGATTGTCCATGCGGCAGGCGGCGCACTGCATCCCGTATGAATATCACGGCTCGGGCCGATGCGCTAAGCTCGCCCGGTGTCGCTCGCCCACCTCGTCCTCCTCGCCGCCAACCTCGTGTTCGCCACCGGCTACTCGGTCAGCCGAATCGTTCTCGCCGACATCGGCCCCGCCACGCTCGGCCTCGCCCGCGTGCTGATCGGGGCGGCGCTGCTGCTGGGATGGGCCGCGTGGAAATCGGGCGCGGCCCCGCGGGGGACGTGGACCACCGGGGACCGGGTGCGGGTCGCGCTCATGGGCGTGGTGGGTTTCGCGCTCGCCTTCGGCTTCGGCAACTGGGGTCTGGCACACTCGACCGCGAGCAACGCGGCCCTCCTCATCACGGTCGAGCCGACCACGCTGCTCGTGCTCGCGCCACTCCTGCTGGGCGATCGCCTTTCGCGACGGGAGGCGGTCGGCGCGGCGCTCACCCTGCTGGGCGCGGTCGTGGTGGTGGTGAACGGGGTGCCCGGGATCACCCGCTCCCTCATGCCCCACTGGCGAGGTGACGTCGCGCTGATCCTCTCCGGGATCGCCTATGCGGCGTACTCGCTCCTGGGCCGCCCGGTGCTGGCCCGGCATCCGGTGGCGGCGGTCACCGCGCACTCCGTGGTGTGGGGCGGGATCTCGATCGCGCCGCTGGCCTGGCTCGAGTGGCACCTCGGGCCGCCGCCCGCGTGGACGCCGACCGCGATCGCGGGCACGCTCTACATGGGCGTGGTGATCACCGCGCTCGGCTACGCGGTGTGGAACTGGTGCCTGGAGCGGCTGGGGGCCGCGCGGGTGGCCGCGTTCGTCAACCTCCAGCCGCTGGCCGGCGCCCTGCTCGGGGTGTGGTGGCTGCGCGAGCCGGTGACGCCCTTCCTGGTGGCGGGCGGCCTGCTGATCGTGGCCGGCCTGCACCTGACGGTGAAAGCCGGGCGAAGAGGGTAGAATACCGGCATGCGGCGGGTACGGGTGGGACTGGCCCAGGTGAACCCGACGGTGGGCGCCGTCGAGGCCAACGCGCGGCTGGTCATGGCGGGCATGGACCGGGCCCGCGCGCTCGGCTGCGACATCGTGGCGTTCCCGGAGCTGGTGCTGACCGGGTACCCGCCGGAGGACCTGCTCTTCAAGCCCGCCTTCATCGAGGCCAACCTGCGCGCGCTCGACGGGGTGGCGAGGGCAAGCCGCGGGCTCACCGCCATCGTCGGCTACGTGGACAAGCGCGACGACATCTTCAACGCGGCGGCCATTCTCCACGACGGGGTTCCGGCCGGGACCTATCACAAGCAGTACCTGCCGAACTACGGCGTCTTCGACGAGAACCGCTACTTCCAGTCCGGCACCGAGTCCCCGGTCTTCACGATCGGGGAGACGGTCATCGCGGCCAACATCTGCGAGGACATCTGGTATCCGACCGGGCCCACCACGCTGCAGGCGCTGGGCGGGGCGGAGCTGGTGGTGAGCATCAACGCGTCGCCCTATCACGCGGGCAAGGGGCGCTTCCGCGAGAAGATGCTGGCGACGCGCGCGGCCGACGACCTCGTGTGCCTCGCCTTCGTCAACACGGTGGGCGGCCAGGACGAGCTGATCTTCGACGGTCAGTCGCTCATGTTCAACGAGAAGGGCGAGTGCGTGGCCCGCGGCCGTGCCTTCGAGGAGGACTTCGTGGTGGCCGACCTGGACCTCGACGAGGTCTTCCGGGCGCGGCTGCACGACTCGCGGCGGCGCAAGGAGAAGCTGCGCGCCACCACCGTCGCACCGCGGCGGGTGGTGCTGCCCCCGCTGCCCGCGCCCGAGCGGCCGCGGCTCTCCGCCCACGAGGTGCCGGTGCTCGAGCCGGTGGAGGAGATCTACCAGGCGCTCGTCCTCGGCACCCGCGACTACGTCACCAAGAACGGGTTCTCCCACGTGGTGCTCGGCCTCTCGGGCGGCATCGACTCCTCGCTGGTGGCCGCCATCGCGTGCGACGCGCTGGGGCCGGCCAACGTCACCGGGGTGACCATGCCCTCGCAGTTCTCGTCGGCGGGCACGCGGGGGGACGCGGCCCGGCTGGCCCGGAACCTCGGCATCGAGTTCCTGCGGCTGCCGATCACGCCGGTGCTGAACGCCTACCGGCGGGCGCTGGCCAAGCCGTTCAAGGGCCTCAAGGAGGACGTCACCGAGGAGAACCTCCAGGCGCGCATCCGCGGCAACTACCTGATGGCGCTCTCCAACAAGTTCGGCTGGCTCGTGCTCACCACCGGCAACAAGAGCGAGATCGGGGTGGGCTACTCGACGCTCTACGGGGACATGGCGGGCGGCTTCGCGGTGATCAAGGACGTGCCGAAGACGCTCGTCTACCAGGTGTGCGAGCACGTCAACCGGCGGGCCGGCCGCGATCTCATCCCGCGCTCGGTGTTCGAGCGGGCCCCGTCCGCGGAGCTGCGCCCGGACCAGACCGACCAGGACACGCTACCGCCCTACGCGACGCTCGACGCGATCCTCGAGGCGTACGTGGAAGGCGACCAGGGCGTGGCCGACATCGTGGCCCGCGGCTTCGACGCCCCCACGGTCAAGCGGGTGATCGCGATGGTGGATCGCAACGAGTATAAGCGCCGCCAGGGGCCGATCGGGATCAAGATCACCCCGCGCGCCTTCGGCAAGGACTGGCGGCTGCCCATCGTCAATCGCTTCCGCGAGTAGGCACCTGCTCTCCTCCGTCGTCCTGTTCCTGCTGGCCGGGCTGGCCGAGATCGGCGGCGGCTATCTCGTGTGGCTCTGGTGGCGCGAGGCCCGGCCGTGGCCACTGGGGCTGGTCGGCGCGGCGGTGCTCGTCCTCTACGGCTTCATCCCCACCTACCAGGCGGCCCACTTCGGGCGCGTCTACGCGGCCTACGGCGGCGCCTTCGTGGTGCTCTCGCTGCTCTGGGGCTGGGCCGTCGACCGGGTGAGCCCGGACCGCTACGATCTGGCGGGGGCCTGCCTCTGCCTGGCCGGCGTCGCGGTCATCATGTACGCGCCGCGCCCGGCTTGAGCGGGCGCCGGGCATGGCGGGGGCCGGCGGCCGCATGGACCCCGCGGACCACCTGCGCCGGCCGTGGCGCGTGCACGCCCTCGCCGCCGCCGAGGGCCTCGCGCTGCGCGACGTCTGGGAGGTCGCGAGCCCGCTGCCGGAGGGGGTGCCGCTCGCTCGCTGGGTCGAGGCCATGCGGACCGAGCCGCGCGGGCTCTCGTCCGGGGCGCTCTTCGCGCTTCGCCGGGCCCTCGGGCGGCTGCTGGGCCTCGATCGCGGCGGCACCGGGCTCGTCCCGGTCTACCAGGAGCCGGAGGAGGTCCTGTCCCGGCTGGCCAACCGCACCGTGACCGCTTTCCTCCACGTCTCGCTGGTGGAGCGCCACCCGCGCCTCGCGGTGTACGTCCGCCCCAACGGCGCGCTCGGGCGCGGCTACATGGCCCTCATCGAGCCGTTCCGACGGTGGGTCGTCTACCCGGCCCTGCTCGCCGCCGGCGCCCGTGCGGCCGGGCGGTTAGCGGGCCGGTAGGGCGTCGAGGGACTGTAGTGTCGCGAGGCGGCGGTAGATGCCGTCGCTCCGCGCCATCAGCTCGTCGTGAGTGCCCACCTCGGCGATGCGGCCGGCGTGGACCACCACCACCCGATCGGCGTGCTTGACGGTGGCGAGCCGGTGGGCGATCACGAGCACGGTGCGCCCCTTCATCAGCTCGGAGAGCGCCTGCTGGACCAGGAACTCGCTCTCCGCGTCCAGGTCCGACGTCGCCTCGTCGAGGATCAGGATGGGGGGATCCTTCAGGAAGGCGCGCGCGATGGCCAGCCGCTGGGCCTGGCCGCCCGAGAGCTTGACGCCCCGCTCGCCGACCGAGGTCGCGTAGCCCTCGGGCAGCGCGGTGATGAAGTCGTGGGCCTGGGCCTGCCGGGCCGCGCGCTCGATCTCCACCTGGGTGGCCCCCGGCTTGCCGTAGGCGATGTTGTACTCGACCGAGTCGTGGAACAGGAACGTGTCCTGGGTCACGATGCCGATGAGGGCGCGGAGCGAGCTCACCGTCACCCCCCGGAGATCGTGGCCGTCGAGGGTGATGCGGCCGGTGGTCACGTCGTGGAAGCGAGGGAGGAGCTCCATGAGCGTGGTCTTGCCCGCGCCGGACATGCCCACGAAGGCGATCAGCTCGCCCTTGCGCACGGCCAGCGAGACGTCCTGCAGCGCCCAGTCCTCCGCCTCGGGATAGCGGAAGCCGGCGGCCTCGAAGACGATCGAGCCGCCGAAGCCGGGCAGCGCGAGGGCGCCGGGGGCGTCCACGATGGCGGGCGGGGTGTCCAGGATCTCGAACACCCGCTCGACGGACGCGATCGACTGCTGCACGGTGTTGACCATGCGGGAGAGCTGGCGGACGGGCCCGTAGAGGAGGATCACCGCGGCGGTGAAGGAGAAGAACTCGCCGGGCGTGAGGGCGCCCGAGATGACCCGGTAGCCGCCGTACCAGAGCGCACCCATGATGGCGACCGCTCCCAGCACCTCCATCACGGGCTCGGCCATCTCGTCGATGCGGCGATCCTTCAGGGCCAGGCCGAGGAGGCGGTCGTTGACCGAGTTGAACCGCTCCTGCTCGAGCCCCTCGCGCCCGAAGGCCTTGACGATCTTGGTGCCGGTGAACGACTCCTGGAGCACCACGTTGAGCTCGGCGATCTTCTGCTGGGTCCGCCGGTTGATCTTGTAGAGCTTGCGGCCGATGGTGCGCACCGCGACGCCGACCGCGGGGAAGACCGCGATCGCGATCAGGGCGAGCACCCACTCGCGCAGGAACATCACGGTGAGGAGCGCCGCGATCGTGCCCACGTGACGGACGGCCATGACCAGCACCGTGGAGGACAGGCGGGCCAGCCGGTTGACGTCGGTCACCACCCGGGTCATCAGCTCGGCGGAGTGGAGCGAGGCGAAGAACGCGAGCGGCATCGACTGGATGTGGGCATAGAGCTCGCGCCGGATGCGCGCGATCACCCGCTCGCCCACCGAGGCCATCAGGTAGGACTGGCCGAACCGCCCCGCGCCCTTCAGGAGGTAGGCCCCGAGCAGGGCCAGGGGGATGATCCGCAGCATGGTGACGTCGCGCTTGAGGAAGATCTCGTCCATCGCCGGCTTGACCAGCCAGGCGATGAGCGCCTCCGAGCCCGAGACCAGCAGGGCCAGCACCCCGCCCAGGACCAGGATCGGCCAGTAGGGCCGGAGGTAGGGCAGCAGGCGCGCGAGCAGGCCGTAGCGCGCGGTCACGCCCGCCCCCGGGCGGCGAGCAGGCGCCGGTAGAGCGCCTCGGTCCGCTCGATCTTCTGCGCCATCGAGAACTGCGCCTCCACCCGCTTGCGGCCGGCGCGGGCCATGGCCTTGGCCCGGGTCGGGTTCTCGAGCACGCGCAGGATGGCCTGGGCCAGGGCGTCGGGATTTCGGGGAGGCACCAGCAGACCGGTCTCGCCCCCGACGATGAGCTCGGGGTGCCCCTCGATGTCGGTGGCGACCACCGGGGTCTCGACCGCGAGGGCCTCGCGCAGCGAGCCGGTGAGGCCGAGCCCGGCGTAGGAGGCGTCCACCACCAGGTCGCTGGCGGCCAGGATCTCCGGGATGTCCTCGCGGTGACCGAGCACCGAGACCGCGTCGCCGATGCCGCGGCGGAAGGCCCGGTCGCGCAGGGTGGGGATGCGCGGCGGCGGGGCGCCCACGAAGAGCAGCCGCGCGTGCGGCGCCGCGTGGCAGACGCGGGCCATCGCCTCCAGCACATCGTCGTTGCCGCGCCAGGAGCGGATGCCCACCTGGGTGACGAGGGCGTGCTCCGGGGACAGGCCGAGCTCGGTCCGGATGCGCCGGCCGTCCACGCCGGGATGGAAGCGGGCGAGGTCGGTGCCGGAGTAGATGACCTCGATCTTGGCCGCCGGCACGCCTCCGGCCACCAGCCCGCGCTTGATGGACTCGCAGACCGCGACGATGGCGGACACGCGCGGGGTGGTGTAGCCGAGGCGCGTCCAGCGATCCACCGCGAAGCTCACCCCGCGGTTCAGGATCAGCACCGGGATCGGCGCGACCAGCCCGGCGAGCAGCGCGAGCGAGCGGGCGCGGCCCTTCTGGCAGTGGACGACCTCGATGTCGTGCTCGCGGATCAGGCGGGCGAGGGCCCACGCCGAGCGCAGGTCGAGGCTCGAGCGCATGGGCACCGGGGCGTGACGCACCCGCGCCGCGGCGCAGGCGCGCTCCCACTGCGGGCTCGGCCGGGTGGCCACCACCACGCGGAGGCCGCGCGAGGCCAGGCCGGCGGCCAAGTCGCGCAGCTGCATGGCCGCGCCGGTGAAGAAGTCCGACTTCGGATAGATCTGGAGAACGTTCACGGGCGCCGCATGCGCTTCCTCAGGGCCGGCCGGTCACCGGGTGCGGAAGAATTCCTTCACCGCCGCGATCACCTCGTCCACCTCGGCCTCGGTGTGGCCGGCCGAGATCGGCAGCGTGAGGATCTCGCCGACCAGCCGCTCGGTCACCGGCAGCGCGGGCGGATCGAATGCCTCGACCGCCGGCTGCTTGTGGCTCGGCACCGGGTAGTGGATGCCGGTCGCGATGCCGCGCTCCTTGAGGAACCGGCCGAGCGCGTCGCGCTCCCGCGTGCGTACCACGTAGAGGTGGTAGACGTGGCGGGCGCCGGGCGCCTCCCCCGGCAGGCCCAGGGGCAGGCCGGCGAGGCCCGCGTGGTAGCGCGCGGCCAGGGCGCGGCGGTGGTCGTTCATGGCGTCGAGCCGGCGGAGGAGCACCCGGCCGATGGCGGCCTGGATGTCGTTGAAGCGCAGGTTGAAGCCGACCTCGGCGTGCACGTCCTTGTTGAGGCGGCCGTGGTCGCGCAGCCGGCGACAGCGGGCGGCCACGTCGTCGTCGTCGGTGACCAGGAGGCCGCCGTCGCCCATCACGGTGAGGTTCTTGGACGGGTAGAAGGAGAACACGCCCGCGCGCCCGAACGAGCCGACCTTGCGACCCTGCCAGGCGGCCCCGTGGGCCTGGGCGCAGTCCTCGAGCAGCCAGAGGCTGCGCTCCGCGCAGAGGCGCCGGATGCCGTCGAGGTCGGCGGGGTGGCCGTAGAGGTGCACCGGCACGAAGCCAACCGTCCGTGGTGAGACCTTCGCCGCGGCGTCCTTCAAGTCGACGGTGTAGGAGTCGTCGACGTCGACGAAGACCGGCCGCGCGCCCGCGAAGCAGACCGCCTCGACGGTGGGGAAGGCGGTGTGGGAGGGCACCAGCACCTCGTCGTCGCTCTTGACCCCGAACGCCTTGAGCGTCATCCAGATCGCGGCGGTGGCGCTGCTCGTGAGCACCGCGTGCTTGGCGGACTGGTAGCGCGCGAACTCCTGCTCGAAGGCTCGGCACTCGGGCCCGAGGATGTACTGCCGCGAGTCGATGGCCGCGAGCACCGCGGCCTTGATCTCGTCGTCGACCGGCGGGCGGGAGAGCGGGACGGACATCAGCGAGATCCTCCTGGTTACGAGTGGAGCCGGGAGTACTTGCCGCGGAAGTAGAGCAGCGGCTCGAGGCCCGCGTGGTCGCGGCAGTCCGCCGCGTCGACCTGGGCCACGAAGATCGTGTGGTCGCCGCCCGGGTAGGCGTGGACCACGGTGCACTCGATCGCGGCCAGGGCGTCGTCCAGGATCGGCAGGCCGGCGGCGCCCGGGCGATACTCGAGGCCGGCGAACTTCTCGTCGCCGGAGGCGGTGGGCGCGGTGGCGAACCGCCGGGAGACCGTCTCCTGGCCGGTGCACAGGATGTTCACCGCGAAGCGGCCCGCGGCCTTGATCGCCGGATAGCTCTGCGCTTTCTGGGACACGCACACCAGGATGAGCGGCGGGTGGAGCGACACCGACGTGAAGGAGCTGGCGGTGAGCCCGGTGGGCCGGTGCTCGGCGTCCCAGGCGGTGATGATGGTCACCCCGGTGGCGAAGTGACTCATCGCACGGCGGAAGTCGTCGGGCCCGAGCACCTGACCGTTGTAGCAACTTCCGCCCGATTTTTCAAGTTCCCCGGGGGCTTGGACGGCAGGACATCGCGTTCTTAGCATGCCGGCAGCCCGGGTTCGTGCTAACCCCAGGTCGCCTCCCATCGGGCGCCTGGGTGACGCAACGGGCGTCTCGCCCCCTGGCATCTGGCTCCGTGCGAACGGCCCCGCCGAGGAGCCGGCCATGCCCGACGAGCCTCATCTGCGCGAGCGCGCCCGGGGCGCCATACAGAACGGAAAGATCCCCTCCCGCCAGCCTGATCGCACGTGGGGAGGCCCCGGCGTCGGCGCCGCGTGCTCGGTGTGCGACCTGCCCTTCGAGAAGGATCAGCTGGAGTTCGAGATCCAGTTCGCTCATGACGGCCGGGAGCCGGGGCTCGACAAGTACCACGTGCACGTCCGGTGCTTCGCGGCCTGGGAGTTCGAGCGGCACGGCTTCCGCGACGCTCCGCCCGAGCCGTAGAGCGCGGCGCGGGTGGCGCCGAGGTGGCGCTGCGGGGCCCCCGCAAGTATACTGCGCGCAGAACATGGCCACGCCCGCCGTCCCCACCGAGCGCACCGTCCTCGATGCGCTCCGAGCGATCCGCGATCCCGACCAGGGCCAGGACATCGTCGCCCTCGGGCTGGTGAAGGAGATTCGCATCCAGGACGCGGAAGTCTCCTTCACGCTGGCGTTCTCGGGCCAGGCGCCCGCCACCAAGGCCGCGCTGCACAGCAGCGCGTCGAAGGCGGTGGCCCAGCTGCCCGGGGTGAGCCGGGTGAGCGTGAAGATGGGCTCGGCCGCCGCCGGCCGGCCCCAGGCGGCCGCGCCGGCCGCCGCTCACGCGCACGGACAGGGCGGGGCCCCGGCCGCCGAGTTCATCCCGGAGGTCAAGCACACCATCGCGGTCTCCTCTGGCAAGGGCGGCGTCGGCAAGTCCACCGTCGCGGTCAACCTGGCGCTCGCGCTCAAGCAGTCGGGTGCCCAGGTCGGGCTGGTCGACGTGGATGTCTACGGGCCCGACGTGCCGCTCATGATGGGTGCCAAGGGGCGGCCCGGCATGTTCGACAACAAGATCATCCCGGTCGAGGCCCACGGCATCAAGATCATGTCGATCGGGCTCCTGGTGGCCGAGCGGGAGGCCCTGGTGTGGCGCGGCCCGATGATCCACTCGGCGGTCCAGCAGTTCCTGCGTGACGTCAGCTGGGGGCCGCTCGACTACCTCGTCTTCGACATGCCGCCCGGCACCGGCGACGCCCAGCTCTCGCTCTCGCAGGTGGTGCCGCTCTCCGGCGTGGTCATGGTGACCACGCCCCAGGAGGTCGCGCTCCTCGACGTGCGCAAGGCGCTCGGCATGTTCCGCAAGCTCAACGTGCCCATCCTGGGCATCGTCGAGAACATGAGCTACTTCATCGCCCCCGACACCGGGCGCCGCTACGGGATCTTCGGGGAGGGCGGCGGCCAGCGCGTGGCCGCGGAGTTCGGGGTGCCGCTGCTGGGCCAGATCCCGCTCGAGATGGAGACGCGCGCGGGGGGTGACGCGGGGGTGCCGATCACGGTCGGGCAGCCGGACTCGGCACAGGCGCAGGCCTTCCGGAGCATCGCGGCCGCGGCGGTCGCGCGCGTCGAGGCGGTGGCCGCGCTCAAACTGCCCGACCTGCGGTAGTCGGGCGCGGGACGAGGGTGGCGACCCAGGTCTCGCTCCCGATCTTTCCCCTTCCGGACCTCACGCTCTTCCCGCACACGATGCTGCCCCTGCACATCTTCGAGGCGCGCTACCGCGCGATGATCACCGACTGCCTCTCGCGGGACCGGCGCCTCGCGGTGGTGGGGCTGCGGCCAGGCTACGAGGCCTCCTACGACGGCCGCCCCGCGGTCTACGAGGTGATGGGGGTGGGGCGCATCGTGCAGTGGGAGCGGATGGCCACCGGCCGGTACAACCTCCTGCTCCAGGGCCAGTGCCGCGCGCGCATCGACCGTGAGCTGCCAGCCGACACCCTCTACCGGATGGTGGCCGCCACCCCGCTCGAGGACACCGGGGCCGAGGGGCCCGCGGTCGCGGCGCTCACGAGCCGGGTCAAGAGCCGCTGCGCGCAGATCCTGGCCACCGTCGGACGCCAGGGAGCCGAGCTCCAGGAGACCCTCGACGCGCTCACCGAGCCCGGCCGGCTCTGCGACCAGGTCGCCTCGACGCTGGTGCCGAGCCCCGCGACCCGCCAGGCGCTGCTGGAGGAGCTGCACGTCGAGCGCCGGCTGGAGCGGCTGGCCGCGGCGCTCGACGACCTGCTGAGCCACCTGACCGGCGAGGGCGGGCGGGCATGAGGCGGGCCCTCGTCTCGGCCGCGCTGCTCCTGGCCTGCCTCGCGCCCGCGGCCGAGGCGGCGACGCGCTGGGGCTGGCTCGGGGTGCGCATCCGCGATCTCTCCGAGCAGGAGATGGAGGACATCTCGAAGCGCTTCGGCATGCGCGAGGGCTTCGGGGCGGTGATCGTGGAGGTCATCAAGGAGACGCCCGCGGCGGCCGCCGGCCTGCGCAACGGCGATCTCGTGGTGGCCTTCCGCGACCGGCCGGTGGTCGACACCCGGAGCCTGCAGCGCGCGATCGCCTCCACGTCGGTGGGCGAGACGGTGCGTCTCACGGTGCTGCGGACCGAGGAGGGCCGTCGGCCGGTGCAGGTGAAGGTGGGCGCCATGCCCGATGCGATGGCCGCGGACCGGGTCGCGGCCGAGTACGGATTCTTCGTCCGCGATCCGGAGGCGCAGCCGGAGCTGGGCGGAGCCCGGCCGAGCGTGGTGCCGTCGGTCGCGGCGGTGCTGCCGCGCAGCCGGGCCGAGCGTGCGGGCATGCAGGTGGGCGACGTGCTCACCGAGGTCAACGGCCGGCCGGTCGTCACCCTGGAGGCCGTCCGCGAGGCGCTGCTCGCCGCGGGGCCGGACGGGCCGCTGCCCCTGATCGTCCGCCGCGGCCAGGAGCAGATCGCGGTGACCCTCGATCCCCAGCCCGGGGGATAGGCCCCGGGAACCGCCGCGACGGGCCGCCGGTTCAGCTGGCGGATCGCAGTTAGTTGGTCGGAGGGGGGTCCGGCGGGGTAGAATCCGCAGCGAGCCGGCCCGTGACGATGCGACGAGCGACGATGGCCCGGCGGCCAGGTCGCGGTCCCAGAGCCCTTCATCGAACCCGTCAAAGGAGACGACCGATGAGCAAGCAGACCTCTCCAGTCGAGACCCCGAGGCGGCGGTTCCTCCAGAGCGCGGCGGTGGCCAGCGTGGCGACGCTCGGCTTTCCGATGGTCGCCAAGGCGCAAGGGCCGATCTCGATGCGCTGGCAGAGCACCTGGCCCCAGAAGGACATCTTCCACGAGTACGCGCTCGACTTCGCCAAGAAGGTGAACGACATGACGGGCGGCGACCTCAAGATCGAGGTGCTGCCCGCCGGCGCGGTGGTGCCGGCCTTCGGTCTGCTGGACGCGGTCTCCAAGGGCACGCTCGACGGCGGGCACGGGGTGCTCGTCTACCACTACGGCAAGCAGACCGCGCTCGCCCTCTGGGGCTCGGGCCCCGCGTTCGGCATGGACGCCAACATGATGCTCTCGTGGCACAAGTACGGCGGGGGCAAGCAGCTGCTCAACAAGCTCTACCAGTCGATCGGGGCCAACGTGGTGTCGTTCCCGTACGGGCCGATGTACACGCAGCCGCTCGGCTGGTTCAAGAAGCCGATCACCAAGAGCGCCGACTTCAAGGGCCTCAAGTTCCGGACCGTCGGCATCTCGATCGACGTGTTCACCGGCCTCGGGGCCGCGGTCAACGCCCTGCCGGGGGCGGAGATCGTCCCGGCGATCGACCGCGGGCTGCTGGACGCGGCCGAGTTCAACAACGCGAGCTCGGATCGGGTCCTCGGATTCGCCGACGTCTCGAAGATCTGCATGCTCCAGAGCTACCACCAGAACGCGGAGCAGCTCGAGATCACGTTCAACAAGACCAAGTTCGACGCGCTGCCGGACAAGATGAAGGCGATCATCGAGAACGCGGTGGAGGCGGCCTCGGCGGACATGTCGTGGAAGTCGATCGACCGCTACTCGA